>JACOVA010000122.1 GCA_016177575.1 Betaproteobacteria bacterium
CCATCAGCTCGTGGCGCTCGCCAATGTCCGACCAGCTCATCTCGCTTCGCTCGAAGTACGGCCGCACGTCCTTCCAGCCCCAGCCCGCGTTGCCGAGCGCTTCCCAGCGCTCGTAGTCCTCGGGCTGCCCGCGCACGTAGATGAGGCCGTTGATGGACGAGGAGCCGCCGAGGCACCGGCCGCGCGGCCAGTACACGCGCCTGCCGTTCATCGACGGCTCGGGGTCGGTGTAGAAACCCCAGTTGTAGACCGGGTGGAACATCGTCTTGCCGTAGCCGATCGGGATATGGATCCAGATCGAGCGGTCGCGCGGTCCGGCTTCCAGAAGAGCGACGCGATGACGCCCGTCCAGGGAGAGCCGGCTCGCGAGCACGCAGCCGGCACTGCCCGCCCCAACGATGACGAAATCCGCCTGGCTCATCGCGGCGCGGGTCCGGTGCTCGCGCGCACGATCAGCTCGGCCGGCAGCTCCTCGGTGCGCTCCACGTCGCGTCCCGCCAGACGCGCGAGCATGCGCGCCGCCGCGCGCCGCCCCATTTCGGCGGCGGGAACCCGGACGGTGGTGAGTGCCGGGGTGACGCCCGAAGCCATGTCGATGTCGTCGAACCCGACGATCGAAAGGTCCTCGGGGACGCGGATTCCGCGGCTCGCGCACTCGGCGAGCGCACCGATCGCGAGCACGTCGTTTCCGCAGACCAGCGCGGTGAATCCGGGCGAGCGCGCGAGCAGCTCGCGGCAGGCCTCGCGCGCCTGCGGCAGCACGAACTCGGCCTGCGCGACGCGATCGGGCCGCAGCTCGATCGCGCGCGCCGCGAGCGCCTCGCGCACGCCGGCAAGGCGCTCGCGCGTGCGATCGTTGTGCGCGGTACGGCCCGCGCTTACCGCGAACTCGCGGTGCCCGAGGTCGAGCAGATGCTGCGTGGCGCGCACCGAGGCGATGCGGTGCGCCACCCCCACGCAGTAGTGAAAGCCCGAGGGATCCAGGGACCACATCAGCTCGTAGGGCACGCCGGCCTGCGCGAGCAGCCGATACAGCTCCGGGTCGCGGTCCAGCCCCACCAGCACCAGCCCGTCCACCCCGCGCTCGAGCAGGGTGCGCGTCACCTGCAGCTCGGCCGCCGGATCGTACTCGTGCGTCGCGAGCAGCAGCGTGTAACCGGACATGGCCAGCTCGTGGGCGAGCGCCTGGGTCGCCGCCGCGAATATGGGGTTGTCCACGGGCGGAAATAGGGCGCCGACCGTGCGCGACTCGCGCGTGGCGAGCGCCCGGGCGGCGCCGTGCGGCACGTAGCCGAGCATGGCCGCGACCTCGCGCACGCGCTCGCGCGTATCGCCGCGCACCAGTTCGGGCTCGGAAAGCGCTCGCGAAGCAGTTGCCAGTGAAACCCCCGCCCCGCGCGCGACGTCACTCAGCTTCGGGTTGGTCCGGCGAGTCATCGCGCGCCACTCTACACCGGGGAATGAAAACGTTTGCAGTCATTTTCTGTTGCGCCGCAGCTTGACTAGCTGAAATACGGCTAATAGCCTCTGAAAGCGGTTTCATTCGGAGCTCATCTACCGAGGGGGAGGATTGTATGGCTCAGCTTCGTTCATGGATCAAGGGAATCGCGGCGCTTGCGCTCGCCGCGGCATTCCTGCCGGGCGCGGTTCAAGCGCAGCAGAGCTTCAAGATGAGGCTGCAGACCGCGGTGCCGGCCGCGGCCGACGAGTTCAAGATGCTGGGGAAGTTCTCGCAGCGCGTCGACGCCATGACCGGCGGGCGCCTGAAGATCGAGGTGCTTCCGGACGGCGCAGTAGTCGGCGCCTTCGAAATCCTCGACGCGGTGGACAAGGGCCTAGTCGAGTCGGGTTTCGCCTGGACGCATTACTGGTCGGGCAAGCACCCGGCGGCGATGCTGTTCGGCTCGCCCTCCGGCGGCTCGGGCCTGGGCATGGACCAGATGGCGTGGGTATCGTGGTTCCTCGAAGGCGGCGGCAAGGAGCTCTACCGCGAGATGTGGGACCAGCACATGAAGATGAACCTGGTCGGCTTCATGGTGCAGCCGGTAGGACCCGAGGCGCTCGGCTGGTTCAAGGAGCCGATTAACAGCATGGCCGACCTTCGCAAGCGCCGCTTCCGCACGCCGCCCGGCATTCCCGGGGCGATCTACAAGGAGATGGGCGTGACGGCGATCGCGCTGCCCGGCGGCGAGATCATCCCCTCCGCCGAGCGCGGCGTGCTGGACGCGGCGGAATGGTGCTGCCCGGTCACCGACCTCGCGTACGGCTTTCACCGCGCATTCAAGTATTACTACCTGCAGGGCCTGCACCAGAACACGGTGAACGCCGACATCTACATCAACAAGAACTTCTGGAACAAGCTGCCGAAAGACGTGCAGGCGATCTTCGAAGGCGCGGCGCTTGCCTCGCTCATGGAGTCCACCGCGTACCGCATCCGCGCCAATGCGCTTGCGCTCACCGAGCTCACCACCAAGCACGGCGTCAAGGTGATGGAGACGCCCGCGGAGTATTTTCCGCAGTTCATGGCGGCCACCAAGAAGGTGATGGCGGAGAATGCGGCGAAGAATCCCTTCTTCAAGAAGGTGCTCGACTCGCAGACCGTGTTCGCCAAGCAGGTGGTGCCCTACTGGGTGATGATCCAGAAGACCAACACTTCGGTCGGCGAGGCCTACCTGAAGGACGCCAAGTAACGCCGGCCGACCGGCGAGCGCCAGAGGCGGCCGGTGGCCGCCTCTTTTTTTGGGAGCGACGATGCAACAGGAATCCGGAAGGCTGGTGCGTGCGATCCGGCTGATTGACGCAATCAGCGCCTGGTCGGGGCGGATCGTCGCCTGGCTCATCCTGCCGCTCATCGCGACCATGACCTACGAGGTCGTGGTGCGCTACGTCGCGACGCCTACGCAGTGGGCGTACGACACGAGCTACATGCTCTACGGCGCGCTCTTCATGCTGGGCGCCGCCTACACGCTGTACCGCGGGGCGCACATCCGCACCGACTTCCTCTACCAGAACTGGTCGGTGCGCACGCAGGCGACGGTGGACGCGCTGTGCTACCTGTTCCTCTTCTTCCCCGGCATCGCGGTGTTCCTCTGGCTGGGCGGCGAGTTCGCGTGGAATTCGTGGCTGCGCGACGAGCGCACCGCCGGCAGCTCCTGGATGCCGGTGATCTATCCGCTCAAGGCGGTCATCCCGGCGGCGGCGGCGCTGCTGCTGCTGCAGGGCGTCTCCGAGTTCCTGAAGTGCGTTTACGCGCTGCGCATCGGGCGCTGGCTCGTGGTGCACAAGGTCATGGAAGAGCTGGTCAGCCATGAGCCCTGAGACGATCGGCATCTGGATGATCGTCTCCCTGCTCACGGGGATCTTCATCGGCTTTCCGATCGCCTTCACGCTCATCATCCTCGGCATCCTGTTCGGCTACGCCGGCTTCGGCGACACCGTGTTTCACCTGATGGTGTTCCAGTTTTTCCAGGTGATGCGCGAGCAGACGCTCGCTTCCGTCCCGCTGTTCGTCTTCATGGGGCTGCTGCTCGAGCAGGCCGGGCTGCTCGAGCGGCTGTTTCGCTCGGTGCAGCTCGCGCTCGCGCGCGTGCACGGCTCGCTCTTCATCGCCGTGATGTTCTGCGCCACGATCTTCGCCGCGGCGACCGGGATCGTGGGCGCCTCGGTGACGCTTCTGGGCATCATGGCGGCAAAGGCGATGGACCGCTCGAAGTACGACGTCCAGCTCTCGGCCGGAATCATCACCGCGGGCGGCACGCTCGGCATCCTGATCCCGCCGAGCGTCATGCTGGTGGTGATGGGCCCGGTGATCGGCGTGCCGGTGACCGACCTTTTCGCGGCCGCGATTCTCCCGGGCCTTGCGCTTGCGGGCATCTACACCGGGTACGCGATGGTGCGCTGCTGGCTGAACCCCGCCCTCGGCCCGGCGCTCCCCGAGGCCGAGCACGCGGACTCCGGGATGGAAGTCCTCAAGGAGTTCCTGCAAGGCCTGGTGCCGCCCGCGGTGCTGGTGCTCGCGTCGCTCGGCTCGATCCTGTTCGGCTTCGCCACGCCCACGGAAGGCGCCGCCGTGGGTGCCGCCGGGTCGCTGCTCCTGACGATCGTCTACCGGCGCCTGACCTGGAAGCTGCTTTACGGCTCGGTGCTGAAGACGCTCGAGGTGTCGTGCCTGATCCTGTTCCTGGTCGCCTCCTCCAACTTCTTCGGCGCGGTGTTCTCGCGCCTGGGCACGCCGATGATGATGACGCAGGCGCTGCTCGGCCTGGACATGCCGCCGATGTTCGTGCTCGTGCTCCTGATGGCGGTGATCTTCCTGCTCGCCTGGCCGCTCGAGTGGGTCCCGATTGTTCTCATCTTCCTGCCGATCATGCTGCCGATGGTGAAGGAGCTCGGCTTCAACGTCACCTGGTTCGGCATCCTGGTCGCGGTGAACCTGCAGACGGCGTGGCTGTCTCCGCCGGTGGCGCTCTCGGCGTACTTCCTGAAGGGCGTCGCGCCGCAGTGGGCGCTCTCCGACATCTACAAGGGCATGCTCCAGTTCATGATTCTTCAAGCCACAGGGCTGGTGCTGGTGATGACCTTTCCCCAGCTCGCGCTCTGGCTCCCGGGGGTCCTCTACTCGAAATGACCGAATACCTGAAGAAGGCGGCGAAGACGCCGGAAACCGAGACCGCGACCGCGCGCAAGGTCGTGGACGAGATGCTGGCGGAGATCCGCGCGCGCGGCGAGGCGGCGGTGCGCGAGTACGC
>JACOVA010000123.1 GCA_016177575.1 Betaproteobacteria bacterium
CCGTGCTCGCAGAACAGCAGCTTTCCGTCCGGCCTGAGCACGCGGCCCATTTCACCGAGCGCCGCCAGCGGATCGGCGATGGTGCACAGCGAGTAGGTGACCAGCACCGTGTCGAAGCTGCCCGCGTCATAGGGAATCCGCTCGGCCGACAGGCCGACCAGCTCCACCGCGAGCCCGGAACGCTTGACGCGCTTTCGCGCCAGCCGGTGCATGTCCAGTCCCGGATCCAGCCCGACGATCTTCTCGATCCTCGCCCGGTCGTAGTACGCGAGGTTCAGCCCGGTGCCGATGCCGACCTCGAGCACGCGCCCCTGCGCCAGCGGCACCACCTTCTGCCGCTGCCGCCGAACGTGCTTGTTTCCGCAGGCGAAATCGGTCAGGTAGGGAAGAACGTGCCGTTCATACCAGTTGGGATGTTTCATCTGGTGCGCAGGTGCGCGCATAGCTCGTTGATTTTATTCGTGCTTGCAAGGGTTTGCACGAGCTGATTTGCGCTTTGTGCGGTGCGGGAGCAGACTCCGCGCCCACCCCTGCAAGACAACAGAATTCTGGCCAACGCAAGACACCCGGATCAAACCCGTGCCGCGCTGACGCTGCTCGCGCTGGGCGTCGTCTATGGCGACATTGGCACGAGCCCGCTGTACGCGGTCAAGGAAACCTTCGCGCCGGACCACGGCATCGCGCTCAATACGGCCAACATCCTGGGCGGGCTGTCGGCGATCTTCTGGGTGCTCGTGATCGTCGTGTCGCTCAAGTATGTGGTGCTGGTGATGCGCGCCGACAACAAGGGCGAAGGCGGGACCATGGCGCTGATCGCCCTGGCAAGCTCGGCGGTGCGCGAGCGCCCGCGCTGGCGGCTGTTCGTGGTCGCACTCGGGCTGTTCGGCGCCTCGCTCTTCTACGGCGAGGCGGTACTGACGCCCGCGATCTCGGTGGTCTCGGCGGTCGAGGGTCTGAGCGTGGGCACGCACCTCTTCGAGCCGTGGATCCTGCCGATCGCGGTCGCGATCCTGATCGGGCTGTTCTGGTTCCAGAGCAAGGGCACTGCGGTGGTGGGGTCGCTGTTCGGCCCGGTCTGCCTGCTGTGGTTCGCCGCGCTCGCCGCAGTGGGGGTCTGGAACATCGCGCAGAACCCGGTCGTGTTCTGGGCGCTCGACCCGCGCCATGCCTTCGCCTTCGTCACCAGCCACGGTTTCGCCTCCTTTGTCGTGCTCGGCGCGGTGCTGCTCGCCTTCACCGGGGCGGAGGCGCTTTACGCCGACATGGGGCACTTCGGCAGATGGCCGGTGCGCGCGGCGTGGTTCGGCGTGGTGCTGCCCGCGCTGGTGCTCAACTATTTCGGTCAGGGGGCGCTGCTGATCTCGAACCCCGAGGCAGTGAAGAATCCGTTCTACCTCGCGGTGCCGTCCTGGGCGCTCTATCCGATGGTTGGCATCGCAACCGCGGCCACCGTGATCGCCTCGCAGGCGACCATCACGGGCGCGTTCTCGCTGACGCGCCAGGCGATCCAGCTCGGCTTCCTGCCGCGCATGAACGTCGTGCAGACCTCGGCGCGCGCCTTCGGCCAGATCTACGTCCCGGCGGTCAACTGGGCGCTGCTCGTGCTGGTGGTCGCCGCGGTGCTCGGCTTCGGCAACTCCTCCAACCTCGCCTCGGCCTACGGCGTGGCGGTCACCGGCACCATGACGGTGACGACCGTGCTCACCTTCTTCGTGATCCGCTACAGCTGGGGCTATCCGCTCGCGCTGTGCATCTTCGCGACGCTGTTCTTCTTCATCATCGACGTCACCTTCTTCTCCTCGGCGCTGCTCAAGCTCCTGCACGGCGGCTGGTTTCCGCTCGTGCTCGGCGGCACGATGTACCTGCTGATGACCACCTGGCGGCGCGGCCGCCATATCATGTTCGAGCGCATGCGCGCCCAGGCGGTGCCGCTCGCGCCCTTCCTGGAATCGCTCTTTCGCGAGCCGCCGCAGCGCGTGCCCGGCACCGCCGTGTTCCTGACCGCGACGCCGGACGCGACTCCCAGCGCGCTGCTGCACAACCTGAATCACAACAAGGTGCTGCACGAGCGGGTGGTGTTCCTGACCGCGGAGGTCACCAGCGAGCCGTGGGTGCCGTTCGAGAAGCGCGTGGAGCTGAAAAAGCTCGGCCACGGCTGCTGGCGCATGATGGTGCGCTTCGGCTTCATGAACGAGCCCGACATCACGCGCGCGCTGGAAGTCGCCGACGGCCTGGGCCTCGAGCTCGATTCCATGACCACGTCGTACTTCCTCAGCCGCGAGTCGGTGGTGCCGGTCGGCGTCAAGCCGAGCGGGATGGGGCTGTGGCGCGAGCGGCTGTTCGCCACCATGGCGCGCAACGCCGGCAACGCGGCCGACTACTTCAAGCTGCCCGCCAACCGGGTGATCGAGCTGGGGACGAAAGTCGAAATCTAGGAACAGGGGAACCCAGGTTCCCCCGTGCCCCCTCCTGGCCGCGCCTACTTCATCAGGCCGGGCAGCCAGAGCGAGAGCGCGGGGAAGGCGATCAGGATCGCGAGGCGCAGCACGTCGGCGGCCATGAAGGGCAGCACGCCGCGGAACACCGTCGTCGTGGGCACCTGCGGCAGGAGCGTGGACAGCACGAACAGGTTCATCCCCACCGGCGGGCTGATCAGCCCGATCTCGACGATCGTCACCACCAGCACGCCGAACCAGATCGGGTCGAGCCCGAGGCCGACGATCACCGGGAAGAATACCGGCAGGGTGAGCAGCACCATGGAGAGTTCTTCCATCGCCGTGCCGAGGAGCACGTAGATCACCATGATCGCCGCCACCACCATGACTGGATGCAATTCGAAGCGAGTGACGAATCCCTTGAGATCGCCCGGCATGGTGGTGATGTTGACGAAATCGGCGAAGATCAGCGCCCCGATCAGGATCATGAACAGCATCGCCGTGGTGCGGCCGCTTTCGACCAGCGACTCGTAGAGCGTCTTCCAGGTGAGCGCGCGGCGCCAGAGCGCGAACACCATGGCGCCGAAGGCGCCCATGCCGGCGCCTTCGGTGGCGGTAAACAGGCCGCCGTAGATGCCGCCGATGACGAACACGAACAAGGCCGCGACCGGCCAGATCTCGCGCAGCGAGACGACGCGCTCGCGCCACGAGAGGCGCTCGCCGCGCGGCCCCGCCGCCGGGTCGCGCCAGCACGACCACTGCACGGCGCCGCACAGCAGGGCCGCGCCGAGGATCCCCGGCAGGATGCCGGCGGCGAACATCTTGCCGATGTTGGTCTCGGTGAATACGCCGTAGATGACCATCAGGGTGGAGGGCGGAATCATGATGCCGAGCGTTCCGCCGCCGGCAATCGAGCCCGCGGCCAGCCGGTCGGAGTAGGCGAAGCGCTTCATCGACGGATAGGCCACCTTCGCCATGGTCGCGGCGGTGGCGATCGAGGAGCCGCAGATCGAACCGAAGCCCGCGCAGGCGATCACCGTGGCCATGGCGAGGCCGCCGCGCAGGTGGCCGATGAAGGCGTAGCCGGCGCGGAACAGCTCCTGCGCGATGCCGGCACGCGCGACGAAGGTCCCCATCAGGATGAACAGCGGCACGACCGACAGGGTGTAATTGCGCCCGGTCTCGTAGACGTTGGTCTGGACGGAGGCAAAGGCGACCGTCCAGTTCCAGTCGCGCATGTAGGCATAGCCGACCGTGCCGACGATCGCCATCGAGAATGCGATCGGCACGCGCACGAAGGCGAGCAGCAGCATCGCCGCCAGGCCGACGATGCCCTCGGTCATCTGCCCGCCCCGGCGGCGGCCCTGTACAGGTGCACCAGGCCCGAGAGGCCGATCATCACGGTCATGAAGTAGACGAACGGCCCCACGCTGATGCGCAGCACGTCGGTGGCGTCGCCGTAGCCGGCGATCGTGCCCGCCTTGCCCCACATGAGCCAGGCGAGCAGGAACATGAGCGCGGCGCAGAACAGCTCGACCGCGCGGCCGAGCATTGCGCGCGCGCGCGCCCCGAGCAGGCGGTCGATCAGGTCCATGGTGACGTGCTCGCCGGCGTGGGTCACTAATGGAAGTCCCGCAAAAATCAGCACTAGCAGCATCAGCTCGGTGACCTCGAAGCCGCCGCGCAGGGGGCGGTTGAAGCCGTAGCGCAGCACCACGTCGACGAACGTGAGGATCATCATGCAGAACAGGATGATCGAGGCGGCGACGCCGAGCACGGCGTCGGCGCGGCGCTCCCAGAGGTGCTCGGGCTGGCTCATGGCGGGTGAAAAACAAAGGGGGGCGGGCAGGACCCGTCCCCCTCGGTGGCGCGCCGGGGCCGGGCTACTTCCCGGCGGCGACCTTCTTCAGCTCGGCACGGAACTCCGCCAGGATCGCCTTGGCGTTCACGCCCTTGGCGCTCGCGCTCTTGATCCAGTCGGCCTCCAGCGGCGCGGAGCGCTTCTTCACCTCGGCGACCAGCGCCGCGTCGGCATTGACGATCTTCACGTTGGCCTTCTTCAGCGCCTCCAGCCCGCGCGTGTCGGCGGTGTCCCAGGACTCGCCGTTGCTGCGCGCGGCGCGCTCGTAGGCGAGCTTCTCGATGATCGCCTGGTCCTGCTTCGGCAGCTTGTCCCACTTGGCCTGGTTCATGAAGAAGCCGAACGACGAGCTGTACATGCCGCCCGGAAACAGCGTCGCCTGCTCGAGCACGGTGTCGAGCTTGAACGAGACCACCGATTCCATCGGGAAAAACACGCCGTCGGCGACCCCGGACTTGAGCAGCTCGTAGGACTCGGGCGCCGGCTTGACGAAAGCCGAGGCGCCGAGCGCGTTGGCCACCGCCTCGGCAATGCCGCCGCCGGTGCGGATCTTGAGCCCCGCGATGTCGCCGATCGCCTTGACCGTCTTCTTGGTGAACATCTGCCCGGGACCATGCGTCCACACGGCGAGCAGCTTGACGCCGTTGTACTCGCCGAGCTTGTGGAAGTGCTTCCAGTGGATGCGCGAGTACGCGACCGAGTTGACGACCGCGGTATCGCCCATGCCCGGCAGCTCGGCCATCGCCGGCGTTACGTGGCGCGCCGGCGTGTAGCTGGCGGTCACGTAGGACAGGTCCACCAGCCCGTCCTTCACCGCGTCGAAGGTCCCGGGCGGGGCCGAGGGGTGCTTGGGCAGGTAGTTGAACTTGACGCGGCCGCCGGTGGCCTTCTCCACCTCCTTGGTCCAGTTCTCCTGCCAGAGGCTGAGGTGGTGCGGCCGCGGCACCCAGGTCGAGAACGTGAGCGTGGTCTGGGCCTGGACCGGCGAAGCGAGCGGCAGCGCGAACGCCGCGCAGGCGAGTGCGAGAGTGCGTTTCATGAGCATGATTCCCCCTCCAATGGGAAGGCGCTAGTGTAGCAGCGCCTCCGCCAACTCGCGCAGCTTGCCCTTCTGGATCTTGGTGGCATTCGCGCCGGGGGTCGCCGGGAACCGATCGAGCGCGAACACGCGCACCGGCAGCTTGTAGCGGGCCAGCCGGCCGCTCACGTGTGCGAGCACGCCTGCCTCGTCGAGGCTTGCATTTTCCTTCATGACGACGAAAGCGACGGCGCGCGTGCCCTCGGGGCGCGCCGCGCCGACCACCTGGCAGGCGGCGACGCCGGGCGCCTGCTGCACCACCGACTCGATCTCGGCCGGGCTGACGAGGAACCCGCCCAGGCGCAGCGCGTCGCCGATGCGCGCCAGGAACGCGAAGCGGCCGTCGGCGAGCGTGTACCCCAGATCGCCCGAGCGGTAGAAGCCGTCGTCGGCGAGCGCGCTGTGCGTCGCACCCGGGTCGCCGTAGTAGCCGGCCATGCGGCTCGACGGGGCGAAGAACTCGAGCTCCCCCGGGCTGCCGTGGGGCTGGATGGCCCCTGACTGCGGATCGCGCGCACGCACGCGCGCCGCCGCGCTCACCGGCCGCCCGCCGGCGAGCATGCGCTCCGCCGCCGGCGCGTTCTCGTCCTGGCGCGCGAACAGCGCCTGGATCTCGCTCGTGCCGTACAGCCCCACCAGCTTCAGGCCGCGCGCGTCGGCGCGCTGCACGATGTCCGCGTGGGCCGGATTGAACGCCGCGTAGCCGAAGAAACGAACGTTTGAAAAAGAGAGCCCGGGGTTTTCGATCAATTGCGCGAACGCCTCGTCCGTGCCGTTGGCATGCGTGACGCGGTGGGCGACGATGTCGCGCGCGGCCTGCGCGGCGTCCCACGCCGGCGCGATCACCAGCGGCCGGCCCGCCGACAGCGCCGCCATCGCACTGCAAAATCCGAACACGCCGCAAAACGGCGGCGCAAGCAGCATCGCCGCGTCGCCGCCGATGCCGAAGCCGGTGGCCACATCGCGCGCATGCGCAAGCACAGTGCGTTGATCGTGCAGCACAAATTTCGGCGCCTTGGTGGTGCCGGAGGTGGTGAAGATGGCGCAGCCGGCCCCGGGCGCCGCGCCGCTCTCCAGCAGCGGCGCACTGCCGGCAAGCATCGCATAGGAGACGGCTCTCTTTCCCGCCAGGCCCGGGCGCGGCTTGGCGTCCTGCTCGGCGTAGCTGACGATCGACTCCAGATGCTCGAGCGCGCGCGGATCGCAGGCGGCCAGCAGCCCGGCGAAGTCTATCCCCTTGAATTCCGGCCAGAACACGAGCACGCGCGCGCGCGAGCGGTGCAGGATGTCGGCCAGCTCGTGGCTGCGGAAGCGTGTGTTCACCGACACGGCAATGGCGCCGAGCTGCGCGCAGGCGAAGAAGGTGGCGAGCCACGCGCTCACGTTCGGCAGCCAGAGCGCGACGCGCTCGCCCGGCGCCACGCCGAGCGAGCGCAGGCCGCGCGCGACGCGCCGGCTCTCGTCGCCGAGCGCGGCGAAGGAAACCGCACGGCCGCGATCGATCAGCGCAGTCGCGCTGCGATGCGCGAGCAGTGCGCTCAGTGTGTCAGGCGTCACACTCGATAAAAAAATCAACGCTCAGGATAAAATCCGCAGCCGACAAAAAAATTTCGCAAGCATGATTGTATTCGCGATCCGATCTGGATATGATTCACGCTCGCTTGCGAAGCGCAACAGCGCGGCAGGCGGATCTGCCAGCAACAGCAAGAGGGAGAGCGCATGCCATCCGTTGTCACGAAAGCGGATCTCGTTCAGGCCGCGGCGCGCGCCGGAAATCTCAGCAAGATTGCCGCAGGGGAAGCGGTCAACGCCATTTTCGACGCCATCGTTGCCAGCGTCGCGAAAGGCAACCGCGTCACCGTGGTCGGATTCGGCACGTTCCTGCCGCGCAAGCGCAAGGCACGCGCCGGACGCAGTCCGGCGAATGGCAAGGAAATCAAGATCAACGCCAAAACCGTCCCGGCGTTCGCGGCGGGACAGAGCTTCAAGGACGCGGTCGGCGATCGCTAGCCGCAACGACATCCGCCTGAATTTAGCGGGCTGCGAGGTTTGCCTCGCAGCCCTTTGTTTTATCGGGCATTGCCAAGCTCCGCGCGAATTGGCAGAATCCGCCGGGAAGCATTAATCGGACCATGGACGCACCTCTCATCCTGTCGCTCGACAACCACGGCGTGCCGCACCGCTGGATCAGCTGGCAGCAGGCCTGCTTCTACTACGCCAAGAACCTGGTCGCCTGGACGATCGGCGAGGCCACTTTCACCTTCTACGGCGGCATCTCGCGCATGACCGGAGCGCGCTCGAGCATCACCGCGCATTCGATCATCGCGATCAAGGGCAAGGCGCTGGCGGCGCGTGGCTTCAACCAGGTGCCGCCGCTCAACAACCGCGAGCTGTTCCGGCGCGACCGCCACATGTGCGCCTACTGCGGCGGCGAGTTCAGCTTCTTCAGGCTGACGCGCGACCACATCCGGCCGCTTTCGCGGGGCGGGCGCGACACCTGGATGAACGTGGTCACCGCCTGCCGGCAGTGCAACGGCCAGAAGAGGAACCGCCTGCCCGAGGAATCCGGTGTCGAGCTGCTCTACACGCCCTACGTCCCGAACAAGGCGGAATACCTGATCCTCACCAACCGCCGCATCCTGTCCGACCAGATGGAGTTCCTCAAGCACCACGTGGCGGCGCATTCCCGCCTGGTTCTCGCCCCTGCCTGATTTCTGGCGCAACAGCGGCTTTCACCTTCTAGAGCGCGATAGCGCGGGCCTGCTGCGGGTCAGCGACGATTTCCTGCGCGCCTATTACCTGCGGCCGGAGATCCACCCGGTCGAGGCGTCCTGCGACGCCGAGCGGCGCCTGCATGCGTCGCTGATGGATGCCCCCAGAAGGCTTGTCGCCGACAACGAACTGAATTCGTTGAAGGATCAGGATGCGAAGGACAACTACAAGCTGCTGCTGCGCTTCCGCGACCGCCTGCTCGAGGCCGGGACGGTCGAGGCCTGCTACCGCAAGCTTTTCCGCACCGGGGTCGATGTGCCGCCCATGTTCATCGACCAGCTCGTGCACGTCATGCTGCGCAGCATCCTCGCCGGCAGCAGCGACGCGCTCGAATTGCGCGCCGCGGAGCTCTTCTTCCGCGAGCAGAAGGCGACCATTCAGGACGGCCATGTCCTGCTCGCCGACCTCGAAACCGTGGCCATGCACGCCTCCGGCTCGCAGTTCGGCAGCCTGGGCCGCCTGATCGTCGAGGCGCAGGGCGCGACCGCGCAGGCGAATCTGGACGTGCTCGATCGCGCCAACGCGGAGCTCTACTGGCAGCGCGAGTCGCGCTACGACACGGTGATCAGCCTGAGCTACGGGCGCGCCGCGCTCGAGGCTCTGTGCCGCGTCATGGCAGGCTGGATCTTTCATTTTTTCAACGTCGAAGTGCGCATAACGCCACTCAGGAGAATCGAGGAATCCCGCTGGGCCTGGCACATCGGCCTGGACGCCGAATCGACTGCGATCCTGAACGCGCTCTGGTCGGGCGAGGAAGTCGAGCCCGGGCGCCTGCGCCGCGTGCTGGCGCTGTTCCGCATGGAGTTCGCCGAGCCCGCGGCGATGCGCGGCGACATCGCCGGGCGGCCGGTCTACCTCGCGCTGTCGGCCGACGAAAGCGAGGTGGTTCGCATGAAGCCGCAGAACCTGATCCTCAACCTGCCGCTCAATGAAGCCTGACGGGAAGAAGGCCAAGCCTGAATACTGGGAGCGCGCCAAGCGCGCGCTCGCGCGCCGCGACCGGGTCATGGGCACGATCATGCGCCGCCACCCGCGCGTGCACCTGGTGCCGCGCGGCGCGCCGTTCCTCACCCTCGCGCGCGCCATCGTCGGCCAGCAGATCTCGGTCAAGGCGGCGCAGAGCGTATGGAACAAGTTTTTGCTTTTAGTTTCAGACGTTTCCCCAGGAGAAGTGCTAAAGGTAAACGCAAAACAGTTGCGCTCCTGCGGCCTTTCGGCGCGCAAGGCGGAGTACATCTACGACCTCGCCGGGCATTTCGCGGACGGGCGCATCCACTTGCATCGCTGGCCGGCGATGGACGACGAGGCGATCATTGCCGAGCTGACGGAGGTGCGCGGGATCGGCCGCTGGACCGCGGAGATGTTCCTCATCTTCAACCTGCTGCGGCCGGACGTGCTGCCGCTCGACGATCTGGGCTTGCAGAAAGCGATCTGCCTCTCGTATTTCAAGAGCAGGAATATTTCATTGAAAACAATGCGGCGCCTCGGCGAGAGCTGGCGGCCCTGGCGCTCGGTGGCGACCTGGTACCTGTGGCGCTCGCTCGATCCTCTGCCGGTAGAATACTGAGATGGGAGAGGGCGGCGTTGTGGACGGGTCCGGCGGAGCCGCGGCCGGTGACGCCGTGCCGCCGCGCGGGCGCGGCGTCCTGAGCCTGCTCCCCGCGGACCCGCAGCAGGCGTTGCGCGTGCGTCGCCAGTTGCTGGCCTCGGGCACCGGCCTGCTTTTCCCGGTGGCGCTGTACATCGCGCACCTGTTCGGCCTGATGCCGCTCGGTGTCGTGCTGATCGGCAGCGCCGGGGTGCTGGCGCTGATCGCGTTTTTCTATGCGCTGTTCCGCAGCGGGCTCAACCTGCGCTTCGGCGACCCGAGCCTGACCGCCGAGCAGATCGCCACCTCGGTCCTTTATCTGGCGTGGATCATGTACCAGGCGCCGGGCGCGCGCGACGTGCTCAGCCCCTTCTATATGGTGGCTTTGTTGTTCGGGGTGCTGCGGCTCGACACACGGCGCCTGATGGCGGTGGCGGCGGTCGCGCTCGCCGCGCATTCGGCGGTCGTGCTGTTCAGCTCGCTGCGCGACCCGGCGATGAACCTGAAGGCCGCGTACGTGCAGCTCGCGGTCCTGTTCATCGTACTGCCCTGGTTCGCGTTCATGGGCGGCTACGTCAACTCGCTGCGCCTTCGCCTGTCGGACCGCAACCGCGAGCTGCGCGAGGCGAACAGCCGCATCGAACGCCTGGCGATCCAGGACGAGCTGACCGGCCTCCACAACCGGCGCCACCTGCTCGGCGCGCTGGCGCGCGAAGCGGCGCGCGCGCAGCGGCTCGCGTCGCCGTATTCGCTGTGTCTGTTCGACGTCGACCACTTCAAGAGCATCAACGACACTTTCGGCCACGCGGCGGGCGACGCGGCGCTGCGGCAGGTGGCGCTCGTCGCCAGCAGCGGCCTGCGCGCGGTGGACGTGTTCGGGCGCTACGGCGGAGAGGAATTCCTGCTGCTACTGCCGGATACCGGGCAGCGCGGCGCCTGCGCCGTGGCCGAGCGCATCCGCGCCGGCATCGAGGCGGCGGGCTTTCCGCAGATCCCGGCGGAGCAGCGCGTCACCGTGACGATCGGAGTCGCCACCAGCCGCAAGGACGAGGACATCGACGCGCTGCTGGCGCGCGCCGACGCCGCGCTCTACCGCGGCAAGGAAGCCGGCCGCAACCGCGTCGTCGGTGCAGGCTAGCGCGCCGGCGATGAAAACGACGTTCCTCGACTTCGAGCAGCCGATCGCCGAGCTGGAGGGCAGGATCGAGGAGCTGCGCTACGCCCAGGACGACTCGGCGGTCGACATCTCGGAGGAGATCCAGCGCCTGACCAGGAAGAGCCAGGCGCTCACCAAGGACATCTACGCCAAGCTCACGCCCTGGCAGGTGGCGCAGGTGGCGCGCCATCCGCAGCGCCCCTATGCGCTCGACTTCGTGGCGATGATCTTCAGCGGCTTCGAGGAGCTGCACGGCGACCGGGTGTTCGGCGAGGACGCCTCGATCGTGGGCGGGCTGGCGCGCTTCGACGGCGAGGCGTGCGTGGTGATCGGCCACCAGAAGGGGCGCGATACCAAGGAGAAGATCCTGCGCAATTTCGGCATGCCGCGCCCCGAGGGCTACCGCAAGGCGCTGCGGCTGATGCAGATGGCGGAGAAGTTCGCGCTGCCGGTATTCAGCTTCGTCGATACGCCCGGCGCCTACCCGGGGATCGACGCCGAGGAGCGCGGTCAGTCGGAGGCGATCGGGCGTAACCTGTACGCCATGGCGAGCCTGAAGACGCCGATCATCGTCAGCATCATCGGCGAGGGCGGCTCGGGCGGCGCGCTGGCGATCGCGGTGGGCGACGTGGTGTTGATGCTGCAGTATGCGACCTACTCGGTGATCTCGCCGGAGGGTTGCGCCTCGATCCTGTGGAAGAGCGCCGACAAGGCGCCCGAGGCGGCCGAGACGCTCGGCATCACCGCGAGCCGCCTGAAGACGCTCGGGCTGATCGACAAGATCGTTGCCGAGCCCCTCGGCGGCGCGCACCGCGACCCTGCGGCGACCGCGGCGGCGCTGAAGAAGGCGCTCGCCGAGGCGCTCAAGGCATTGCAGGCGAAAAAGCCGAAGGAGCTGGTCGAGGAGCGCCTCGAGCGCCTGATGGCCCATGGCCGCTTCAAGGAAACCGCCGAGCGCTAGCGCGCGCGTCGCGGCGCTGGCGACAGAGGCTCTCGCCCGGGCTGGCGGACTGCGCGGCAAGCGCCTCGCGGCGGGGCTCTCGGGCGGGATCGACTCGGTCGTCCTGCTGCACGTCCTGAAGTCGCTTGCGCCGCGCTTCGGCTACCGGCTCCGCGCGATCCACGTCAATCACGGCTTGAGCCCGAACGCGGACGACTGGCTTCGCTTTTGTTCTGCTTCTTGCCGTGATCTTGGGGTTCCGCTCAAGGCGATCAAAGTCAAGGTCACGAAGAAACGCCATGGTCTTGAAGCGGCGGCGCGCGAAGCGCGCCGCGCAGCTCTCTCCCGTCTGCAGGTCGACGCCATCGCCCTCGGCCATCAGCTCGACGACCAAGCCGAGACCGTGCTGCTCAACCTGCTGCGCGGCACGGGGACGCGCGGCGCGGGCGGCATGCCCGTGGTCGGCTCGCTTGGCCGCAAGCTCCTGCTGCGCCCGCTGCTGGAGGTGCCCCGCAGCGCGATCGCGCGCTATGCGCGCGACAAAGGCCTGCACTGGATCGAGGACGAGTCGAACGAAGATATCTCGCTGACGCGCAACTTCCTGCGCCACCGCGTCGGGCCGCTGCTCGCCCGGAGATTCCCGCGCTGGCAGTCGGCGCTCGCGCGCGCTGCGCGCCACTTTGCGGCTCGGGAGCTCGACGGCCAAAAA
>JACOVA010000132.1 GCA_016177575.1 Betaproteobacteria bacterium
GCGTAACACCTACATAACCCCTTCCCTGATCGAAGGTTCAAACCATGAGGCTCAACTACCACCCGGAAACCGACTCGCTGTATATCGACCTGTCGGAGCGGCCGAGCGTCGAGAGCCGCGAGATTTCCGAGGGGGTCGTACTGGACTACGATGCTAGCGGCAACCTGGTGGGCATCGACATCGACAACGCGAGCACCAAGGTGCAGCTCAAAGAGCTCATTCTCAGCAAGCTTCCTGGAAAAGTTCAGACTGTTGTCGCTTGACGGCGCGCGCCAAGCAGCACGATTCGGCAGACCTTCCCGATCTGACGCTCAGTGAGAGGAGGGAGCTGGAGCGGCGAATCAAGGACATGGACGATCCAGTCCGGTACATGGTCGTTTCCGAGTTCGGCCCGAAATTCATTCTCTATTACAACGTATCGGATGACACGTTCGCTCACAACAATCCCTCGGGCGGGACGTTATTCAAACGCAAGGCTGCTGCCGAAAGCATCCGAAAATCATTGCGATCGGCAACACTCGCCAAATTCTCGGTCAAAGGGAAAAGATTGAAACGGCTCTCGCCGCTTCTCCGTGACCCTCTCGGACGCCTTGCGCGGGAGTACCGGAAGCGCCGTCGGGCTCAGGCCCAATCGCGCGGACGCAGGAAATCGGTGTAGAGCTTTTCTTCGGCTGAGCCCGGCTCGGGCTTCCAGTCGTAGCGCCACGTCACCGACGGGGGCAGCGACATCAGGATCGACTCGGTGCGGCCGCCCGATTGCAGGCCGAACAGCGTGCCGCGGTCGTAGACCAGGTTGAATTCGACGTAGCGCCCGCGGCGCAGCGCCTGGAAGGCGCGCTCGCGCTCGCCGTAGGGCGTGTTCCTGCGGCGCTCCAGGATCGGGCCGTAGGCGAGCAGGAAATGGTCGCCGACGTAGCGCGCGAGGCCGAAACATTGCTCGAAATCCGGCTCGGCGAGGTCGTCGAAGAAGATGCCGCCGATGCCGCGCGGCTCGTTGCGGTGCTTGAGGAAGAAGTACTCGTCGCACCAGCGCTTGTAGCGCGGGTAACGGTCCGCGCCGAAGGGCTCGAGCGCGCGCCTGCAGGTCGCATGGAAATGGCGCGCGTCCTCCTCGAAGCCGTAATAGGGCGTCAGATCCATCCCGCCGCCGAACCACCAGCTGGCGCCGGAGCAGAAGTAGCGCACGTTGAGGTGCACGGTGGGGCAGTAGGGATTGCGCGGATGCAGCACCAGCGACACGCCCATCGCCTCGTAGGGCCGCCCGGCGATCTGCGGCCGCGATGCGCTCGCCGAGACCGGCAGCGCCGCGCCCTGCACGCGCGAGTAATTCACCCCGCCGCGCTCGAACACGCCGCCGTCCTCGATCACGCGCGTCACCCCGCCGCCGCCCTCGGCGCGCTGCCAGCGGTCGGTGGCGAAAGGCTTGCCGTCGATCGCCTCCAGCGCGGCGACGATGCGCGCCTGCAGCCCGCTGAAATACTCCTCGACTGCGCCGCTGTTCACTTCTTCAGCGCCCGGTGGCCGATGTCGGCGCGCATCTGCATGCCCTCGAAGCGGATCGATTCCGCCGCGGCGTAGGCGCGGCGGCGCGCCAGCTTGAGCGAATCGCCGAGCGCGGTGACGCACAGCACGCGCCCGCCGCTGGCGAGCAGGCGCCCGCCATCGAGCCGGGTGCCGGCGTGGAACACGCGGCAGTCCTCGGCGGGCTTCGGCAGCCCGCGGATTTCGTCGCCCTTGCGCGGCGCCTCAGGGTAGCCGGCCGCGGCGAGCACCACCCCGAGCGCCGCGCGCCGGTCCCATTCGGCCTCGGCGTGCTCGAGCGTTCCGGCGAGCGCGTGCTCGAGCAGGCCGAGCAGGTCCGACTTCAGCCGCAGCATGATCGGCTGCGTCTCCGGATCGCCGAGACGGCAGTTGAACTCGAGCGTCTGCGGATTGCTGGCCCGGTCGATCATCAGCCCGGCGTAGAGGAAGCCGACGTAGGGCGTGCCGTCCTTCGCCATGCCGCTGATCGCCGGCTGGATGATCTCGCGCATGACGCGCGCGTGCACTCCGGGCGTGACCACCGGCGCCGGCGAGTAGGCGCCCATGCCGCCGGTGTTCGGGCCGCGGTCGCCGTCGCGCAGGCGCTTGTGGTCCTGGCTGGTGGCGAGCGGCAGGGCGTGCGCGCCGTCCGACAGGACGATGAAGCTCGCCTCCTCGCCCTCGAGGAACTCCTCGATCACCACCCGCGCGCCGGCCGCGCCGAGGCTGTTCTCGAGCATCATCCGGTCGATCGCGGACATCGCCTCCGCGACCGATGCCGCGACCACCACGCCCTTGCCGGCGGCCAGGCCGTCGGCCTTCACCACGACCGGCGCGCCCTGCTTCTCGACGTAGGCGCGCGCATCCTGCGCGCGCGTGAAGCTCGCGTGCTTGGCGGTCGGCAGCCCGTGGCGGGCCATGAACTGCTTGGCGAAATCCTTCGACGCCTCGAGCTGCGCCGCGGCGCGGGTCGGCCCGAAGATCGCGAGCCCGGCTTCGCGGAACGCGTCGACGATGCCCTCGGCGAGCGGCGCCTCGGGGCCGACGACGGTGAGATGGATTTGTTCTTTCTTCGCGAAATTTATCAGCTCAGGAAAAGAAGACAACACAGTATTTTCAAGGCCCGTCTCTGTGGCGGTGCCACCGTTGCCGGGCGCCACGTAGACCTTCTGCACGCGTGGGCTCTGGGCGAGCTTCCAGGCGAGGGCATGTTCCCTGCCGCCCGAGCCGATGACCAGCAGCTTCATCAGTGCCTGAAGTGGCGCATTCCCGTGAGCACCATCGCCACGCCGCGCTCGTTCGCGGCCGCCACGACCTCGTCGTCGCGCACGCTGCCGCCGGGCTGAATGACCGCGACCGCGCCCGCGTCAATGACCGCGTCGAGGCCGTCGCGGAAGGGAAAGAACGCGTCGGAGGCAACCACCGAGCCCTTGAGCGAGAGGCCGGCGTTCTGCGCCTTGATGGCGGCGATGCGCGCGCTGTCGACACGGCTCATCTGCCCGGCGCCGACGCCGACCGTGGCGCCGCCGCGGCAGAACACGATGGCGTTGGATTTCACGAACTTCGCCACCCGCCAGGCGAACAGCAGGTCGGCCCACTGCGCCTCGCTCGGCGCTTTCTTCGTCACCACCGTCAGGTCCTTCTGCGCCGGCTCGCCGGCATCGCTGTCCTGCACCAGCAGCCCGCCGCCGACGCGCTTCAGGTCGAATCCCCGCGGCTCGTGCGCGAGCGGCACCTCGAGCAGGCGCAGGTTCTGCTTGCCGGCGAAGAGCTCGCGGGCGCCGGCCTGCGCGCGCGGCGCGACGATCACCTCGGCGAACTGCTTGCCGATCTCCTCGGCGGCCGCGCGCTCGAGCGCGCGGTTGAAGGCGAGAATGCCGCCGAAGGCCGACACCGGGTCGGTCGCGAACGCCTTGCGGTAGGCCGCGAGCGCGCTCTCGCCGATCGCGGCGCCGCAGGGATTGGCGTGCTTGACGATGACGCAGGCGGGCTCGGTGAAGCTCTTGACGCATTCCCAGGCGGCGTCGGCATCGGCGACGTTGTTGTAGGAGAGCTCCTTGCCCTGGATCTGCACGAAGCCGGCCAGGCTGCCGGCGGCCGGGCGCTGGTCGCGGTAGAACGCCGCGGACTGGTGCGGGTTCTCGCCGTAGCGCATGTCCTGGCGCTTGACGAACTGGAGGTTGAGCACGTCCGGCCACGCGCGCCGCTTGCGCTCGGCGTCGAGCGAGGAGAGGTAATTCGCGATCGCGCCGTCGTACGCGGCGGTGTGCGCGAACACCTTCTTCGCCAGCGCGAAGCGCGTCGCCTCGCCGACGCCGCCGCTGGCGCCGATCTCCTCGAGCACGCGCGCGTAGTCATCCGGATCGACCACGACCGCCACGCCGGCGTGGTTCTTGGCCGCGGCGCGCAGCAGCGCCGGGCCGCCGATGTCGATGTTCTCCACCGCTTCCTCGACGCGGCACTCGGGGTCGGCCACCGTCGCCTGGAAGGGGTAGAGGTTGACCACCACCAGGTCGATGGGTGCGATCCCGGCCGCGGCGATCGCGGCCATGTGCTCGCGCAAGTCGCGCCGCGCGAGGATGCCGCCGTGGATCGCCGGGTGCAGCGTCTTGACGCGCCCGTCGAGCATTTCCGGGAAGCCGGTGTGCGCCGATACCTCGGTCGCGCGCACGCCTTCCTTCTCGAGCAGCCTGGCGGTGCCGCCGGTGGAGAGGATCGAGACGCCGAGCGCGACGAGGCCGCGCGCGAGCTCGACCACTCCAGCCTTGTCGGAGACGCTGATGAGCGCCCGCCCGACTTTCACGCCCCCGCCTTCACGCCTTGATCCGCAGCTGCTGTATCTTCTTGCGCAGCGTGTTCCGGTCGATGCCGAGCATCGCCGCGGCGGCGCTCTGGTTGCCCTGGGTCTTGCCGAGCACGGTCTCGATCAGCGGCCGCTCGATGTTCTTCAGCACCATGTCGTAAATCGCGGTCGGCTTCTCGCCGTCCATGTCGCGGAAATAGCGCTCAAGGGAGCGGCGCACCGCCTCGGCAAGTTCGTTGCTGCGGCTCATCCCGGCAGGCGGTCGAAGAACCCCGCCACCGCCGCAATCTGCGCCGCGGCGGATTCGATCGGGTTGGCTTCGCGCCGGAAGGCTTCGCCGCCGGGCAGCCCGCGGGTGTACCAGCCGATGTGCTTGCGCGCGATGCGCACGCCCAGCGCCTCGCCGTAGAGCGAGTACAGGCCCTCGAGGTGCTCGAGCGCGACCGCGCGCATTTCTGCGGGAGCGGGTGCAGGCACGGCTTTCCCTTCATTCAAATAACAAAGTATTTCTCTGAATATCCAGGGCTTGCCGTGGGCCGCGCGGCCGATCATGACGCCGTCGGCGCCGGTGCACGCGAGTACGCGCCGCGCCTCTTCGGGCGAGCCGATGTCGCCGTTGGCGATGACGGGAATGCGCACGCCCGCCTTCACCGCGGCGACGGTGTCGAATTCCGCCTGCCCGCGGAACCCGCAGGCGCGGCTGCGGCCGTGCACGGCGATCAGCCGCACCCCCGCCGCTTCGGCGATGCGCGCAATGCGCACCGCGTTCCTGCGCTGCGGGCTCGGTCCGGTGCGGATCTTCAAGGTCACCGGCACGTCGACCGCGGCCACCACGGCCTCGAGGATGCGCGCCACCAGCGGCTCGTCGGACAGCAGCGCCGAGCCCGCCGCGACGTTGCAGACTTTCTTCGCCGGGCAGCCCATGTTGATGTCGATGATCTGCGCCCCCTCGCCTGCATTCAGCCGCGCCGCGTTCGCCATTTGTGCCGGCTCGGCGCCGGCGATCTGCACCGCGACCGGGCTCGCCTCGCCCCGGTGCTCGAGGCGCAGGCGCGACTTGCGCGTGGCGCGCAGCTCCGGGCGCGAGGAGACCATTTCCGACACCGCGAGCGCCGCGCCGAAGCGCCGGCACAGGGTGCGGAAGGGGCGATCTGTGACGCCCGCCATCGGGGCGACGAACAAGCCGTTGCGCAACACGTGCGCGCCGAGCTGCATCAGGACTTTTGCTTGGACGCAGTACGAGGGGAGCGAATTCTAGCGCGTTCCGTTGCGGAAAAACATCGGCCCTGTTGCGCTTTGCAGACAGCTCGCGACTACGGCAGCGCGGATGCGCCGTAGATCATGCGGCGCGCGAAAAAACGCCGCGCCGGCGGGCAAATGTCCAGCGCGGTTAATGCAAAACCTCGCATCGGGCGCGCCAGCGCATCGGCGCCGACGAACGCCCCGGCAAGAAAATCCGTCACCCGCACGGTAGTCGCCGCGTCGACGCGGCGCAGCGCGGCAAACCGCCGCAGCGTGCGGGCATCGCCCGGGTCCTGCGCGTCATGCAAGACTTGCGCCAGATCCCAGGCGTCCCGCAATCCGAGGTTGAGCCCCTGGCCTGCGACCGGGTGCAGCGTCTGCGCGGCATTGCCGACGAAGGCGCAGCGCTCGCCGACGCGCGAAGCGCGCACGCGCAGCGCCAGCGGCACCCGGCTGCGCTCGCCGAGCGCAACCAGGGCGCCGGCACGCCCTCCGAACGCGTCTTGCAGCGCCGCAACGAACTCCTCCGCCGGTGCCGCGCACAATTGCCGGGCGCGCCGCGGGCGCATGCCCCATACGACGCCGTAGCGCCCGCCCAGCGGCAGCAGCGCGAGCGGCCCTTCCGGCGTGAAGCGCTCCCACGCCGTGCCCGCGGCGGCCGGCCGCGTCGTCACCAGGGCGACGACCGCCTCCTGGCGGTAGCTCTTCTGCCTCGACTCGCCCGAGGACCCCTCGGCGTGCACCTCGAGCAGCGAGGCGCCGGCCGCGGACTCGATCGCGATTCCCCTCGCCCGCACCTGATCCAGGAGCGACGCCAGCAGATTCCCGTACTCGATCACGTAGCCGAGCGCCGGCACCCCGGCATCCGCCGCGCAGAGCCGCGTGCGCCCGAATCCGCCCTGCTGCGAGACGTGGATGGTCTCGATCGGCGTGGGCGCGAGCGCTCGCCAGGCGCCGACCCGCTCGAGGATCAGCCGGCTTGCATGCGAAAGCGCGATGGGACGAAACGGGGAAGCACCGCTCCCGCCCTCGTGCGCGACCAGGGCCACCGATCTGCCCGCCCGATGCAAGGCGAGCGCGAGCACGCAGCCGACCGGGCCGGCGCCGCGGATCGAGATCTCAGCGCGCATCGCCTGCGCGCGGGCGCGTATCCCTTTTCAGCGCCTCGATATCAGCGATGCTCTTGGGCGCCGCCGCGGTCAGCACTTCGCAGGCGGCCTCGGTGACGAGCACGTCGTCCTCGATGCGCACGCCGATGCCGTGCAGCCGCTCGGGCACGTCGGCGGCGGCGCGGATGTAGAGGCCCGGCTCGACAGTGAGCGTCATGCCGGGCGCAAGGGTGCGCCATTTGCCGGCGCGCTTGTAGTCGCCCGCATCGTGCACGTCGAGACCCAGCCAATGCCCGGTGCGGTGCATGTAGAAGCGCTTGTAGGTTTCCTTCTCCAGCGCTTCCTCGAGGCTGCCGGAGAGCAGCTTCAGGTCGCGCAGACCCTGGGCGAGCACGCGCACCGCGGCGTCGTGCGGCTCGTTCCACGCCTTGCCCGAGCACACCTGGCCGAGCGCGGCGGCCTGCGCCGCGAGCACCAGCTCGTAGACCTCGCGCTGCGCGCCGGAGAAGCGCCCGTTCACCGGGTGGGTGCGCGTGATGTCGGCGGCGTAGCCGCCGAGCTCGCAGCCGGCGTCGATCAGCACCAGATCGCCGTCGCGCAGCAGCGCATCGTTGGCGACGTAATGCAGCACGCAGGCGTTGGCGCCGCCGGCGACGATCGGCGAGTAGGCGGGGAACTGCGCGCCGCTGCGGCGGAACTCGTGCAAGAGCTCCGCCTCGAGCTCGTACTCGTAGCGGCCGGGGCGCGCGGCCTGCATCGCGCGCCGGTGCGCGGCGCAGGAAATCGCCGCGGCGCGCCGCATCACGCCCAGCTCGTGCGCGTCCTTCACCAGCCGCATCTCGTCGATCAGGGCGCGCACATCCTGCACCCGCTCGGGCGCGCACACGCCGGCGCGCACGTTGGCGCGCACCGCGTTCAGCCAGCCGATCGCGCGCGCGTCCCAGGCCGCGTCCGCGCCCACCGGGAAGTAGAGCGCGGGCTGGTCGGCGAGCAGCTCGAGCAGCTTGGCGTCGAGCGCCGAGACCGGGTGCGCCTCGTCGAAGCCGAAGCGCTCGCGCGCAGCCTCGGGCCCGTAGCGCAAGCCGTCCCAGATCTCGCGCTCGGCGTTCTTCTCGCGGCAGAAAAGCAGGCTCTTCGGCTGCGCGCCGGCGACGATCACCAGCGCGGCTTCCGGCTCGGCGAAGCCG
Organism: Betaproteobacteria bacterium; assembly: GCA_016177575.1. Classification (GTDB taxonomy): domain Bacteria; phylum Pseudomonadota; class Gammaproteobacteria; order Burkholderiales; family SG8-39; genus RBG-16-66-20. The sequence continues at coordinate 7,863 of JACOVA010000132.1, forward strand.
GTCAGGTAGTAGAAGTGGCTGTCGTAGCGGTAGGGGTAGTGCGAATCGCGGTTGCGAACCCGCTCCGGCGCCGTGGGCAGCACGGCGATGCCGGCCTGCATCGCCTGCGCCAGGCGCGCCCGGCGCGCGCCGTGCAGAATCGGGTCGAGATCGTCCGCTTTCATGATCCGTTCAGTCGCGCCTCCAGCGCCGCCAGCCGCTCCGGCGTGCCGACGTCGCTCCACAGCCCCCGGTAGAGCTCGCCCGACACCTCGCCGCGCTCCGCCGCCGCGCGCCACAGCGGCGCGAGCTGCGCCTTCCGGCCGGCGCCGATGCCCGCGACCAGCCGCGGCGAGAGCACCGCGATTCCCGCGTAAGTGTAGCGCGGCGCGGGGGCGTTGCCGACCAGCCCGCGCGCGAGCGTGAAATCCCCCGCCGGGTGATGGGGCGGATTGGGCACCAGCAGCAGATGGGACAGATGGCGGCCCAGATCGTGCCGCCTGAGCCGGGAAAAATCGAAGTCGCACCAGATGTCCGAGCTGACCAGCAGGAAAGGCTCGGCGCCGAGCAGCTCGCGCGCCTGCGCGATGCCGCCGGCGGTTTCCAGCGGCGCCGCCTCGCGCGACCAGTCGATCCTGATGCCGTGGCGCCCGCCGTCGCCGAAGCGCGTCATGATCTGGTCGGCCAGATGCGAGACGTTGATCACCGCATGCCGGAAGCCGGCGCGCGCCAGGCGCTCGAGGTGGCGCGCGAGCAGCGCCTGGCCGGCCACCTCGACCAGCGGCTTGGGCAGCGACTCGGTGAGCGGCCGCAGCCGCTCGCCGCGCCCGGCGGCGAGGAGCATGACCTTCACCTGCGCTCCAGCCGGTCGAGCAGGCGCGCGAGCCCGCCGAGCTCGCGGTAGCGCGCGCACGCCGCGCGCAGGTAGGCGAGCACGCGCGGAATGTCGGCGAGGTAGCGAGCCTTGCCGTCGCGGTGGCACAGGCGCGCGAATATGCCGACCACCTTGATCTGCCGCTGCACCCCCATCCACTCGAAGTCGCGGTAGAAGTCGGCGAAATCCGGCGCCACGGGCAGGCCGGACTTGCGCGCCTGCTCCCAGTAGCGCACCACCCAGTCGAGCACCTGCTCCTCCTCCCAGCTTATGTAGGCGTCCCTGAACAGCGAAACCAGGTCGTAGGTGATCGGTCCGAACACCGCGTCCTGGAAGTCGAGGATTCCGGGCAGGCGCTCGCACACCATCAGGTTCCTCGAATGGTAGTCGCGGTGCACGAACACCCGCGGCTGCGCGAGATTGTTGGCAAGGATCGCATCGAACGCGGCTTGCAGGAGCTCGTCTGTCTGCGGCGCGGAGTCGATGCGCAACTCGCGTGCCAGGTACCAGTCCGGGAACAGGCGCAGCTCGCGCTCGAGCAGCGCGCGATCATACTCGGGCAGGGCTGCCGGCCGGCTGGCGAGCTGGATCCTGAGCAGCGCGTCGGTCGCCGCCGCGTAGAGCTCGCGCGCGCTGGGCGCCGAGAGCTGCTCGAGGTAGGTGACCGCCCCGAGGTCCTCGAGCAGCAGAAATCCCTGCTGCAGGTCGCGCGCCGCGATCGCGGGCACGTGCGCCCCCGCCGCCGCGAACAGCGCGGCGACGTGCAGGTACGGCCTGCAATCCTCCTTCTCCGGCGGCGCGTCCATCGCCACGAAACTGCGCCCGTCGGCGAGCCGCGCGCGGAAATAGCGCCGAAAGCTCGCGTCCTCCGATGCGGGGGCGAGCGTGAATGCGACCTCCGGGAACTGCGCGCCTAGCCAGCGCTCCAGCGCGGCGAGCCTGAAATCCATTGCGAATTGCGGCGAATTGTGCCACTTTTCACATTCAAAAGCTCGTTCAGAATTCCCGCTCATGCTGCTCGGTCCGGCGCGATTCGCCGCGTTCTTGCTTCTGCTGTCCGGCGCGCAGGCGGCCTGGCCGCAGGCGCCTGCGCCGGCCGCGCCCGAGCCCAGGGCGCCGGCGACGATCGAGGCCGAGAGCATCGAAGGCGTCTCCGAGCTGGAGGTCACGGCGCGCGGACGCGTCGAGTTCCAGCGCGAGGACCTGACCGTCTACAGCGAATTCCTGCGCTACAACCAGGAATTCGGCCGCATCGAGGCCGACGGCGGCGTGCGCCTGCTGCGCGGCGTCGACCGCTTCTTCGGCCCGCGCCTGCGCTACAACACGCTCGAGGACTCGGGAGTGTTCGAGGAGCCGACTTTCGTCCTGCGCGGGGATCTGAGCACCATGCGCGGCACCGCGCAGCGGCTCGAATTTCTCGGCCGCAACCGCTACCGCGTGACGCGCGGCTCGTTCACCTCCTGCCAGCCGGGCAAGGAGGACTGGCGCTTCGAGGCGCGCGAGCTCGAGATCGACCGCGACCGGGAGGTGGCAACCCTGCGCGACGGCCGCTTCCGCTTCTTCGATACCACCATTCTCGCGCTGCCCTACGGCTCGTTCTCGCTCGACAACCAGCGCAAGACCGGCCTGCTGGCGCCGTACTTCTCGCAGAACAGCCGGCGCGGCGTCGAGGTCGCCGTGCCGTTCTACTGGAACATCGCCCCGGAGCGCGACCTGACCCTCTATCCGAGCGTCATGAGCAAGCGCGGCTTCCAGCTCAAAACCGAGTTCCGCTATCTCGGCCCGGCGTATCGCGGCGAGGCGCGCTTCGAGCACATGCCGAGGGACAAGGTGCTCGGCACGGCGCGCAGCGGCTTCGCAATGCAGCACAGCTATATCACTCCGCAGCTGTTCGCCCAGCTGGACCTGAACAAGGTCTCCGACCACCGCTATTTCGTCGACCTCAGCTCGCGCGTGCAGCAGGTCTCGACCGGCAACCTGCAGCAGCTCGCCCAGGTGGGCTACAACGGCGCGCTCATGCCCGGCTGGGGCTACTCGGTGGTGGGGCAGATCCAGCGTTTCCAGACGCTGCAGGACCCGCTTGCGCCGATCACGCCGCCCTATCACCGCGTGCCGCAGCTGAACTTCAGCACCCTGCGGACCGACATCGGCGGCAGGCTGGACTTCGCGCTGCCGGCCGAATTCGTGCGTTTCGCGCACCCGACGCTGGTCGAGGGCACGCGCCTGTCGCTCAACCCGACGCTGGCCGCGCCGTTCCTGGCGCCGGGCTACTTCCTGACCCCCAAGGTCGGCGCGCGCTATGCCAGCTACCGCCTCGAGCAGACGGCGCCCGGTCAGCCCGAGCGGCAGACGCTCACGCTGCCCTGGCTGAGCGTCGATGGCGGCATGATTTTCGAGCGCGGCGTGCGCTGGTTCGGCCAGTCGCTCACCCAGACCCTGGAGCCGCGCCTGTTCTACGTCAATGTGCCGTTCCGGGCGCAGGACCGGATCCCGCTGTTCGACACGGGCGTGCCCGATTTCAACTTCACCCAGCTGTTCACGGAGAACCGGTTCACCGGTGGCGACCGCTTCGGCGACGCGAACGAGGTGACGGTGGCCGCCACCTCGCGCGTGCTCACGCAGGCGGGCGAGGAGATGGCGCGCGCCACGATCGGGCAGCGCTACTACTTCAGGGACGAGCGGGTCGGCCTGACGCCGGGCGCGCCGCTGCGGGGCCGGGGCCAGTCGGACATCCTCGCTTCCGTCGGCGGGCGCCTCGCGCGCGCGTTGACCTTCGACGCCACGCTGCAGTACAACCAGCAGGAGTCGAGGGCCCAGCGCTATGGCGTGTCGGCGCGCTACGCGCCGGAGATCGCAAAGGTCATCAGCGCCAGCTACCGCTTCAATCGCGATTCGCTGCGGCAGGTCGACATCGCCGGGCAATGGCCGGTGCGCGCGGGCTGGTACGCGATCGGCCGCTTCAACTACTCGCTGCAGGACCGCAGGCTGCTGGAGGGGATCGCCGGGGTCGAGTACAACGCCGGCTGCTGGGTGTTCAGGGCCGCGTTCCAGCGGCTGCAGGCCGCGGCGCAGACGACCTCGAGCGGGATCTTCTTCCAGATCGAGTTCAACGGCGTGGGCGGGCTGGGCTCCGACGAGATCCTGACCCTGCTCAGGCGCAGCGTGCCGGGCTATGCGGTGACCAATCCGAAGGACGCGCAGCTCGTGCCGCCGAGCGCGCGCCCGCAACTGCCGTTCGAGCAGGTTTTCTGAGGGGCGGTGCGATGCGCGCACTGATCCTGGCGCTGGCGCTGGCGCTGTGCGGCGTGGCGCAGGCGCAGAAGGCAGCGCAGAAGATCGTCCTCGTCGATCGCATCGTCGCCGTCGTCGGCAAGGAGGTGGTGACCATGTCCGAGCTCGCCGAGCGCCGCGACTACGCCGAGCGGCAGCTGCGCCGGCAGGGCACGCCGCTGCCAGAGCGCACGCTGCTCGAGCGCCAGATCCTCGAGCGCCTGATCCTCGACAAGGCGCAGGTGCAGCTCGCGCGCGACAACGGCATCCGGGTCGAGGAGATCCAGCTCGACCGGGCGCTCGAGCGCATCGCCGAGAATAACCGCATGACGCTGGCGGCGTTCCGTCAGGCGCTCGAGAAGGACGGGGTCCCGTTCGGCAAGTTCCGCGACGAGGTGCGGCAGCAGATCCAGCTGCAGCGCCTGCGCGAGCGCGAGGTGGACGACCGCATCGAGGTGAGCGACAGCGAGATCGACCTCTATCTCGAGGAGGCGAAGCTCGCGAGCGGCGCGCGCAGCGAGTACAACCTGGCGCACATCCTGGTGCGGCTGCCCGAGCAGGCCAGCCCGGAGACGATCGAGCAGGCGCGCGCGCGCGCGGACAAGGCGCGCGCCGAGGCGCTCGCCGGCGCCGATTTCGCCAAGCTCGCGGCGAGCTATTCCGACGGCCCCGACGCGCTGCAGGGCGGCCTGATCGGCTGGCGCGCCGAGGACCGGCTGCCCGAGATCTTCGCCGCCGCCGTGAGGGCGATGCGCGCCGGCGAGGTGAGCGCCGTGCTGCGCTCACCCGGCGGGTTCCACGTCCTCAAGCTCGTCGACCGGCGCGGCGCCGAGCAGGGCGCGGCGGTGGAGCAGATCCGGGTGCGCCACATCCTGGTACGCACCAGCGAGCTGGTGTCCGAGGAGGACGCGCGCCGCCGGCTCGCCGACCTGCGCGAGCGCATCGTCACCGGCGGCGCCGATTTCGCCGAGCTGGCGCGGCTGCACTCGCAGGACGGCAGCGCGGCGCGCGGCGGCGAGCTCGGCTGGGTGCTGCCGGGAGACACCGTGCCGGAGTTCGAGCGCGTCATGGTCTCGCTCAAGCCGGGCGAGATCAGCCAGCCGGTCAAGTCGCCCTTCGGCTGGCACCTGATGCAGGTGCTGGAGCGGCGTGCCGCGGGCCTGACGCTCGAGCGCCGCCGCATGCAGGCGCGCCAGGTGCTCAAGGAGCGCAAGGCGGACGAGGCCTACCAGGAATGGCTGCGCCAGCTGCGCGACCGCGTCTACGTCGAAATGCGCCTCGAAGACAGGTGATTCCGAGGAAGCGGTTCGGTCAGCACTTCCTGCACGACCGCGGAGTCCTCAGGCGCATCGTCGAGGCGATCGGCCCGGCACCCGGCGACGAGATCGTCGAGATCGGGCCAGGCGAGGGCGCGCTCACGCGGCCGCTGCTCGAGCGCGCCGGGCGCCTGACCGCGCTCGAGGTCGACCGCGACCTCGCCGCCGCTCTCGCCAGGGAATTCCCGCGCGAGCGGCTCGCGATCATCGAAGCCGACGCGCTCAAGTACGACTTCGGCGTCCAGCCGCGCGGCATTCGCCTGGTGGGCAACCTGCCGTACAACATTTCGACCCCGCTGCTGTTCCATCTGGCGGACTGCGCCGCGCGCGTGCGCGACATGCACTTCATGCTGCAGCTCGAAGTGGTGAACCGGATGGTGGCGAAACCCTCGACGCCGGAGTACGGCCGGCTCTCGGTGATGCTGCAGACGCGCTTCGCGATGACAAAGCTCTTCAGGGTCGCCCCGGGCTGCTTCCGTCCGCCGCCGAAAGTGGACTCCGCCGTCGTGCGCCTGCTGCCGCTCGCGCCCGGGAGCTTCCCCGATTTCGACCAGGCGACGCTGGCCGCGCTGGTGCGCCGGGCGTTCAGCGCGCGCCGCAAGACCCTGCGCAACGCGCTGCCGCTCGCGCCGCAGGACTACGCCAGCCTGGAGATCGATCCCGGCCTCAGGCCGGAGAACCTCTCGCCGGCCGATTACGTGCGCATCGCGCGGCGCATCAGCGGTTCCTAGTACGGGATGCGATGGCTCCGGCTGTCCCTGGCGCGCACCAGCTTGAGCTGCAGCTCGACGATGCGCTGGTAGAACGGCTTGGAGAGCTCGGCGCTGTCGCGCATCTCGAGAAAGCGCTCCCGCGCCGACTCGAACCGGCCCAGGCGGCGCGCCAGTTCGCCCGAGATCATCCGCTTCAGGATGCGATGCCTGATCTCGGGCAGCTTCTCCAGCGAGATCGAGTCGTACAGCGCGAGCGCCTCTCCGGCGTACTGCTGGTAGCGGACCGGGTCCGCCGCAGTCTGCCAGCTCGCCTGCACTAGCGCCCAAGCCACGGCGTAGGAGGACTCGCCGAGATGCCTGCGCAGCACCGCCTCCAGGTAGTGGGTGGTGTGGGTCTTGCTCAGGGACTGGTACCGATCCGACAGTACGAACGCGCGCAGCTTCGTGATCTCGGCCTGCGAGAAGCTGCTCTTGTAGAGGACGAATCCGTTGTCCGGGCACTTGGCGTGCGGCCAGGGGTAGGACGGGTCGACCGGCCGCTGGTCGAGATAGGTTTGCCGAGACGCAAGCGGCGGCGGCCCCTGCCATGCGAAGCCCGCGCCGTCGATCGGGCAGACTCGCTGAACGGGAGCTGCCTGAGCGAAGGCGGCGCTCGCACTCAGGCAAAGCAGGAATGAAAACGCGATTCGCATCATGGCGCGCTCTGGTGTTCGATGAACTCGATCTTGTAGCCGTCGGGGTCCTGGGCGAAGGCGATCACGGTGGTGCCGCCCTTCACCGGGCCGGCTTCGCGCGTGACCGCGCCGCCCCTGGCGCGCACCGCCTCGCAGGCTTTTTTCGCGTCGGGAACCTCGATGGCGATGTGGCCGAAGGCCGAGCCGAGGTCGTACCTGTCGACCCCGTAGTTGTAGGTCAGCTCGAGCACCGCGGCCTTGTCCTCGCCGTCGTAGCCGACGAAGGCGAGCGAGTACTTCTGCTCGGGCCGGTCGGTGGTGCGCAGCAGCCTCATGCCGAGCACCTCGGTGTAGAACCTGACCGAGCGCTCGAGGTCGCCGACCCGGAGCATGGTATGCAGGATTCTCATCGCGTTCCTCAGAGTCTCGGGATGGTGGCGGCAGCGCGCTCGATGCGGCTGCGCGCCTCGCGCCAGTGAGGATACAGCCATTCGACCAGCGCCCAAAAGCGCGCCGAATGATTGAGCTCGACCAGGTGCGCGACCTCGTGCGCGATCACGTAATCGGCAAGCTCGGGGGCGAGGTGCACCAGGCGCCAGGACAGGCGCACGCGGCCGCTCGCCATGCACACCCCCCATTGCGAGCGCGCGCCGGAGAGCGCGAGCGGCGGGGCGGGGAGGCTGACCCGGGCGGCGTAGTGCGCGGCGCGCGGGGCCAAGGCTTCCAGCGCCCTCGCTTTCAGCCAGGCGATCAGGACCTGCCGCACCACGCCGCGCCGGTGCGGCTCGGGGACCTGCAGCACCAGCCTGGATGCGCAAAAGCGCGTCGCGCGCGGCCCTGCCATCACGGCAAGGGTGATTTCGTTGCCGAACAGCGGCAAGGACTCGCCGCTCTCGCCGAAGATGACAGGCGGCGCGCCGACGGCGGCCTGCGCATCGAGCTTGGCGAGGATCCAGCGCTCCTTCTCGCGCAGGAAACCCTCGATCTCGCGCCAGGGCGCGCGCAGCGGCGCCGCCACGCTCAGCCCGCTCTCGCTCACCCTGATGCCGATGGTGCGGCGCCGGCGGCGCGCGAAGCGGAACTCGACCGCGCGCCCGCCGAGCAGCACGCGGCGCAGCAGCGCGGCGCCCTCGGGCGGCGGCTCGTCGAACAGCGCTAGCTGTCGAGCAGTCTCTGCTGCGTCTCGATCCATTGTTCCGCCATGGCGTTGATCGTCTCCGCATCGCGCCCCGCGCTCTCGATCGGCGGGCCGATGCGCACCGTCACGCGGCCCGGGAACTTGAGAAAGGAATTGCGCGGCCAGACCAGCCCGGCGTTGTGCGCGACGGGCACCACCGGGGCACCGGCATACGCGGCGAGCCAGGCGCCGCCCAGCTGGTACTTGCGCCGCTCGCCGGGCGCGACGCGCGTGCCTTCCGGAAACACCACCACCCAGAAGCCCTGCTCGAGCCGCCGCTTACCCCGGCGCGCGATCTGGCGCATCGCCGCCATGCCGCGCGCGCGATCGATCGCGATCGGGCTCATCAGCGCCAGGCCCCAGCCGAAAAAGGGTATCCACAGCAGCTCGCGCTTGAGAACGTGCACCTGCGGCGGAAAGATCCCCTGGAAGGCGAGCGTCTCCCAGGCCGACTGGTGCTTGGACAGGATCACCGCCGGGCGCCGCGGCAGGTGCTCGCGCCCCTGCACCTTGCAGCGGATGCCGCACAGGCGTCGCAGGCACCAGAGCACGGCGAGCGACCAGCCGGAAATGACGCGGTAGCGCGCCATGCGCGGCAGCGGCGCGGCGGCGAGCGCGAGCAGCGCGTAGGGCGGGGTGAGGACGATCAGCACGAGCCAGAACAGCGTCGAGCGCAGCCACGTCATGGAGCGAGGCGCGCCGCGACCGCGGCGAGGTCGGCGACGATCTCCGTCTGCGGCGGCAGGCCGCCCGCCTCGCGCGTCTTCCTGCCCTTGCCGGTGAGCACGAGGTAGGGCTGCGCGCCGACCGCCGCCGCCGCCTCGACGTCGCGCAGCGAGTCGCCGATCATCGGCACGCCCTCGAGCTCCACCTCCAGGCGCGCAGCGATCTCGCGCAGCAGGCCCGGCTTGGGCTTGCGGCACTCGCAGCTCGCCTCGGCGGCGTGCGGGCAGAAGAAGATCGCCTCGATCCTGCCGCCCGCCTGGTTGACCGCGCGATGCATCTCGGCGTGGATCGCGTTCAGCGTCGCCATGTCGAACAGGCCGCGCTCGATGCCCGACTGGTTGGTCGCCACCACCACGCGCCAGCCGCCCTGCGTCAGGCGCGCGATCGCCTCCAGGCTGCCCGGCAGCGGCTTCCACTCGGCGGGCGACTTGATGTGCTGGTCGCTGTCGTAGTTGATCGTGCCGTCGCGGTCGAGTATCACGAGCTTCACGCGAGTGATCCTTCGGCGAGCTTCATGCCGCCAGCTTGGAAATGTCGGCGACGCGGTTCATCGCCTCGCGCAGGTCGCGTAGCAGCGCGAGGCGGCTGCGCCGCAGCTTCTCGTCCTCGACCATCACCATCACCTTGTCGAAGAACGTGTCGACCGGGGTCTTCAGCACGGCGAAGCTCTTTAGATAGCCCGCGTAATCGCCTTTCTCGTAGAGCGGTTCGGCTTTTTCCGACGCGACCCGGATAGCGTCGTGCAGTGCTCGTTCTGCAGGCTCCCTAAGTTCGCCCAATGTCGCGTCTGCGAAGGATTCTCCCTTCGCTTCGGCTTGCTTGAGGATATTCACGATTCGTTTGTTCGCGGCTGCGAGGCTCTCGGCTTCCGGCAGAGCCTGAAATGCCTTCACCGCTTCGAGTTGCTCTGGCACAACGCCAAGGTTGACAGGATTCTTGCTCAGTACGGAGTCGATCTGAAGCTTCGAGAAGCCTTGCTCCTTCAGATAACCGTCAAAACGGTCGTATATGAACTGAATGACTTCGACCGGCGTTTGGGCTTTGAACGGGGCGAGAGCCGCTTTCGCCAGTTCATATACTGATAGGTAAAGCCGATTCTCGACCAGGATCCGCACGACGCCGAGCGCGGCGCGGCGCAGGCCGAA
>JACOVA010000133.1 GCA_016177575.1 Betaproteobacteria bacterium
CCTCGCGGGCGCCTCCGGCTCGGGGGCCTGTGCCATGCCCGCTTCGAGCAGATGGGCGATCTCGTCTTTCAGCTTCCTGCGGCGGTGCACGGCGCGCAGCTTGACGCGCCGCATCAGGTCTTCGGGCAGCTCGAGCGTCGTCTTCATCAACCCATGTTACCATAAACCCATATTTCCATAGCTTTGCGGCTTCAGGGCGTGGTACGGGAACGGCAGGCTGACATCCATCCGGCAGTCGATGTCCGAATGGTTGTCGTCTGGTGCGCGCAGCCTGGAGAGCGCGTTCTAGCGGATCGTCCGGCCCGGTTGCCCCGTCCGGCCGCTGCGCCAGGTCGAGGAGGCGCGGTGACGGAAGGTGGGCGCGCTGTGCCGGACGTGCGTCCTGACGGGCCGGAACACGTGCGCGCGGCGCGGCACCACGGCGGTGAAGACCGGCCCGTAGACGGCCGGGTAGTAATAGGCGGGCGCAGGGGCGCTGTAGGGCGCGGGCTCGTAGGCGGGCGCCGCGGCGCGGGCGGCGAGGATCTGCTGGCGCTGCAGCCATGCCATCTCTTCCAGCTCGGCCCGGCGCGCGGCGCGCGCACGCATCGCCGCGACCTGCTTGACGAAATCGGGATCGGTGGGCAGCGTGGAGACGCGCTCCTCGATCGGCGCAGCCACGGCGGCGGCCTCGGGCGGCGGCGCGTTGGAGTAGTTGACGACGCCGCGCGCGTCGACCCACTTCCAGGTCTGCGCACCGAGCGGCGCGGCGAAGAGGCAGAGCAGGGCGAAGGCGGCGGGCACCCTCATGGCGCGAGCCTTGCACGAAAGCCCGCCGCCGTCCACGCGATTTACAAGCTGTAACAGGTCGCTCAGCTCAGCTCGAGCGTCTTGCCGGTCATCCTGCCGCGGTACGTCCTGCCGCCGGCCCGGAAGCGGATCTCCTCGCCGCGTACCTTGCCGGTCAGCGCGTAGGACCTGCCTCCGGTGCGCAGGAAGCCGGAGAGCGTCTGGTAATGCTGCTTGAGGGTGAGCTCGCCCTGCGGCAGCTGGTGGGTGCCGGCGACGCGCGCGGGCACGATCCAGAGCAGCGCGGTGCACCAGGAGACCTCGCAGCCTTTGCCGCCGATGGTGGCCTTCTGGTCGGCTTCCCAGTCGCCCATGGTGAAGGTGTTGGAGACGATGCGCGTGCCGGGCTTCAAGCCGCGGATCTTCGGGCGCAGCCAGAGGTTGATCTCGGGCAGCAGGAACATGGTGATCACGCTCGCCCTGGAGAAGTCGGTCTCGAACAGGTCTGCCTTGACGAACGCGGCCTTGCCGGCGACGCCTTCTCTTGCCGCGTTGCGCTTGGAGAGCTCGACCATGTCGGGGTTGTACTCGACGCCGAGCGCGCGCGCGCCGCGCTTGGCGGCAGTGATGACCAGGCGGCCGTCGCCCGAGCCCAGGTCCATGACGAAATCGCGCGGCCTCACGCGCGCCATGTCGAGCATCTTGTCGACCACCGCCTGCGGGGTCGGCACCCAGACGACGTCCTTGCCTTCCTGGCCCGACTGAGGCTCGTAGCCGGCAGGAGGAGATGCGGACGGCGCCGGCTTTGCCTGGGCGAAAGCGAGCGAGCTGAAGGCGGCGAGCAGGAGGGCGAGGCTGGCGCTGCGAAACACGGCGGTCATGGCGGCGGGGAGGTCAAAGCCGCAGCATAATGCGATTCCGATGCCCTGCGACCTCCTGATTCGAAACGGTAGCGTGATCGACGGCAGCGGCGCGCCGGCGCGGCGGGCGGACGTTGCGATCTCCGCAGGAAAGGTTGTCCTTGTGGAAGACCGCATTACGGAAAAAGCAAACCGGATCATCGATGCGGACGGCCTCGTGGTCGCGCCGGGCTTCATCGACCCGCACACGCACTACGATGCGCAGATCTGCTGGGACGGGGCGACGACGCCCTCGTCGTGGCACGGCGTCACGTCGGTGGTGATGGGCAACTGCGGCGTCGGCATCGCGCCGTGCCGGCCGGCGGCGCGCGAGATCGCGATGCGCGACCTCGTCAACGTCGAAGCGATTCCGTTCGAGGTGCTCGAGGCCGGCATCAGCTGGGACTGGGAGACCTTCCCGCAGTACATGGACGCGGCGCAACGCCGCCGGCCGGCGCTCAATCTCGCTTTCCTGGTGCCGCTCACGCCGCTGCGCCACTACGTCATGGGCGAGGCCTCCATGGAGCGAGCGGCCAGCCCCGGGGAAATCGAGAAAGTAAAACAGCTGTTGAGTGAAGCGCTCGATGCGGGCGCGTTCGGCTTCTCGAGCACGCTGCTCAACCAGCACATGGGCTACGGCGGGCGGCCGCTCGCCTGCCGCAACGCGAGCCGCGAGGAGCTGAAGGCCTGCTGCAACGCGCTGCGCGAGCGCGCGCGCGGCGCGATCGAGATCGCGATGACGCGCCAGATCGCGGTGCTGGAGCCCCCCGAGCTGGAGCTGCTCGAGTTCATGCTCGAGGAGAGCCGGCGGCCGGTCACCTTCATCGCCCTGTTCGACCGCGACGACCTGCCCGAGGCGGCGCGCGAGACGATGCGCAAGGTGCGGCCGCTGATCGCGCGCGGCGCGCGGCCGCAGACCTCGCCGCTGCCGCTGACGCGCGAGCTGGTGATGCGCAGCCCGTTCGCGTTCGCCGCCTTCCCCTCGTGGAAGCGCCTGTTCGAGCACACCTCGAAGGAGGCCCAGGCCGCGGTGTACCGGGATCCCGGGTTCCGGGAGTCTTTCAGGAACGATCTGAAGAACCCGCTCTCGTTCGCCGACTGGGCGCGCATCACGGTGCATGAAGTGGCAAGGCAGGATCTGAAAAGATACGAGGGAAAAACCGTCGCCGAGATCGCGCGCGAGCGCGGCGTGGACGGCGTCGATGCGCTGCTCGATCTCACGCTCGAGGACGACCTGCGCAACGAGTTCACGGTCCAGTCCTGGAACACGCGCGTGGACCGCATGGCGGAGCTGCTCAACGACCCGAGCGTGCTGCTCGGCCTGGGCGACGGCGGCGCGCACCTCGACATGCTGTGCGACTCGGGCTACCCGACCTACGTGCTCGGCACCTGGGTGCGGGAGCGCGGGGTGCTCAGCCTCGAGGAGGCGGTGCGGCGCATGACCTCGGACCCCGCCGACTTCTTCGGCATCCGCGACCGCGGGCGCCTGCAGCCGGGCCTGGCCGCGGACGTGGTGCTCTTCGATCCCGCCACCGTCGGCTCGGGCGGCCGGCCCGAGCGGATCTACGACCTGCCGGGGGGCGGCAAGCGCATGGTGAAGCGCTCGCGTGGCATCGAGCTGACGCTCGTCAACGGCGTGCCGACCTGGGAAAAGGGCGCGCTCACCGGCGCCGCCGCGGGCGCCGTGCTGCGCTCCTCGGGCTAGCCGGGCAGCGCGCTGCCGTACGGGCGCGTGATGATCTAGTCCGCCGGGACGATCACGGTGAGCTCGCGCAGGATGCCGCCGGCGGCGACGCTGCCGCTCACCGAGCCCTCGCCGCGCATGCGGCGCTCGCAGTATTCGCGCTCGTCGGCGCGCTTGTGGTAGGCGCAGCGCGCGAAGCGGTTCTGCTCGAAATCGGCGCTCTCCTTCGCGAGCGTGCCGCGCCGCGCCTCGATCTGCGCCGCGCCCGCCTCGCGCAGGCAGGTGGTGCGGTCTTCGGCCTGCTTGATGCCGAGGCAGTAGGCGCGCTCTTCCAGGTAGCGCTTGTGGACGTCGGCAGCGCGGCCCGGCTCCGCGGCCGCGGCCGGTAGCGACAGCGCGCCGAGCGCGCAGAAAACAACGGTCCTGTAGCCGATGAGCGACATAAATATCTCCTGGGTAACGGTCCCTGTTTGACCAGCGCGTGCCGGCCGGGTTCGCACGTCGTCATCACCGGTAGGGCGCGTCGGCGGCGCGGTCGCGCGCGATCTGCTCCTCGTAGCGCTCGCCCACTGCGAGCAGCATGGCCTTGGTGTAGATGAGGTCGCCACGCCGCTCGCCGTGGTACTCCTGGAGGCGCGTCTCGACGATGGCGTCCACCGGGCAGGACTCCTCGCAGAAGCCGCAGAAGATGCACTTGGTGAGGTCGATGTCGTAGCGAGTGGTTCTTCTTGTTCCATCCCTTTTTTCTTCAGATTCAATATGGATGGCCAAGGCTGGGCACACCGCCTCGCACAGCTGGCAGGCGATGCAGCGCTCCTCGCCGTTCGGGTAGCGCCGCAGGGCGTGCAGGCCCTTGAAGCGCGGCGATTGCGGCGTCTTCTCCTCGGGGTACTGAACCGTGATCTTGCGCTTGAACAGATGCCGGCCGGTCAGCATCATCCCCCTGATCAGCTCGATCAGCAGGAAGGAACGGAAAAACCCCAGCACGCGCTCGGTCATTGCGGAACCGCCTGCTGATGTGACGTATCATCGGCGCATGAGTTCCGGCGACGCCGTTGCCCTCACGCGCGACCTGCTGCGCTTCGACACCGTCAACCCGCCCGGGCGCGAGCGCGACTGCGCGCAGCACGCCGGCGCCTTGCTTCAGGAGTGGGGTTATTCGGTCGAGTTCTCGGAGTACGACGAGGGCAGGACGAGCGTCATCGCGCGCGCGGGCGGCTCGGAGGCGAAGCCGCCGCTGTGCCTGACGGGGCACCTCGACGTGGTGCCGCTCGGCACGCGCCCGTGGTCGAAGGACCCGTTCCGCGGCGAGACCGACGGCGACAAGCTGTTCGGAAGGGGTACTTCCGATATGAAGTCCGGGGTTGCGGCGATCCTGATCGCGGCGAGAAACCTGGCGAAAAAGCTGAATGGAACACCCGGAATCGTCCTCGTCCTCACGGCCGCGGAGGAGGGCGGCTGCATCGGCTCCAAGCACCTCGCCGCGCTGCCGACGCTGATGGGCAAGGCGGGCGCGATCGTGGTCGGCGAGCCGACCTCCAACTACCCGCTGGTCGGGCACAAGGGCTCGATCAAGTTCAACGCCGCCTTCCGCGGCGTCTCGGCACACGGCTCGATGCCGCAGCTGGGCGTGAACGCCATCTACAAGGCGGCGCGCGCAATCGCGAAGCTGGAAGGCTTCGAGTTCGGCGCGAAGGCGCATCCGGTGATGGGCGCGCCGACGCTCAACGTGGGGACGTTCGCGGGCGGCAGCGGCGTCAACCTGGTGCCCGACGCGGCCAAGATCGGCGTGGACATCCGCACCGTGCCCGGCATGGATCACGACGCGTTGATTGCAAGGCTGAAAGAGCTTCTTGGCGAAACGGAGCTGGACATCTTCTCCGACCTCAACCCGGTCTGGACCGAGCCGCACGAGGCCTGGGTGCAGCGCGTGTTCGGGATCTGCCGGCCGATCCTCGGCGAGGCGCCGCAGCCTCGCACCGCGCCCTACATGACCGACGCGGCGAACCTGCTCAAGGTCTACGCGGGCGTTCCCACGGTGGTGCTCGGGCCGGGCGAGGCGGCGATGGCGCACCAGACCGACGAGTACTGCCACTTGGAGCGCATCCGCCAGTCGGTGGCGATCTACGAGGCGATCATCCGCGACTGGTGTGGCGTCTGAGCGCCGCCCTGCGCGGCGTGCTGTGGATGGCGGGCGCCGTGCTCTCGTTCTGCGCCATGGCGATCGCGGCGCGCGAGCTGCTGCGCCACATCGGTGTGTTCGAGATCCTGTTCTTCCGCACCGGCGTCGCGCTCGCGATCGTGCTCGCAATCGTGCTGCCGGGGGGCGCGGCGGTGCTGCGCACGCGCCTCATGGGCGTGCACCTGTGGCGCAACCTGTTCCACCTCGGCGGCCAGGCCTCGTGGGTGTACGCGATCGGCGCGCTGCCGCTCGCCACCGTGTTCGCGATCGAGTTCACCTCGCCGATCTTCACCGCGCTGCTCGCCGCGCTCATGCTCGCCGAGCGCATGAACCGCGGCCGGCTGGTGATGCTCGCGCTCGGCTTCGCCGGGGTGCTCGTCATCCTGCGCCCGGGGCTGGCGGTGGTGCAGCCGGCCTCGCTCGTAATGATCCTCGGCTCGTTCTGCTTCGCGGTGCAGATGATCGGCACCAAGCGCCTGGCCGGCAGCGACGCGCCGCTCACGGTGCTGTTCTGGATGTCGGTGATCCAGACGCCGTTCTGCCTCGCCGCGGCGCTGCCGGGCTGGACGCCGCCCGCGCTCGCCGACCTGCCGTGGATCGCGGTCATCGGCGGCGGCAGCTTCACCGCGCACTACTGCCTGACGCGCGCGATGAAGTTCGCCGACGCCACGGTGGTGGTGCCGGTGGATTTCTTCCGCCTGCCGCTGATCGCGGTGGTGGGCGCGCTGTTCTACGCCGAGCCCTTCGACCCGGCGGTGATCCTCGGCGCGGCGCTGATCTTCACCGGTACCTACTACAGCGTCTCGCGGGAAAGAGGCGCCGCGCGCCCCGGCTGACGGCATAGAATCCGGCCGATGATCGAGCGCCTGCCCGAGCTGGTGAACCGCGACCCCGCGATCGTGCGCTGGGGCCGGCACATGAACGAGACCTTCTTGCTGGAGGTCGGCGAGCAGCAATACCTCGTTACGGTTCGACAAGGCTTGATTTCTTCCATAGAGAAAGGTCCCTTTGCGATGCGGTCCTGGCGTTTCGCAATCCGCGCTGCGAAGGAGTGCTGGGAGCGCCATTGGGAGTCGCCGCCCGGGCCGGGCTGGCACGACCTGTTCGCGCTGCTGCGCCGGGGCGAGGTCGCGTTCGAGGGCGACCTGCGCGTGCTGATGGCCTACCTCCTCTACTTGAAGCTGGTGCTCGCGGCGCCGAGGAAAGCATGAAGCTCGAGCCGATCGTCGGGCGCTATGCCGAGATCGATATGCAGAATCGAAAGCACAGGCTTTATTTTGAGGAATCGGGCAAAGGAATCCCGTTGCTCTGCCTGCACACGGCCGGGTCCGACGGACGGCAGTACCGCGCGGTGCTGAACGATCCGCAGGTGACGCAGCACTTTCGCGTGGTCGCCTTCGACATGCCCTGGCACGGCAAGTCCTCGCCGCCCGCGGGCTGGGAGAAGGAGGACTACCGCCTCACCACCGACAGCTACACCGAGCTCATCATGACGGTGGCGCGCGAGCTGGGGCTCGTTTCGCCCACGCTGCGCCCGGTGGTGATGGGCTGCTCGATCGGCGGGCGCATCGTGCTCAACCTCGCACTCAAGCACGCGCGCGAGCTGCGCGCGCTGATCGGGCTGCAGTCGGCGGCCTACGTCGAGCGCTACTACGACGCCGGCTGGCTCGATCACGCCGAGGTGCACGGCGGGCGCGCCTGCGGCGGGCTCGCCTACGGCCTCATGTCGCCGCTCAGCCCGCAGGAGCACCGCTGGGAGACGGTCTGGCACTACATGCAGGGCGGGCCGGGCGTGTTCACCGGCGACCTCTACTTCTACCAGATCGAGGGCGACATCCGCGAGCGCATCGGCGCGATCGACACCAGGCTGTGCCCGCTCTACCTGCTCACCGGCGAGTACGACTACTCGGCCTCGCCGCGCGACACCGAGGCCGCGGCGGCGCGCATCCCGGGCGCGAAAGTGACGATCATGAAGGGCCTCGGGCACTTCCCGATGAGCGAGAACCCGGAGGCGTTCCTCGCCTGTCTGCGCCCGGTGCTGGAGGAGATCCGCGCCAGCTGACCCGCGCGCCGGCGGCGTCGAGCAGCGTCTCGGCCGCGGCGCGCGCCGAGCGCGCGACGGCGGGATCGCCGCGCACCAGCGCGGTGATCAGGGCGCCTTCGGCGAGGATCTGGAGCTGGCTGGCGAGCGCGTCGGCGTCCTTCACCTCGAGCCGCTCGAGCAGCGCCTTGAACCAGAGCCGCCGCTGCTCCTTGAACTGCAGCGCGATGGCGTGCGCCGGATGCCTGGGATCGCCCAGCTCGGTCACCGAGTTCACGTACGGGCAGCCGCGAAAGCCCGGGCTGGCGATGACGCGCTCCAGGCGCTCGAAGGCGCCGAGGATCTGCTCGCGCGCGGGCCGGTCCGAAGGCGGCAGGTGGCGAAAGCGCGCGGTGAGGTAGGCCGCGATCAGGGCGTCCTTGGACGCGTAGTGGTTGTACAGCGTGCGCTTGCTGACCTTCGCCTCGGCCGCGATGGCGTCCACCCCCACGGCGCGAATTCCCTGTGAATAGAAGAGCTGGTCTGCGGCGGCGAGAATGCGCGCCGCGGGCGCGGAGTCGGGATTGCGAAACGGCATCGTCAGATGTACACAGAT
This sequence comes from Betaproteobacteria bacterium, assembly GCA_016177575.1. Taxonomy (GTDB): domain Bacteria; phylum Pseudomonadota; class Gammaproteobacteria; order Burkholderiales; family SG8-39; genus RBG-16-66-20. The sequence continues at coordinate 8,170 of JACOVA010000133.1, forward strand.
CGGTGTAGCATGCTCGCTGGACCTAAATATACCGGAAATATGGCTAAAGTAAACAGATCGGTGTTAATCCTCCTGGTGCTGAGCGGGGTGATCATCGCGCTCTGCATGGGGCTGCGGCAGAGCCTGGGGCTGTTCATGCGGCCGATGACGCTCGACCTCGGCGTCTCGGCGGCAACCTTCGGCTTCTCGCTCGCGCTGCAGAACATCGTCTGGGGGCTGTCGCAGCCCTTCGTCGGCGCGCTCGCGGACCGCTACGGCCCGCGGCCGATCCTGATCGGCACCGCGCTGCTCTATGCCGCGGGGCTGCTGCTGATGGCGTTCTCCAGAGGCGTTCCCGGCGGGCTCGAGGTGGCGGGCTTTCTCACCGGCGTCGGCACCGCCGGCACGGGGTTCGGCGTGCTGATCGGCACCATCGCGCGCGCAACGCCGCCGGAGAAGCGCAGCCAGACCGTGGGCATCGTCGCCGCCGCGGGCTCGCTCGGCACCATGGTGCTGGCTCCGGCCGGCCAGGGCCTGATCGACGGCTTCGGCTGGCAGGCGGCGATGCTCGTGTTTGCGGGCATTGCCGGTTCAATGGCCTTGTTTTCGCTTCCGATCCGGGAGCTGGGAGAAAAAACCTCCCTGGAAAAAGCAGATCCCCAGCCTCTTGGCGAGGCGGTGCGCGAGGCGATGGCGCATCGCGGCTTCGTCTTCATGACGCTCGCCTTCTTCGCCTGCGGCTTCCAGCTCGTGTTCATCACCACGCACCTGCCGGCCTACCTGCAGATCTGCGGCGTCGCGCCGGGCGTGGCGGCGAGCGCGCTCGGGCTGATCGGCCTGTTCAACACGGTGGGCACCTACCTGTTCGGCGTGCTGGGAGCGCGCTACAGCCAGAAGCACCTGCTTGCGCTGATTTACCTCCTGCGGACGCTGTTCATCGTCGCGTTCCTGCTGATGCCGATCAGCGCCGGCTCGACGCTCGTCTTCGCCGCCGCGATGGGTTTCCTGTGGCTGGGCGTCGCGCCGCTCGTGACCGGCATCATCGGGCGCGTGTTCGGCCTGACGCACTTCAATACGCTCTACGGCATCGTGTTCTTCAGCCACCAGGTCGGCTCGTTCTTCGGCGCCTGGATGGGCGGGTTGGTGTTCGACCGCTTCGGCAACTACAACTTCGGCTGGGGCGCGCTGATCGCGGTCGGGCTCACCGCCTTCACGCTGCAGTGGCTGATGGATGAGCGCCCGCCCGCCGAGCGCGGCCGCGTCGGCGGGGCGGTGCCCGCCGCAGCCTGAGCGGGCGCCCGGTCATAATCCGGGCATGACGCTGAAAGCCGAGGAGCTGGCGCGCATCGCCGGCGGGACGCTCGAGCACTACGAACAGAGCGCTGCGGGCTTCTGGCGCGGCACGCGCGATCACGACGTCAGCCAGAACATCGCCGAGCTGCTGCGCCACATCGAGGGCGAGCCGCCGTACACGATCCTCGACCTGGGCTGCGGGCCGGGGCGGGATCTCAAGGCCTTCGCCGCGCTCGGCCACGTCGCGATCGGGCTGGAGGGCGCGCCGAGCTTCGTCGCCATGGCGCGCGAGCACAGCGGCTGCGAGGTGTGGCAGCAGGACTTCCTCGCGCTGGATCTGCCGCGCGCACGCTTCGACGGCGTATTCGCCAACGCTGCGCTGTTCCACGTTCCCTGCCAGGAGCTGCCGCGTGTGCTCGCGGAGCTGCACGCGGCGCTCAAGCCGCGCGGCGTGCTGTTCAGCTCCAACCCGCACGGCCGCAACGAGGAGGGCTGGAGCCGCGGCCGCTACGGCGCCTTCCACGATCTCGAGACCTGGCGCCGCTTTCTGACCGCCGCCGGGTTCGAGGAGCTGAGCCACTACTACCGGCCGCCCGACCTGCCGCGCGCGCAGCAGCCTTGGCTCGCAACCGCGTGGCGAAGCCGTATTCGCGGTTGAGGAAGAAAATAATCGGGCGCTGACCCCGATTTCCGCCGCTCAGCCGGCGGTCTGGCGGTCTTCGGCGCTGTCGGCGACTTCGTCGCAGACGTCGGCGAGCTCGAGCAGCTCCTGGCGCGCGAGCTCATCCGCCGCTTGCTCTGCGAGCGCGCGGTACTTGACGGCCTGGTCCCGCAGGTAGTCGTCGAACAGCATGCGCCGCTCCTGAATGGCACCACCGCAACGTGTTGAAGCGTAGGCGTGGCGCGCGCGCATTGGCTTGATCTGCCTCAAATTGCGGCGGCGCCGCGAGGGTAACTTGTGTGCCAGGGTCCCCCAGATGATAGAAGTTCTTGAAGAGAACAGCTTCGAGATCGTGGCGCGCGAGGACTTCTCCGACGTCACCTACCTGCTCGAAGTGCGCCACCCGCAGCTCGCGCGTGCCGCGCGCCCCGGCCAGTTCGTCATCGTCATGGCGCACGCGCACGGCGAGCGCATCCCGCTCACCATCGCCGATTTCGACCGCGGCCGCGGCACCGTGACGCTGGTGATCCAGGCGGTAGGCAAAACCACGCGCGAGATGCAGCGCTGCAGCAGGGTCGGGACGCACCTCTACGGCCTGGTCGGCCCGATGGGCGTGCCGAGCAGGATCGGCGGCAAGGAAAAAGTGGTTTGCGTGGGCGGCGGCCTGGGCGTGGCGCCGATCTACCCGCAGGCGCGCGCCTGGAAGGAAAGCGGCGCCTACGTGATCGGCATCGTAGGGTTCCGCTCCAAGGCGCTCGAATTCTGGACCGACAAGTTCCGCGCCTGCTGCGACGAGCTCATCGTCTGCACCGACGACGGCTCGGACGGCATCAAGGGCCTGGTCACCGAGGGCATCGAGCAGGCG
>JACOVA010000124.1 GCA_016177575.1 Betaproteobacteria bacterium
AGCTTGCGCAGCGCCTGGCTCATCAGGCGCGCCTGCAGGCCCATCTGCGGCTCGCCCATCTCGCCCTCGATCTCGGCCTTGGGCGTGAGCGCCGCGACCGAGTCGATCACGATCACGTCGACCGCCCCGGAGCGCACCAGCATGTCGGCGATCTCGAGCGCCTGCTCGCCGGTGTCGGGCTGCGAGATCAGCAGCTCCTCGGTCTTGACGCCGAGCTTGCCGGCGTAGGTGATGTCGAGCGCGTTCTCCGCGTCGATGAAGGCGGCGGTGCCTCCGGCCCTCTGCATTTCGGCGATGACCTGCAGCGTGAGCGTGGTCTTGCCCGAGGACTCGGGCCCGTAGACTTCGACCACCCGCCCGCGCGGCAACCCGCCCACGCCGAGCGCGATGTCGAGGCCGAGCGAGCCGGTGGAGACCACCTCGATGTCTTTGACCGCTTCGGCGTCCATCCGCATGATGGAGCCCTTGCCGTACTGCTTCTCGATCTGCGCCAGCGCTGCGGCGAGCGCTTTCTGCCTGTTGTCGTCCACTCTGCGTACCTCTTCTTTGGTTGCCGGCATCATTCGGCAGGTCGCCCGCAACGTGCGCCTGGGCCGGCACCGGATACTGTATAAATGCACATGTATTGTGGTCGGTTGACCGACCGCTGTCAAACGGGCTGCGCTAGAATCCGGAAAACTTCTTTGGAGACAAGACCATGGCGAAAGTTTCGTTTCTCGGCCTGGGGGTCATGGGCTACCCGATGGCCGGTCACCTGCTGAAGAAAGGCGGCCACGACGTCACCGTCTACAACCGCACTGCGGCGAAAGCGGCCCAGTGGGCCAAGGAGTACGGCGGAAGCTCGGCCGCCACGCCGCGCGAGGCGGCGCAGGGCTGCGATTTGGTCATGATGTGCGTCGGCAACGACGACGACGTGCGCTCGGTGGCCTACGGCGACAACGGCGCGCTCGCGGGGCTGAAGAAGGGGGCGATCCTCGTCGATCACACGACGGCTCCTGCGGTTTTGGCTAGAGAGCTTTTTGCCGAAACCAAGAAGCGAAATGTCGGCTTCGTCGACGCACCGGTCTCGGGGGGCCAGGCGGGTGCGGTCAACGGCCAGCTCGGCATCATGTGCGGCGGCGAGCAGGCCGATTTCGACAAGGCGAAGCCGGTGCTTGACGTCTACGCGAAGATGTGCGCGCTGATCGGCGGGCCGGGCGCGGGCCAGCTCACCAAGATGGTCAACCAGGTCGTGATCGTCGGCATGCTGCAGGGCCTTGCCGAGGGGCTCAACTTCGGCAAGCGCGCGGGCCTCGACATGGAGAAGGTGATCGCGGTGATCTCCAAGGGCGCGGCGCAGTCCTGGCAGCTCGAGAATCGCTGGAAGACCATGGTCGAGGGCAAGTTCGAGGGCTTTGGCTTCGCCAGCGACTGGATGCGCAAGGACCTCAACATCGCGCTCGCCGAGGCGAAGAAAAACGGCGCGCCGCTCCCCGGCACGGCGCTCATCGAGCAGTACTTCGGCCGCATCAGCACGCGCGGCCACGGGCGCTGGGACAACACCGCGCTGATGGAGCTGCTCGCCGAGCCTAAAACCTGATCGGCAGTGTCACCGTCAGGCGGAAATTCGGCACGTTGCCGGCGACGCGGAACTCCCCCGCGACGTTGAGCAGCAGGCTGCGCGTGAGGATCGTGCCGACGCCGATCTGAAGGGTTCCGAGGACGGTATCGCTGTCGGCCACGGATCGGCCGTCCAGGCGCGTCGGCCTGACGAAGCCGAGGTTGAGTCCGAAGTTGACGGCCGTGTCCGGGCTCGCGGCGAGGATGGTGCCGAGGCGCAGCCCGAAGGTATCCCCGGGCGCGAGCTTGACCCCGGACACCTGCCGCGACAGGGGCATGGCGTAGGAGATGCCGCCGTAGAGCATCAGCGGGTCGCTTCGCTTCACCGCGGTAAGCCCCGCCTGCAGCACGTTGAAGCCCGAGCCGGTGGGCGCGCCGCCGTCGAATCCATCCTTGCCGGTGCGCGCCGTCCACCCTGCCGAGGCGATCAGCCCCGGACGGCCGGGTGCTTCGCGCGCGAGCTGCTTCGACAGCGAAAGATCGACGTCGCCCCAGTCGGTGGCCGAACCACTCGCCGTGGTGACCTGCAGATACGGCACGCGCAGCTGGAACTGCGATTGCCACGGCAGGCCGGCGCGCAGCGACAGCGCTGCCCCGGCGATGCGGCGCAGCGGGCCGCGCGAGCGGTCCCAGTGCGCATAGCTCGCCTCCGGCTGCAGCTCGACGGTCGAGGGGCGCAGCAGCAGCCCGCCTTGCTGCACCAGCGTGCGCTCGAGCGCGCGGCCGAGCTCCTCGTCGTCGCCTGCCGCGGCTGCCGGCGCAGGCGGCGGCGCGCCGGGCGGTACGGCGCGCGGCGCGGTGCCCCGCTCCAGGGTTTCGATCTTCTGCTTCAGCTCGCGGATGATCGCGTCGCGCTCCGAAATGGCGCGCCTGAGCTCCTCCACGCTCTGCGCACGCGCCGCGCCGAGCGCGCCGACGAGCATCGCCGCGGCCGCGGCAACGCGGATCACGGAGATCCCCGCGTGACGACAAAGCCGACGCCGCCCTGCCAGGCGGCCCTGAAGCGCTCCACGGACATGCTGCGGTTGCCGAAGGCGGGGTCGGCGAGATCGAGCCGCCCGCCGCGCAGCCCGCGCACCACCACGAAGTGCGGGTCGCCGCGCGCATCGATCGGCACGATCGGGCTCTCGAGCGCGAGCAGCTCCTCGAGGCCGAGGTCGCGGAACCCCTCGGCGCGGTAGCCGCGGCCCTCGGCGAAGCGCTTCATGTCGAGCAGCGAGAAGCCGCCGCGCACCTTCACGCGCAGCGGATCGGTGCGCCGGAGCATCGCCTGCGCCACCTCGCGCTCGCTGACGGGGCTCCCCAGGGTGTAGGTGAACACCGTCGCCAGCGCCGCCGCCCCGCAGCTCGCGTCCCACTCCTGGATGACCACGCCCTCATGGCGCATCTCGAGCAGCGAGCGCACCGCCTGCGCATGCGCGTCGAAGCCCGGCGCAAGGATCGACAGCGCAAGCAGCCACGCACCGCAATTTGAGATCGCGGTGCGCATCGGAGGAAACGGTGGTGGGTCTTGCGAACGGCGGGCGGTGGCTAGACCACCGCTGCAGCGGCGGAGAAAAACGTCAGAATGGGCAGTTTATGCAGCGAAAGCCGTCTACTCTCTGCGCATGCGAGGCCTGAGGATTCTCGACAACTGCCCGGCCGGGGTTGAGTACGACCGTAAAGCCTTTACCTGTAAAGTGGGTCGCTACGCCGGCGGTGATGTCGTCCAGTTCCGCATCGCTCAGGCGCACCGCTTTCGACGCCTTCAGCTCTAGGGGCTTCACGACCTTCGCCGGCATAGCCGTTATTTCCTTCTGAACCAGGGGGTTGTCCGCCAGCGCGGCGGTCGATACAGCCGCGGAAACCGCGGCAGCCAACAGGATCGCTCTGCTCATCGTGTTTCCCCCACCAGGACCCGATCTGGGGCAAGGATGCTACGCGAACACACTTTTTTGTCAATTTGTACTGCCGATCGAGGGGAGGCCCTGAAATACTCTGACTTTCAGGCTAGGGCCCGTAGTCACCGGCCGACGTGCGTGGTCGCCCCGCGGCAACAAGGAAAAGTCCCCGAATACGCGCCCTTGCAGCGCGCCGCGCGGTTCGCGTTGTCGCGGACCGACAGAATTCGCGCCGCCGCCGCCGCGCGTTTTTTCGCGTCGCTTGATTTTGCGTGCATTTTTTCACTCTGGCACGAATATCGCTCGCGTGGCGGCTGCAGTCTCATCAACGGAGGCATGTCATGGCGGAATCGAAAGCAAGCGGATTCCAGAAGCAGCAGACCACGCTGCAGCAGTTGTCTTGGAACGAGATCACCGAGCCCGGCGCCTACGTGGAAGTGGCGACCGGCGCGCTCTACCGCGTGCCGCAGGAAGCGCTGCTGAAGGGCGCCTCGCCCCTGATCAAGATCGAGAGCTCGGGCTCGTCGCCCTACGTGCAGTTGAGCAAGAACCCGTTCGTGCTTGCGCTCGAGGCGCGCATGATGTGCGCCGAGCACAACATCCAGCCGGGATTCTGAGCGCCGGCGGGTGCTAGCGTGACGCGACGAGGCTGCGGATCTGGAAGCGGCCGTCGTCGCGGAACAGGAAGGTCTCGAGGAACGTCACCGAGCCCTCGCCCCGCCTGACCAGCAGCGACGGCGCGTCGAAAGGCGCGGCGCGCCGTACGCTGTCCATGGCCCGGTTCTCGAGCGCCCGGTAGCCGTTCGAGCGGCGCACGGCGACGTTTGCCAGCCTGCCGTCGCGGTCGATGCGGATCTCGAGCACCACGACCGACTTGAGCATGTCGGGCAGCGGGTCGCTGAACAAGTCGCCGCTGCGCGACGCGATGCGGCTGGCGACCTCCTTCTTGTAGGCGTCCAGGTTCGCGGCGCGCGTGGCGGGTACGGCTGCCCGGGGGGCCGCAGCCGGTGGGGGCACTGCCGCGGACTCGGGCGGGGGCGCGGGCGGCTTTTCCGCGCACGCGGCTACGAGCGCTGCCGAAGCGCACGCGATGGCAAGGCGGCGGGTAAGCATGTTCCCTCCTTCGTCATGTTTGTGGCAGGACGGACCTGCCGCATGACCCTGTCAACGCAAGTCTCATACCGCCCGATTTTCAGGAACCACGTCACCCGGCAGGGCGTTTTTCCGGCTTCGCCGCGTTCGCGGGGAGGTCGATGAGTCGCTGCCGCCCGACGCAACAGGCGTGCGAGTTACGCCGCAAAAGGCGCCGCGCGCAGCGGCAGGAAGAGCGTGAAGGTGCTGCCGCGGCCAGGCTCGCTCACGACGCACAGCTCGCCGCCGAGCAGCCGGGCGAGCTCGCGGCTGATCGAAAGGCCGAGGCCGGTGCCGCCGTATTGCGCGCCGCTCGAGCCGCCGGCCTGCTGGAACGCCTCGAACACGAGGTCCTGCTGGTCGCGGGGAACGCCGATGCCGGAGTCGGACACCGCGAACGCCACCACCTGCTCGGCCTGGTCGAGCTGCGCATGCCCCGGCGGCCAGCCGGATGCGGCCGTCGTGATGCGCAGCGCGACCGCGCCGTGGCGGGTGAATTTGAAGGCGTTGGCGAGCAGGTTGCGCAGGATCTGCTGCAGACGCCTGGCGTCGGTGCGCAGGCTCTCGGGCGCGCCTTCGGCGGTCACGCTGAACGCGAGCCCTTCTTCCTGCGCCACGTGGCGGAAAGTGTGCTCGAGGTAGCCCTGCAGGTCGGCGATGCGCACCGGCCCGAGCTCGAGCGCGAGCGGCGCGCCCGACTCGATGCGGGCGAGGTCCAGGATCTCGTTGATGAGCGCGAGCAGGTCGCTGCCCGCGTCATGAATCGTCTTCGCGTACTGCACCTGCTTCGGCGTCAGGTTGCGCTCGACGTTGTCGCGCAGCAGCGCGGCGAGGATCAGCAGGCTGTTGAGCGGCGTGCGCAGCTCGTGCGACATCTTCGCCAGAAACTCCGACTTGGCACGGTTCGCCTTCTCCAGCTCACGCGTGCGCGCGTGCACGCGCGCCTCGAGCTCGTCGTGCCGCCGGCGCAGCTCCAGCCCGGCGCGCGCGCGCTCGCCGAGCACCGCGCTCAGCACCAGCCCGGTCAGCACGACGACGTTGTTGAACGCCAGCAGCACGAGCAGCGCCTCGTTGGCATTGGCCGGCGCCGCGGGCGCGCCGATCTCGAGCGTGTACCAGACGGCGAGCGCGCAGGCCGCGGCGATCACCGTGACGACCTCGCGCTGGCCGAAGCGGAACGCCGCCCAGATGATGAACGGCAGGATCACGAACTCGAACGAGAATCCGTGCAGCTCGCCGAACGCCACGCGCGCAGTGAGCAGCAACAGCAGCAGCAGGACGAGCGCCTCGATCCTCTTCGCCGGCGTCCACGCCGTGTCGCTGCGGCCGCACCAGCCGAGGACCAGCGGCGTGACGATGAGGATTCCCGACAGGTCGCCCTGCCACCAGGTCCACCAGTTCCAGAACATCTGCCCTGCGGACAATGCGTGGCCGTAGCTGAGCGGCAGCAATGCGACGCTGGCGGCGATGGTCGAGCTCGCCGCCGCGATGACCATGAACTTGACCACGTCCTCGCCGCGCTCGAAGCGATAGGGCACCCCCATGGCGCGGCGCACCAGCGCCGCCCCGGCGAGCGCCTCGAGCGTGTTGCCGGTGGCGATGGTCGCCGCCGCGAGCCAGCTCGCTTCGACCGTGACGTTGACCAGCGCCGCGCCGACCCAGACACCCGGCCAGACGCGCGCGCCGAGCAGCAGCGCCGCGGCGAGCGCGATGCCGGAGGGCGGCCAGACCGCGGTCGCGTAGCCGGGCGGGATCGCGAACGCGAGCGAGAGCTTGGCGGCGGCGAAGTAGACGGCGGCGAGCAGCCCCGCCTGCCACCAGTGCTGCGCCTGCCCGGGAAACGCCGGCGATGCGCGCGGCGCGGCGCTCAGGCGCGGGCCTCGAGCCTGACCGGGATGCGGCGCGCGCCGAAGGGCCTGCCGAACTTCTGGTAGCGGCCGGCGACCCTGGCGCCACAGTAGGCGCATGCGCCGTCGTCGGTCAGGCGGTAGCTGCGGATCTCGTACCAGTCGCGCACGACGACGGCGTTCTCGCACGACGGGCAGTAGGTGGAGCCGCCTTCCTCGTCGTGCACGTTGCCGGTATAGACATAGCGCAGGCCCGCGAGCCGCGCAATCTCGCGCGCGCGCGTCAGCGTCTCGGGCGGGGTGGCGTGGATATCGCGCATCTTCCAGTCGGGATGGAAGGCGGTGAAGTGCAGCGGCACGTCGGCGCCGAGGTGCTGCATGATCCACTTGCACTCGGCGCGCAATTCCTCGTCCGAGTCGTTCTTGCCCGGGATCAGCAGCGTCGTGATCTCGAACCAGACATCGGTTTCGTGCTTCAGGTAGACCAGCGTGTCGAGCACCGAGCTGAGCTTGCCGCCGCAGATCTTGAAATAGAACTCCTCGGTGAACCCCTTCAGGTCCACGTTCGCCGCGTCCATCTTGGCATAGAACTCGCGCCGCGCCTCCGGTTGTATGTACCCGGCGGTCACCGCCACGGCCTTCACGCCCCGGTCGTGGCAGGCATCCGCGATGTCCATCGCATACTCGGCGAAGATCACCGGGTCGTTGTAGGTGAACGCGACCGATTTGCAGCCGAGCTTCACCGCGGCGGCAGCGATCACCTCGGGTGAGCCCGCGTCCATCAGGCGGTCCATCTCGCGCGACTTGGAGATGTCCCAGTTCTGGCAGAACTTGCAGGCGAGATTGCAGCCCGCGGTTCCAAAGGACAAAATGCGGGTGCCCGGATCGAAGTGGTTGAGCGGCTGTTTCTCCACCGGGTCGACGCCGAATCCCGAGGAGCGGCCGTAGGTGGTGAGCACCATGCGGCCGCCCTCCCGCATGCGCACGAAGCACATGCCGCGCTGGCCTTCGTGCAGCCGGCAGTCGCGCGGGCACAGATCGCACTGGATGCGCCCGTCGGGAAGGCTATGCCACCAGCGCCCGGGATAGCCGCTCTCGGGAACCGCGCTCATGCGAATTTCCTCACCCGGTAGCGCGACACCCGGCAGCGCGCCAGGCGCGTGCCGGCGGGCAGCTCGGCCTTCTTCGCCAGCTCCTCGAGAAAACGGCGCTTGTCGGGCAGCCCCTGCCACACCTGCGGCAGGTAGGTCGCGCGCCGCCCCTCGTGCTCGAGGATGACGCCGTCCTCGCCGGCGCGCAGCTGCGCCAGCAGGTCGGACTCGTCGGCAAAGCGGATCGGCTTGGGCGCCGAGAGCAGCGACACCTCGAGGCTGCAGGCGGGCCATTCCTCGCGCGAGAGCTTGCCAAAGCGCGGGTCCTCGAACGCGGCCGCGAGCGCGTTCGCCGCCACGTCCTCGCCGAGCGGGCGCGCGAATTCGAGGCTGCCCATGCAGCCGCGCAGCTTGCCGTCCCTCGTCAGGGTGACGAACGAGGCGCTCGACTGCCTCAGCCAGCCGGCATGATTCAGCCGCGCATCGGGCTTCTCGAACAATGCGTTCTCGATCGCGCCGCGCGCGATCGCCAGCAGCGCCGGGCCCGCTTCCTCGAACGAGACCGCGTCTTCGCCGTAGAGCGCGAAGGAGGAATAGCCGACCACGCGCGCCTTGCCGCCCGCGGTGTCGCCCGAATTGCACGCGCCGAGCAGCCTGATCGAAAGCCCTCTGCTCTTCGCCACGCCGAGGAAGCCGTTGAGCGGCGTCGCGCCGCAGGCCTGCTCGTGATCCAGGTCGGTGGCGAACGCGGCGATGCGCAGCAGCGTCGCGCCGTCGATGCGCTTCGCCTCGCGATATTCGTGGTAGTGCGACAGGTCGGTGCTGACGACGATCAGCGTCTCGGGCCCGCCCCAGAGCCGCTCGATCACCTGCGCCACCTCTTCGTTGGTCGCCGCCCCCACCGCGAGGGGCACGAGCGTGAACTGGCCGAGCATCTTCTGCAGGAACGGCAGCTGCACTTCGAGCGAATGCTCCTGTGCGTGCGCCGGGTCGCTGCGCACGACCTGGCGCAGTCCGGAGAGCGCGCGCACCGCCTCGGCGTCGACCGGGATGCGGCCGAGCGGCGTTTCGAACGCCTGCGCCGCCGGCAGCGCGAGCCCGCGCCCGGCCACGTAGTGCGCCGGCCCGAGCAGCACCACGCGCGTGACCAGGCCGCGCGCGGCGGCGAGCTCATCGTAGGCGCGCGCCGCGACCGGCCCCGAGTAGATGTAGCCGGCGTGCGGAACGATGAGGGCCTTGGGATAGCCGAGCCTCGGCTCGCGGCTGTCGACCCCGTCGAGCAGCTCGGCCACTTCCTCGGCGAGCTGGCGCGCCCCGCCGGGGTAGAAGGCGCCGGCGACCGCGGCAGGCCGGACGACCGGATCTAGCGGGCTCGGAGCCACTTGAGCACCCCTTGCAATGCGTGAATCACGGACCGGCGGCGCACGCTCTCGCGCTCGCCTCTGAAACGCCGGGTCTCACTGCGCAGTTTACGCCCCTGCGCCCAGGCGAAACAGACCGTGCCGACCGGCTTTGCCGGCGTGCCGCCGGCCGGCCCGGCGATCCCGGTGACCGCCAGGGCGATGTGGCCCCGCCCCTTGCGCAGAGCGCCGAGCGCCATCGCACGCGCGCTTTCCTCGCTCACCGCCCCATACTGTTTCAAGGTCTGAAATCTGACCCCAAGCAGCTCCTGCTTGGCAGCGTTCGAATACGCAACGTAGCCGCGCTCGAACCAGTCCGAGGACCCCGCGACCGAGGTCACCGCCTGCGCCACCCAGCCCCCGGTGCAGGATTCGGCAGTCACCAGGAATCGCCTCTTTGCCAGAAGTGCTTTTCCCACCCTGCGCGAAAGCAAATCCAATCTCATAGGAAAAACCGTTTCGCTACCGCTAGGACAAGTAGCGTATACCCGGCGGCGAGCATGTCGTCGAACATGACGCCGAAGCCGCCCTTGAGCCGCATCTCGAGCTCCCGGATCGGCGGCGGCTTGACCACGTCGAAGGCGCGGAAAAGGACGAACGCCGCCGCCTGCCACCGGGGGTCATCGGGCGCGATCGCCAGCACCAGCAGGAAGGCGACCACCTCGTCCCAGCACATCGCGCCGTGGTCGGCGATGCCCAGGTGCCGGCCGGTCAGCTCGCAGGCCCAGACGCCGGCTGCGAACAAGCCCGCCACGATGCCGAGGAGCACGAGCGGCGCGTAGCCGCCGCCGATCAGCCACCACAGCGGCAGCGCGAGCAGCGTGCCGGCGGTCCCGGGGGCGACGGGCGAGAGCCCGGCGCCGAAGCCGAGCGCGACGAAATGCGCCGGGTGGCTGAACGCAAAGCTGGCGCTCGGTCGCGGGACGATCACGGCGCGAAATGATCAAAGCCGCGCGCGACGCGCATCGGCTTGCGGTTGCGGTCGACGATCCGCAGCCTCGCATTGCCCTTCTCGATCGCGCCTACCCTGGCGAGCGCGAGCCCGAGCTCGCCGGCCAGCTGCTCCAGCGCCGCGCGCCGGTCGCGCGGCGCGGTGAACACGAGCTCGTAGTCGTCGCCGCCGGAAAGCACGCAACGGCTCTCGAGCTTCCTGTCCCCCAGCTCCCCGAACGCGGCGCATTTCGGCATGCACTCGTATTCGACGGTCGCGCCGACACCGGAGCTCTCGAGGATGTGGCCGAGGTCCTGCGCGAAGCCGTCCGAGACGTCGATCGCCGCGCTCGCCACGCCGCGCAGGCGCGTGCCCAGCGCCACGCGCGGCTCGGGCTGCGCGAGCCGCTGCGCGGCGGCGGCGATGTCCGGCCGGCTCAGTGCGAGCGCGGCGCCCCCGAGCTCGCCCGAGACCCACACGTCGTCCCCTGGCGCGGCGCCGGAGCGCAGCAGCGCGCGCCCCGTCGGCACCTCGCCGAGGATCGTGACGCAGACCGAGAGCGGGCCGCGCGTCGTGTCGCCGCCGACCAGCTCGACGCCGAAGCGCGCAGCGAGGGCGAAGAAGCCCTCCGCGAACGCGGCCAGCCAGGGCTCGTCGGCCGAGGGCAGCGAGATCGCGAGCAGCGCCCAGCGCGGCGCGGCGCCCATCGCGGCCATGTCCGACAGGTTGACCGCGAGCGCCTTGTGGCCGAGCGCGCGCGGCTCGGCGCCGGCGCGGAAGTGCCTGCCCTCGAGCAGCAGGTCGGTCGACACCGCGAGCTCCAGGCCTGCGCCCGGCCGCAGCAGCGCCGCGTCGTCGCCGACGCCCAGCGCGGCGCCCGGCGCCGGGCGCGCGAAATACTTGCGGATGAGCTTGAACTCCGAGCTCAAGCGGTCTGGCGGGCGCGGGCGATCTCCTCGGCGCGCAACTCGCCGGCCAGCTTCTCGAGCACGCCGTTGACGAACTTGTGGCCGTCGGTGCCGCCGAAGCTCTTGCCGAGCTCGATCGCCTCGTTGAGAACCACCTTGAAGGGCGTGCCCGGCCGCGCCGCCAGCTCGTAGGTGCCGATGAGCAGGATCACGCGCTCGACCGGCGAGAGCGAAGCCAGGCTGCGGTCCAGATGGGGCTCGATCTTCTTTTCGAGAATTTCGTTTTGCAGAATTATCTTGCCAATCAGTTCTTCCGCGAGCTCGCGATCGCAGCGCTCCCAGCCCTGCAGCGTGCGCGCGTGCGCGAGCGCGTCGCCGCCGGCGAGCTTCCAGGCGTAGAGCGCCTGCAGCGCGATCTCGCGCGCGCGGCGCCGGGCCGCGGACCGGCCGGCGGCCTTCAGCGCCATTTTTCCGCCAGCTCGCGCTTCAGGCGCGCCATCTCGACCGCGACGCGCACCGCCTCCGCGCCCTTGTCCTTGCGCGCCAGCGCCTGCGCCTCGTCCTCGGTGGTCAGCACGCCGTTGGCGATCGGCAGGCCGAACTCGAGCGCCACGTCCATGATGCCGCGCGCCGACTCGCCGGCGACGATCTCGAAGTGGCGCGTTTCGCCGCGGATCACGGCGCCGATCGCCGCCAGCGCGTCGAAGCGCCCGGACTGCGCCAGCCACTGCAGCGCGAGCGGAATCTCGAGCGCGCCCGGCACGGCGACGAACTCGGCCTGCACGCCGAGGCGCGCCAGCTCGGCGCGCGCCGACTCGAGCAGCGCCGCGCAGATCGGCTCGTTGAAGCGGGAATGAACGACGCCGATGCGCGGCCCGCTCATCGCCCGCGCCTCACGACGCGCACCTCATGGGCCGCATTTCATTACCCGCGCCGCTCGGCGTAGCTCGTGACTTCGAGGCCGAAGCCGGCCATGCTCGGCATCTTGCGCGGCGCCGCCATGAGCCGCATCTTGCCCACCCCGAGGTCGCGCAGGATCTGCGCGCCGATGCCGTAGGTGCGCAGGTCCATGCTGCGGCCCTGCTGCCGCCCCTGGCGGCCGCCGGCGAGCTGCGCCTGCAGCGCCTCGTCGCTCTGCGAGCAGTTGAGCAGCACCATCACGCCGGTGCCGGCGGCGGTAATGGTCGCCAGCGTCTCGCCCACGCCCCAGGAGTGCGTCCCCGGTCCGGCGTCGAGCAGGTCGACGACCGAAAGCGGCTCGTGGACGCGCACCAGCGTTTCGTGCCCGGCGTCTATTTTTCCGCGCACCAGCGCAAGATGCGTGGAGCCGAGCGTCTGGTCGCGGTAGGCGATGAGGCGGAAGCGCCCCCAGGCGGTCTCGATATCGCGCTCGGAGGCGCGCTGCACCAGCGACTCGTTGCGGCTGCGGTACTCGATCAGGTCGGCGATGGTGCCGATCTTGAGCTTGTGCTCGGCGGCGAACTCGACCAGGTCCGGCAGCCGCGCCATGGTGCCGTCGGCGCGCATGATCTCGCACAGCACCGCCGCCGGGGTCAGGCCGGCCAGCCGCGCCAGGTCGCAGCAGGCCTCGGTATGGCCGGCGCGCACCAGCACGCCGCCATCCTGGGCGATGAGCGGGAAGACGTGGCCGGGCTGGACGATATCCTCGGCTTTCGAGCTTTCCGCCACCGCCACTTTTATGGTCAGGGCGCGATCGTGCGCCGAGATGCCGGTGGCGATCCCCTCGGCGGCCTCGATCGAGACGGTGAAGTTGGTGCCGTGGCGCGAGCGGTTCTCGCTCACCATCGGCTTCAGGCCCAGCCGGCGCGCGTGCGCCTCGGCGATCGGCATGCAGATCAGGCCGCGGCCGTGCGTGGCGAGAAAATTGACCTTCTCGGGGGTGACGAAGTCGGCCGCGAAGACGAGATCGCCCTCGTTTTCGCGGTCCTCGTCGTCGACCAAGATGACGATGCGGCCGGCGCGGATTTCCGCGACGATCTCGGCGACAGGGCTCAGGGCTGCGGTTTCGCGTCGCATGCCCGGCCCATTTTACTCTTGCGTCTCGCCCTCGCGCGCGCCGCTGCGCTCGCCGGCGCGCTCGCCGGTTCTCTCCCGGATGCGCGCGCCCTTGCCCGAGCGCGCACGCAGGTAGTAGAGCTTGGAGCGGCGCACCTCGCCCTTGCGCTTGAGCTCGATGCCGGCGATCAGCGGCGAATAGGTCTGGAAGGTGCGCTCGACCCCTTCGCCCGAGGAGATCTTGCGCACGATGAAGGAAGAGCGCAGCCCGCGGTTGCGCTTGGCGATCACCACGCCTTCGAACGCCTGCTCGCGCTTCTTGTCGCCCTCGACCACGTTGACGCGCACCACGATCGTGTCGCCCGGGGCGAAATCCGGCACGCTCTTCTTCAGCCTCTGCATCTCTTCCTGCTCGATTTTCTGCATCAGGTTCATGTCTCGCTCTCCCGCTGGTACTCCGCCAGCAATTGCCGTTCCTCGTCCGTCAGCCTTCTCGCCGCCAGCAGGTCCGGCCGCCTCGACCAGGTCCGGCCCAGCGCCTGCTTCAAGCGCCAGCGCCGGATGTCGGCGTGGTGCCCCGAGAGCAGGATCTGCGGCACCTTCTCGCCCGCGTACACCTCCGGGCGCGTGTACTGCGGGCAGTCGAGCA
>JACOVA010000125.1 GCA_016177575.1 Betaproteobacteria bacterium
AGCAATCCGGCGTGCTTCAGCCGGCGCAGCACCTTGGCGAGATGGTGCGGAGACACGCGGTAGCGGGTCGCCACCTCGGCGACCGACAGGCGCCGCGCCGGATCGGCGGCAAACTCGAGCGCGCTGCACAGCGCGAGCAGCGTGTTGCGCTGCAGCTTCAGTCGAGCCCCTTTTCCAGCGGGATGAACGGCGCCGCCATCATGCCCTGGCTGCGGAAGAACGCGAGCACCAGCGCGTTGTCGCGCGCGAGCAGGGTGCGCACCGTGCGCACGCCGCGCCTGCCGAACGAGGCGCCGATCTCGTCGAGGAGGCGCGCTCCTATCCCCGCGAGGCGCGCGTCGGGGCGCACGCCGATGCCGAACACCCAGCCGCAGGGCGGCGAGCCGAACTCCCAGTCGCGCACCTCGCCGACGATGTAACCCTGCACGCGCCGCCCGGCCTCGGCGACGAGGAAGAAGCGCTGGCGCTTGCGGCCGCCGTAGCGGCGCAGGATGCCGCCCCAGTAGCCGGGCTTGGCGAGCCCGGTGATCGCGGCATCGATCGCGACCACCTGCGCCAGGTCCGCGCGCCGCGCGCCGCGGATTCTCTTGAGATGGATCAAGTCGGGTCCTCGGCGGGAGTGTAGCTTCCCCCGGACGTATACACGAAAGGAGGGAACCATGAACTTCCGCACCCTGCTCGCCATAGGGGGGCTCAGCATTGCCTTCAGCGCGCCCGCCCAGGAGCCGATCCGCGTCGGGTCGTTCCTCGCGGTCACCGGGCCCGCCGCCTTCCTCGGCGATCCCGAGCAGAAGACGCTCGAGCTCTACATCGAGAAGCTGAACGCCGCGGGCGGCCTGCTCGGCCGCAAGTTCCAGCTCTTCGCCTACGACTCCGCGGGCGACGCGGAAAAGGCGCGCGGCTACGTGAAGCGCCTGATCGAGCAGGACAAGGTGGACGTGATCGTCGGCGGCTCGACCACCGGCGAGACCATGGCCGCGGTGCCGCTGGCCGAGGCCGCGGGCACGCCGTTCATCTCCCTCGCCGGCGCCGTCGTCATCGTAGAGCCGGTGAAGAAATGGGTGTTCAAGACTCCCCATACCGACCGCATGGCCTGCGAGAAGGTCTTCGTCGACATGCGCGCGCGCGGCGCCACCAAGGCGGCGCTCATCTCGGGCTCGGGCGGCTTCGACCGCTCGATGCGCGCCGAGTGCCTCAAGGTGGCGGCCAAGAACGGCATCCAGATCGTCGCCGACGAATCCTACGGGGCGGGCGACACCGACATGACGGCGCAGCTGACCAAGATCAAGAACACCGCCGGAGTGCAGGCGGTGCTCAACGCCGGCTTCGGCCAGGGTCCTGCGATCGTCACCAAGAACTACCGCCAGATCGGCATCAGCGCGCCCCTCTACCAGTCGCACGGCGTGGCTTCCAAGCAGTACGTGAAACTCTCCGGCGATGCCGCCGAGGGCGTGCGCCTGCCTGCGGCGGCGCTGCTGGTGGCCGACACGCTGCCCGACAGCGATCCGCAGAAGAAAGTGGTGACCGGCTACAAGCGCGACTTTGAAGGCCGCTTCAAGCAGGAAGTGTCGACTTTCGGCGGCCACGCCTACGACGGGCTGATGCTCGCGGTCGAGGCGATCCGGCGCGCCGGCTCTACCAACAAGGCGGCAGTGCGCGACGCGCTCGAGTCGATCCGCGGCTACGTCGGCACCGGCGGCGTGGTGAACATGTCGGCGCAGGACCACATGGGTCTGGACCTCAGCGCGTTCCGCATGCTGGAGGTGCGCAACGGCGACTGGATGCTGGTGAAGTAGGCGTCCGCATGGGAGGGTTGGGGCCGTGAGCTCGGCGCTCGCACAGTACCTGCTCGCGGGCCTCACCCTGGGCGCGATCTATGCGCTGGTCGCGCTCGGCTTCGCGATCATCTACAACGCGAGCCACGTCATCAATTTCGCGCAGGGCGAGTTCGTCATGATCGGCGGCATGGCGGCCGCCGTCTTCGTGGAGTCGGGGTTGCCGTTGTATTTAGCAGTAATTTTTTCTATCGGAACGGCAACCTTAGTTGGCTTCGCGCTCGCGCGCTTCGCGGTCGAGCCGGCGCGCGGCGCCTCGGTGGTGACGCTGATCATCATCACCATCGGCGCCGCGATCCTGCTGCGCGGCCTGGCGACGCTGGTCTGGGACAAGAAGATCCATCCCTTGCCGGCCTTCAGCGGCGACCAGCCGATCGTGCTCGGCGGCGCCACGCTGCTGCCGCAGGTCCTGTGGGTGCTCGGCGCAACCGCGCTTGCGGTCGCTCTCCTGTCGTGGTTCTTCAACCGCACCCTCACCGGCAAGGCGATGCTCGCGGTGTCGCACAACCGGCTCGCGGCGCAGCTGGTCGGCGTCAGCGTGCGCCGCGTGCTGCTCGTTTCGTTCGCGCTCTCGGCTGCGCTCGGCGCCCTGGCCGGCATCCTGATCGCACCGATCGCGTTCACCTCCTGGGACGCGGGCGTGATGCTCGGCCTGAAGGGATTCGCCGCCGCCATCCTCGGCGGGCTGGGCAGCGGCCCCGGCGCGATCGCCGGCGGTCTCGCGCTCGGGCTGATCGAGGCGCTCGGCGCCGGCTACCTGTCCTCGGCCTACAAAGATGTCTTCGCGTTCCTCATCATCCTCGCGGCGCTGGTGTTCCTTCCCAATGGCCTTTTCGGCCGGCGCGCTACCGAGCGCGTCTAGCAAGGCGCTGGCGGGGCTCGCGCGGCGCAAGGGGCTCGCCGCGCTCGCGCTCGCGATCGCCCTGCTGCCGCTTGCGCTGCCGAACAACTACACCTACGAGATCGCGATCCTGGTCGGCCTGAACGCGATCGTGTGCGTCGGCCTCAACCTGCTCGTCGGCTACGCCGGGCAGATCAGCCTCGGCCACGCCGGCTTCTTCGGCCTGGGCGCCTACGGCTCGGCGATCCTCGCGGCGCGCTACGGCTGGCCGCCGCTCGCCTCTCTGGCCGCCGCCACCGCCGCCGTGGCGCTGCTTGCCTGGGCGATCGGGCGGCCGATCCTGCGCCTCAGGGGACACTATCTGGCGATGGCCACGCTCGGCTTCGGCATCATCGTCTCGATCGTGCTCGCGACCGAGGACCGGATCACGGGCGGCCCCGACGGCATGGCCGTGCCGCCGCTCACGGTGCTCGGATTCGCCGTTAGCGGAGAAAAAACCTGGTACTGGCTGGTCGGCGCGCTGCTGATCGCATCGGTGTGGGTGGCGCAAAACCTGATCGCCTCTCCGCGCGGCCGCGCCCTGCGCGCGCTGCACGGATCGGAGTTCGCCGCCGGTGCGCTCGGCATCGATGCCGCACGCCACAAGCTCTCGATCTTCGTCGTCTCCGCCGTCTTCGCCGCCGCGGCCGGCGCGCTGACCGCCCACTACGCGGGCTTCATCACGCCCGCCAAGGCCTCGTTCCTGCATTCGATCGAGCTGGTCACGATGGTGGTGTTCGGCGGCATGGCGTCGACCTACGGCGCGGTGCTCGGCGCCGCGGTGCTCACCACGCTGCCGCAGTTCCTCACCGTGTTCAAGGAATACGAAATGGTGCTGCTCGGCGCGGTGATGATGCTGACGATGATCTTCATGCCGCAGGGACTCGCGCCGACGCTCGCGCGAGCGCTCGGGCCTGCACTGGAGAAGCTGCTTGCTGCTGCGCGCCGAAAACCTGTCTAGGCGCTTCGGCGGCGTGGCCGCGGTGCAGGAGGTCTGCCTCGAGCTGGAGGCCGGCGCGGTGCATTCGATCATCGGGCCGAACGGCGCCGGCAAGACGACGCTCCTGAATATGCTGTCCGGGATCTATCGGCCTGATTCCGGAAGAATTTTCCTGGAGGAAACCGAGCTCAGCTCCCTGCCCTCTCACGAATTCGCCGCCGCCGGCATCGGCCGCACCTTCCAGAACCTGCAGATCTTCTTCAACATGAGCGCGCTGGAAAATGTCATGGCAGGGCGCTGGCTGCACGAGCGCTGCAGCCTGGGCGCGGCGCTGCTGCGCCTGCCGGGCCTCGCGCGCGCAGAGCGCCGCTGCCGCGACGCCGCCGCGGCGCTGCTCGAGTCCGTCGGCCTCGGCCGCTGGCTCGACGCGGATTCGGACGCGATGCCCTACGGCGCGCTCAAGCGCCTGGAGATTGCGCGCGCGCTCGCCGCGCAGCCGAAGCTGCTGCTGCTCGACGAGCCGGCCGCGGGCCTGAATGCGACCGAGACGGGCGAGATCGACGCCCTGATCCGCACCCTCGCCGCGCGCGGCATCACCGTGGTGCTGGTCGAGCACAACATGAAGCTGGTGATGGAGGTGTCGCAGCACGTCATCGTGCTCGACTACGGCCGCAAGCTCGCCGAGGGCGACCCGCGCGCGGTGAGCGAGGACCGGCGCGTGATCGAAGCCTACCTCGGCACGGACGCGCAATGATGCTGCGCGTGCACGGGCTGGCGGCGCGCTACGGACGCATCCCGGCGCTGAAAGGCATCGAGCTGGGCGTGGGCGCCGGGGAGCTGGTCGCGCTGGTGGGCGCCAACGGCGCCGGCAAGACGACGCTGTTGCGCGCGCTATCCGGCGTCCAGCCCGTTACCGGGTCTGTTTATTTCGAGGAAAACGATATCAGCGTGACCGCGGCCGAGGAGCGCGTGCGCCTCGGCATCGTGCAGGTGCCGGAGGGGCGCCAGGTGTTCGGGCCGCTCAGCGTGGAGGACAACCTGCGCCTGGGCGCCTACCGGCGCGGCCGCGCCGCCATCCCGGCGTCGCTCGAGCGCGTGTACGCCATGTTTCCGGCCCTCGCCGAGCGCCGCGCGCATGCCGCGGGGACGCTCTCCGGCGGCCAGCAGCAGATGCTCGCCATCGGCCGCGCCCTGATGGCGCAGCCCAGACTGCTGCTGCTCGACGCGCCGAGCATGGGCCTCGCGCCGCGGCTGGTGGCGGAGATTTTTGCCTGCGTGAAGGCGTTGCGCAGCGCCGACACCGCGGTGCTGCTGGTGGAGCAGAACGCGCGCGCCGCGCTCGGCATCGCCGACCGGGGCTACGTGCTGGAAACCGGGCAGATCGTCCTGTCCGGAACCGGCGCCGCCCTGCTCGCCGACGCCAGCGTGCGCTCGGCCTACCTCGGCCTTTAACCTGGATCAAGGTACGCTGCCGATTCCCTGCCAAAAAGGAGATCTACGATGAAAACCACCCTCGCTCCCGGCCTCGTTTCGGGCCGCCTCTTCGTCGTCGACCGCGACCGTACCATCGACTTCATGGGCGACGAAGGGCGCGTCTACGCGACCCCGATGCTGGTGCGCGACGTCGAGATGACCTGCCGCGACCTCCTGCTCGCGCATCTCGACCCCGGGGAGGACTCTGTGGGGACGCGCGTCGAGATCGATCACCTCGCGCCGACGCTGCTCGGCATGAACGTGCGCATCGAGGCGAAGGTCGCGGAAGTGAAAGGCCGCGCCGTCACGCTCGAGGTGAGCGGCAGCGACGGCCTGGACGAGATCGTGCGCGGCAGGCACATGCGCTTCGTCGTCGACGTGGCGCAGACCAAGCAGCGCCTCGCCGCCAAGGCGCAGAAGGCGAAGGGCGCGTGAAGGTCAAGACCTACTGCTACCAGTGCGTCGCCGGACCCGACCTGCTCGAGGTCGAGGTCGAGGACGGGGTGGCCACGCAGGTGACGCCGAATTTCGGCGCCGCGGCCATCCATCCCGGCGGCGGCAAGGTCTGCGTCAAGGCCTACGGCCTGGTGCAGAAGCTGTACAACCCGAACCGGGTGCGCTCGCCGATGAAGCGCACCAATCCGAAAAAGGGGCGCGAAGAAGATCCCGGATTCGTTCCTATCAGCTGGGATGAAGCTTTTGACGTCATTTCAAGAAAGCTTCTGGAAATTCGCGCGCGAGGCCTGCTGGACGAGTCCGGCTATCCGCGCGTGGCGGCGAGCTTCGGCGGCGGCGGCACGCCGCAGTCCTACATGGGCACGTTTCCCGCCTTCCTCGGCGCCTGGGGCCCGGTCGACATGGGCTTCGGCTCGGGCCAGGGCGTGAAGTGCACGCATTCCGAGCACCTCTACGGCGAGTTCTGGCACCGTGCTTTCACCGTTTCCCCCGATACGCCGCTGTGCGAATACGTCATCTCCTGCGGCGCCAACACCGAGGCCTCGGGCGGCGTGGTGGGCGTCTGGCGCCACAGCGAGGCGCGCATCCGCGGCATGAAGCGCGTACAGGTCGAGCCGCACCTGTCGATCACCGGCGCCTGCTCGGCCGAATGGGTGCCGATCAAGCCCAAGACCGATCCCGCCTTCCTCTACGCGCTGCTGCACGTCATGCTGTTCGAGCACCCGCGCGCGCGGCTCGACGTGAACTTCCTGCTGCAGCACACGTCCTCGCCCTATCTGGTCGGCCCGAACGGATTTTTCCTCAGGGACGCCGGATCGAAGCAGCCGCTGCTTGCGGATGCTCTCGAAGGCAGCTCCTCCCGGGAGGCGATCGAAGCCGGCCCCGACGAGGAGATTCTCGCGCAGGGCATTCTGCAGGGCGAGACGGCGTTCTCGAAGCTGCTCGCGCACATGCGGCCGTACACGCCGGAGTGGGCGGCGGGCATCTGCGACGTTCCGGCGGCGGCGATCCGGCGCATCGCCGGCGAATACCTCGATCATGCGCACATCGGCGAGACCATCGTCATCGACGGCAAGACGCTGCCGTTCCGGCCGGTGGCGGTGGCGCTCGGCAAGACGGTCAACAACGGCTGGGGCGGCTTCGAGTGCTGCTGGGCGCGCACCATGCTCGCGGCGCTGGTCGGCGCGCTCGAGGTGCCCGGCGGCACGCTCGGCACCACGGTGCGGCTGAACAAGCCGCTCTCCGAGCGGCACGCGAGCGTCAAGCCCGGCGCGGACGGCTTCATGGCCTACCCGCTCAATCCGACCGACAAGAAGCACTGGAGCGCGCAGCCGAACATCCGCAACGCCTACCGCACGCTGGTGCCGCTCGCCGCCAACGGGCCCTGGAGCCAGGCGCTCGGGCCTACGCATTTCTCGTGGATGTTCCTCGGCGAGACGCCGCCGGGGCTGCCGCGCGTCACCTACCCGGAGCTGTGGTTCGTCTACCGCACCAATCCGGCGATCTCGTTCTGGGACACGCGCCAGGTGGCCGAGCGCATGGCGCAGTTCCCGTTCGTCGTCGCGCTCGCCTACACGCGCGACGAGACCAACCATTTCGCCGACCTCCTGCTGCCCGACCAGGTGGACCTGGAGAGCCTGCAGCTCATCTACATCGGCGGCTCCAAGTACATCGAGCAGTTCTGGAAGCACGAGGGCTACGCGCTGCGCCAGCCGGTGGTGAAGCCCAAGGTCGATGCGCGCGACTTCACCGACATCGCCACCGAGCTGGCCAGGCGTACCGGACTGCTCGAGCGCTACAACGCTTCCATCAACCGCGGCACCGCGGGCGTGGCGCTGAAGGGCGACCAGTGGGACTTTTCCCTCGACACGTCAAAAGCCCATTCGAGGGATGAGATCTGGAACGCCGTCTGCCAGGCGGCGAGCGCAGAGCTGACC
>JACOVA010000128.1 GCA_016177575.1 Betaproteobacteria bacterium
AGGGTGACCGATTCGCCGGTCGCCGGCAGGTTGAAGAAGGTGCTCATCGGCACGTCGAGCTCGTAGGCGACGCCGCCGCAGTCGAGCAGCACCTGGGGCGGTTGCTTGGCGGCGAGCTTGCCGGTCAGGCGGCCGATCACTTCAAGCGGCCCTTGCGAACAGACAATCCTCTGGTGGAAAGACCTCCCAACCTTCCCCCGTGCGCATGGCAGATCGCGCAGGCGAGCGCGTCGGCGGCGTCGGGGCTCGGATCTCCCTGCAGCGCGAGCAGCCGTCTCACCATGTGCTGCACCTGTTGTTTTCCGGCGTGGCCCTTGCCCACCACGGACTGCTTGACCTGCAGCGCAGTGTACTCCGCGACCGGCAGCCCAGCGATCACGGCGGCGCAGATCGCCGTGCCGCGCGCCTGGCCGAGCGCGAGCGTGGACTGCGGGTTGACGTTGACGAACACCTTCTCGATCGCCACCTCCTGCGGCCGGCTGGCGGCGATGACCTCGGAGATGCCCTCCAGGATGCACTTGAGCCGGGTGGCCAGCTCGCCCGCGCCGGACCTGACGCAGCCGCTCGTCACGTATTCCAGCCGGTTGCCGTTCTTTTCGATGACGCCGAATCCGGTGATGCGCAGGCCGGGGTCGATGCCGAGAATCTTCACGCGTCGAGAGCCGCGGTGGTGTAGACGTCCTGCACGTCGTCCAGGCCCTCCAGCGTCTCGAGCAGGCCCTTCATGCGCGCGGCTTCCGTGCCCGCGAGCACGGTCTCGGCGACCGGCTTCATCGTGATCTCGGCGGCGTCGGCCCTGAGGCCCGCTTTTTCCAGCCCCGCCTTCACCTGCTCGAAATCCGCGGGCGCGCACACTACCTCGATCGAGCCGTCCTCGTTCGCCACCACATCGTCGGCGCCCGCCTCGAGCGCCGCCTCCATCACCTTGTCCTCGCTCGTCCCCGGCGCGAACACGAACTGGCCGCAGTGCCTGAACAGGTAGGCGACCGAGCCGTCGGCGCCGAGGTTGCCGCCGTTCTTGCTGAAGGCGTGGCGGATCTCGGCCACGGTGCGCGTGCGGTTGTCGGTCAGGCAGTCGGCCATGATCGCCGCGCCGCCCGGCCCGTAGCCCTCGTAGCGCACTTCCTCGTAGGCGACTCCCTCGAGCTCGCCCGTGCCGCGCTGGATCGCGCGCGTGACGCTGTCCTTGGTCATGTTCGCCTCGCGCGCCTTGTCGAGCGCGAGGCGCAGGCGCGGGTTGGAGCCCGGGTCACCGCCGCCGAGCTTCGCGGCGACCGTGATCTCCTTGATCAGCCGCGTGAATACCTTGCCCTTCTTGGCATCCGCCGCCGCCTTGCGGTGCTTGATGTTGGCCCATTTGCTGTGACCCGCCATGCGACAATTTTACCGGCTGAATTCCGCACAAAGGAGCTGAGCATGGATCTGGGCATTCGCGGCAAGACCGCGCTGGTGTGCGCGGCGTCGAAAGGCCTCGGCAAGGGCTGCGCGCTGGCGCTCGCGCGCGAAGGCGTGAATCTCGTCATCACCGCGCGCGGCAGGGAGGCGCTCGAGGCGACCGCCGAGGAGATCCGCCGCATCTTCCCTTCCGGCGCCGGCGCGAAGGTCACGGCGGTGGCGGGCGACATCACCACGGCAGAGGGGCGCGCCGCGGCGCTGAAAGCCTGCCCAGGCCCCGACATCCTGGTGAACAACGCCGGCGGCCCGCCGCCCGGCGACTTCCGCAGCTGGACCCGCGAGGAATGGGTGAAGGCGCTGGAGGCCAACATGCTGACGCCGATCGAGCTCATCAAGGCGACCGTGGACGGCATGATCGCGCGCAAGTTCGGCCGCATCGTCAACATCACCTCGGGCGCGGTCAAGATGCCGATCCCGGAGCTGGGCCTGTCGAACGGCGCGCGCACCGGGCTCACGGGGTTTGTCGCGGGCATTTCGCGCCAGACCGTGCAGCATAACGTCACCATCAACAACCTGCTGCCGGGCCCCTTCGACACCGACCGGCTGCGCGCCAACTTCGCCTTCAATGCGGCGAAGCTCGGCAAGACGCCCGAGGAGCTCGCGCGCATCCGCGCCGAGGCCAATCCCGCGAAGCGCTTCGGCACCATCGAGGAGTTCGGCGCGGCCTGCGCGTTCCTGTGCAGCGCGCACGCGGGCTTTATCACCGGCCAGAACCTGCTCATGGACGGCGGGCACTACCCCGGGACGTTTTAGGCGACGCCGCTCAGGCGGCAAGGATCAGGAGCCACACGACCGCCGCGTTCACGAGCGCGAGCATCACCGCGGCGCTGCCGTAGTCCTTGGCCCGCTTCGACAGCGGGTGCTCTTCCGCCGACACGCGGTCCAGCGCCGCCTCGACGGCGCTGTTGAGCAGCTCCACGACCGGCACGAGCAGCACGCTGCCCGCGAGCAGCGCGCGCTCGACGCCGCTCGCGCCCAGCCACAGTCCGAGCGGCACCAGCACGGCGGCGAGCATCAGCTCCTGGCGGAAGGCGTCCTCGTGGCGCGCCGCCTCGGCGAGCCCCGAGAGCGAATAGCGCGTGGCGTTGACCAGGCGCTGCAGCCCGGTCTTGCCCTTGTAGGGACTTTCCATTGGGCGGCGACTCTAGCACGCCGCCCCGCCGCGCCAGCCGCAGCTCAGGCCGCGGGCACGAGCGAGCGCAGCAGCTCCTCCTGGACCACGCGCGGCTTGCCGCGCCGCGGCGCCGGGGCCTCGTAGGCGCCTTCGGAATTCATCGACCAGGCGTGGCTCGCGTCGTCGAGGTAGGCCTGCAGCCCCTCGCTCACGACGCGCTTCTTGAGCGCCGGGTCGCGCACCGGGAAGGCGAGCTCGATGCGGCGGAAGAAGTTGCGATCCATCCAGTCGGCGCTCGAGAGGTAGACGTCCTCCGCGCCGTCGTTGAGGAAATAGAACACGCGCGCGTGCTCGAGAAAGCGCCCGACCACCGAGCGCACGCGGATATTCTCCGACAGGCCGGCGACGCCCGGGCGCAGCGCGCACACGCTTCGCACCAGCAGGTCGGTCTGCACCCCCGCCTGCGAGGCCGCGTACAACTCCTCGATCAGCTCGGGCTCGAGCAGCGCGTTCATCTTCGCCATGATGCGCGCGCTCTTGCCCTCCTTCGCCAGGCGCACCTCGTTCCTCACCGCCGCGACCACGCGCTTGTGCAGCGTGAAGGGCGAGAGCCACAGGTGCTTCATGCGGCTGGATTTGCCCAGCCCGGTGAGCTGCTTGAACACGTCGTTGACGTCGGCGCAGATCTCCTCGTTCGCGGTCAGCAGGCCGAAGTCGGTGTACTGGCGCGCGGTGCGCGGGTGGTAGTTGCCGGTGGCGAGGTGCGCGTAGCGCCTGAGCACGCTGCCCTGCGGCCCGTCCTCGCGGCGCACCACGAGCGCCATCTTGGCGTGGGTCTTGTGGCCGACCACGCCGTAGATGACGTGCGCCCCCACTTCCTCGAGGCGCGAGGCCCAGTTGATGTTCGCTTCCTCGTCGAAGCGCGCGAGCAGCTCCAGCACCACCGTCACTTCCTTGCCGCGCTTGGCCGCCTCGATCAGGATCTCCATCAGCTCGGAGTCGGTGCCGGTGCGGTACACGGTCTGCTTGATGGCGATGACGCGCGGGTCGGTCACCGAGGTGCGGATGAATTCGATCACCGGCAGGAACGACTCGTAAGGGTGGTGCAGCAGCACGTCCTGCTTCACCAGCACCGCGTAGATGTCGCGCTGCGCGGCGAGCGCGGCAGGCGGCGCGGGCTGGAACGGCGGGTATTTGAGGTCGGCCCGGTCGACGCGCTCGGTGACCTCGCTCAGCCGGTACAGGTTCACCGGGCCATCGACCCGGTACAGGTCGGATTCCGACAGGCTGAACTGCTGCAGCAGGAACTCGGCCATCGCCGGCGAGCAGGTGTCGGCCACCTCGAGGCGCACCGCGTCGCCGAAGTGGCGCTGCAGCAGCTCGCCCTGCACCGCGATGCGCAGGTTCTTGATCTCCTCCTCGTCGACGAACAGGTCGGAATTGCGCGTCACGCGGAACTGGTGGCAGCCGCGCACCTCCATCCCCGAGAACAGCTCGTCGACGTGCGCGTGCAGGATCGAGGACAGGAACACGAACGCGTACTCCGCACCGGCGATGTCGCCGGGCAGGCGGATCACGCGCGGCAGGGCACGCGGCGCCTGCACGATGGCGGCGCGCGACTTGCGCCCGAAGGAATCGCGCCCCTCGAGCTCGATCGCCAGGTTCAAGCTCTTGTTCAGCACGCGCGGGAACGGGTGCGCCGGATCGAGCCCGATCGGCGTCAGCACCGGCAAGAGCTCCCTCATGAAGAAATCGCGGATCCAAGTGCGCTGCGGCTCGGTCCACTCCTCGCGCTTCGGGAAGATCACGCCCTGCTTGGCCAGCGCGGGCAGCAGCACGCCGTTGAGCAGCCGGTACTGCTCGCCCACGAGCGCGCGCGCCTGCGCCGAGACCAGCTCGAAGACCTGCGCCGGGCTCCTGCCGTCCGGCCCGGATTCCTTTACCCCCAGCTTGACCTGCTCTTTCAGCCCGGCGACCCGGATCTCGAAGAATTCGTCGAGGTTGGAGGAAACGATGGTGAGGAAGCGCAGCCGCTCGAGCAGCGGCACCGAGTCGTCCGCCGCCTGCGCCAGCACGCGGCGGTTGAACTCGAGCAGGCCGAGCTCGCGATTGAGGAAATGCGAAGGCTGGAGGTTCTTCTTGACCATCGGGAACTGCCGGAAGTCGCCGGAAGGCTACACCAGTTCCAGCCGGAAATTGTTTCAGTCCGGTGAAAATTGCGCCTCGCCGTTTGCCCCCGCCATGCTGCAGTGCTAAGTTGTTGAGTTCATGGCACGTCCCGATCTGCTGGCAGCGGTCGATCTCGGCTCGAACAGCTTCCATCTGCAGGTCGGGCGCGTGGTGGAGGGCCAGATCTACGCCCTCGACTCGCTGCGCGAGGTGGTGCGCCTCGGTGCCGGGCTCACCTCGGAGAAGCGCATCGACCGCGCCACGCAGGCGCGCGCGCTCGAGGCGCTCGGGCGCTTCGGCGAGCGCCTGCGCGGGCTGCCCAGGCATGCGGTGCGCGCGGTCGGCACCAATACGCTGCGGGTGGCGAAGAACGCGCCGCAGTTCCTGCGCGATGCGCGCGCCGCGCTCGGTTTCCCGATCGAGGTGATCGCCGGGCGCGAGGAGGCGCGCCTCATCTACCTCGGCGTGGCGCATTCGATGCCGCCGGCGCCGCAGAAGCCGCCCTACCGCAGGCTGGTGGTCGACATCGGCGGCGGCTCCACGGAATTCATCGTAGGCCAGGGCCTGGAGCCGCTGCTCACCGAATCCCTCTACATGGGCTGCGTCAGCTACAGCCTCGCCTACTTCCCCGACGGGCGCGTGGAAAAGGCGCGCATGAAGCGGGCCGAGCTCGCCGCCCGCCAGGAGCTCGCCACCATGGTGCGCGAATACCGCGCCGCGGGCTGGGAGGAGGCGATCGGCTCCTCTGGCACGGCGCGCGCGCTCGAGGAGATCCTGCGCGAAAACGGCTTCGCCGAGGAAGGCATCACGCGCGACGGGCTGGACCGCCTGAGAAGCCTGCTGATCAAGCACGAGCGCGCCGAGCCGGGGCGCATCGCCGGCCTGCGCAAGGACCGCGCGCCGGTGCTGCCGGGGGGGCTGGCGATCATGCTCGCCGCGTTCCGCGAGCTGGGGATCGAGAAAATGGCGGTCGCCGAGGGCGCGCTGCGCCACGGCGTGCTCTACGACCTGCTCGGGCGCGCGCAGCACAAGGACATGCGCGAGGCCACCGTGTCGCAGTTCATGCGCCGTTATCACGTCGACGCCGCGCACGCGGACAGGGTCCGGGGTCTGGCAACGAAGATTTTTGATCTCGTGACTTCGGCAAAGGAAGAGCAGGAAGCCGACCGGCTCCTGCTCGACTGGGCGGCGCGGCTCGCCGAGGTCGGCCTGTCGGTGGCGCATGCCCAGTACCACAAGCATTCGGCCTACATCCTGCAGAACGCCGACATGCCCGGCTTCTCGCGCATGGAGCAGCAGCGCCTGGCGCGCGTCGTGCTCGCGCAGCGCGGCAAGCTCGGCAAGCTGCAGGACGAGGGGCTGGAGGGCGGCGAGTGGACCCTCGTGTTCGCGCTGCGCATTGCCTCGCTCGCGCTGCGCAGCCGCACCGAGGCGCGCTTGCCGCTGCTGCGCGTCGCCGCCGACGAGGCCGGCTACGCGCTCGACCTGCCGCAGGTCTGGCTCGAGGAAAACCCCCTCACCGCAGCGGCGCTCGAGACCGAGACCGAGCACTGGAAGGCGATCGGCATGAAGCTCGCGGTCAACGGCCTCTCGGAGAAGAAGGTGGCCCAGCTCAGGGGCTGAGCGGGCCGGCCTAGACGAGATCGGGCCCGAGCACGGCCCGCACGATGACCTGTCCCTCGCCGTCGCGCGCGCGGTCCTCAAGCCACCACAGGGCGCCCTTCTTGATCGACCAGCCGGTACGCGCGCCCGCAACGAGATATGCGACCGCCATGCCGAGGTCGGGCTGGTGCCCGACGACGAGCACCGGCTTGCTGCGCGCGGGCCAGTCCGCCGCCGCGAGAATGTCCTCGACGCTCGCGCCCGGGGCCAGCTTCTCGACGGTCTTGAACGGCACTCCGAGCGCGGCGGCCGTTTCCTGCGCGCGCCGCGCCGGGCTCGCGAGCACGGTGAAACGCGACGGCAGCCGCGCGAGCAGCCACTTGGCGACGCGCGCTGCCTGCTTGCGCCCTTTCGCGGTGAGCTTGCGCTCGAGGTCGCGGCCGCCCTCGGCCGCGTCCGCGTGCCGCCACAGGATGAGCTCCATCGCTAGCCCGCCACTTTCTGCGCCGCTGCCACCAGCCGCGACGCCGGAAACCGCGCAGCGAAGCGGCTGCCCTTGCCGGGCACGCTCTCGATCGCGAGGCTCGCCTGGTGGCGCGCCAGCGCGTGCTTCACGATCGAGAGCCCCAGGCCGGTGCCGCCCGTCTCGCGCGAGCGGCTGCGATCGACGCGGTAGAAGCGCTCGGTGAGCCGCGGCAGGTGCTCCGCGTCGATGCCGATGCCGGTATCCTCGACCGAGAACTCCCCTTCGCCGTCCGAGCGCCAGCGCAGGCGGATCTCGCCGCCGGCGGGCGTGTAGCGCACGGCGTTGGAGGCCAGGTTGACGAATGCGCTCGCGATCTCGCTCTCGGCTCCGACGAGGTCGTGCGCGCCGGCGACCTCGAGGCTGATGCGGTGGCGGCCCGCCGACAGCGCCTGCGCCTCGGCGCGCACGCGCTCGAGCAGCCGCTTGAGCGCGACGCGCTCGGCCGGCGGCGGCGCGGGCGCATGCTCGATGGCCGAGAGCGTCAGCAGGTCCTCGATCAAGCGCTTCATGCGCTCGGCCTGCGGCGCCATCAGGGCGACGTAATCGCGCACCCGCGAGGCGTCGAGCTTGAGGTCCCGGATCGTCTCCAGGAATCCGGCCAGCACCGTGAGCGGCGTGCGCAGCTCGTGCGAGACGTTGGCGACGAAGTCGCGCCGCATCGCCTCGAGCCGCGCAGCCCCGGTCACGTCCTGCGACAGCAGCAGGTGCTCCTCGGCGCCGAAGTCGACGACCTGCAGCGACAGTATGCGCGCCTGCCGGCCGCTCGCCTGCAGCTGCACCGGGTGCGAAAAATCGCCTGCGCGCAGGTATTCGACGAACTCGGGCTCGCGCACGAAGTTGCCGATCGGCTGGCCGCGATCGCGCTCCGGGTCCAGGCCCAGCTGATCGCGCGCGGCCTCGTTGCTCCAGTCGAGGCGGTATTGCGCATCGAGCACCGCGACACCGTAGGGCAGCGCCTGCGCGCCGCGGCGCGAGCGCACCATGAGCTGCGCGAGCTGGCGCCGGCGCTTGAGGGTCGCGCGGCGGTGCCGGTTCAGGAGCTCGAACACCTCGCCCCAATGGCCTTTGCCCTCGGGGGCCTCGGCCAGGCGCGACTGCGACGCCCAGCGCCTGAGCTTGCGGAACTCGCGCCGCTCGCGCGCCAGGCCGAAGGCCAGCAGCGCCGCGACGATCGCGAGGCCGATGGCGAGGCCGGTCACCGCTGCGCCCTCAGCCGCGGCTCACCGCCGCCGACTCGGCGCGCAGCGCGTAGCCGCTGCCGCGCACCGTTTCGATCAGCGCGTCGTGGCCGCTCGGCGCAAGCGCCTGGCGCAGCCGCCGGATATGCACGTCCACCGTGCGCTCCTCGATGAAGACGTGATCGCCCCAGACCTCGTCGAGCAGCTGCGCGCGCGAGTAGACGCGGTTGGGGTGCGTCATCAGGTAATGCAGCAGCCTGAACTCGGTCGGCCCGAGCGCAAGCGCCTGGCCGCCGCCGGCGACGCGGTGCGCGACCGGGTCGAGCCGCAGGCCCGAGATCTCGACCGGCGCCTCGCCGTGCTGCGGCTTCCTGCGGCGCAGCACCGCGCGGATGCGCGCCACCAGCTCCTTGGTCGAGAAGGGCTTGGTGATGTAGTCGTCGGCGCCCGCCTCCAGCCCCGCGACCTTGTCCGGCTCCCCGGCGCGGGCGGTAAGGAAGATGAGCGGCATTTCGCGCGTGCGCGCGTCGCCCCGCAGCCGCCGCGCGAGCGCGAGCCCGGACTGGCCCGGCAGCATCCAGTCGAGCAGCACCACGTCGGGAAGCACCTCGCCCAGCAGGCGATTGGCCTCCTCGGCGCTCGCCGCGCGCAGCGTCTCGTAGCCGGCGTGCTCCAGGTTCACCCCGATCAGCTCGAGGATCGCCGGCTCGTCTTCGACGATCAATACCGAGGCGGGCATGCTTGCGCTTACTCCCTGGCGATCTCGCGCTCGACGTCGGCGAACGAGGTGTGGCGCACGTCGGTTCCCTTGACGATGTAGATCACCTGCTCGGCGAGGTTCTTCGAGTGGTCGCCGATGCGCTCGATCGCCTTCGCCACCCACACCGTCTCCAGCGCGGACGTGATGGTGCGCGGATCCTCCATCATGTAGGTGATCAACTGGCGCAGCACCGACTTGAACTCACTGTCGATCTCCGAGTCTTCCTTCAGCACCTCGGCGGCGCTCGCGACGTCGAGCCGCGCGAAAGCGTCGAGCGCCTGGCGCAGCATCTTCACCGCCACCTGGGCGGCGTGCCGGATCGCCGGAAAGCGCTGCGCCTGGTGCGTGCCATGCTCGTGGATGCGCTTGGACATGCGGGCGATCTTCTTCGCCTCGTCGCCCATGCGCTCGAGGTCGGTGACGATCTTGCTGATCGCCATGATGAGCCGCAGGTCGATCGCCGCCGGCTGCCTGCGCACCAGCAGCTGGCCGCAGGCGCCGTCGATCGCCACTTCGTAGCCGTTGACGCGCGCGTCGTTCTCGATCACCTGCGCGATCAGGTCGGGAGCCCCGGTGGCGTAGGAGTTGATGGCCGCGAGAATCTGCGCCTCCACCAGGCCGCCCATCTGCAGCACGCGCGTGCGCGTGGTGTCGAGATCGGCCTCGAACTGCTTGGAGATGTGCTCGGTCATGCCCATAGTCGCCCCCTAGCCGCCATGACGCATCGGTGGATGTGTCATCCAAACCTGCCGGTGATGTAGTCTTCCGTCTGCTTGTTCTTCGGCTTGATGAACAGCTCGTCGGTCCTGCCGACTTCGATCAGCTCGCCGAGGTACATGTAGGCGGTGTAGTCCGACACCCGCGCCGCCTGCTGCATGTTGTGCGTGACGATGAGTATCGTCACCTTCTTCTTCAGGTCCGTGATCAGCTCCTCGATGCTCGCCGTGGCGATCGGGTCGAGCGCCGAGGTCGGCTCGTCGAACAGCAGGATCTCCGGATCGGTGGCGAGCGCGCGCGCGATGCACAGCCGCTGCTGCTGCCCGCCCGACAGGTTGAAGGCCAGATCGTCGAGCCGGTCCTTGACCTCGCTCCAGAGCGCGGCGCCGTTCAGCGCCTCCTCGACCTTGTCGCCGAGCACGCGGCGCGAGCGCTCGCCGCGCACGCGCAGGCCGTAGGCGACGTTCTCGAAGATCGACTTCGGGAACGGATTGGGCTTCTGGAACACCATCGACAGCCGCATGCGCACCTCGATCGGGTCGACGCCGGCGGCAAGCAAGTTGGTGTCGTCGGGATAGAGGCGGATCTCGCCCTCGTAGCGGTTGCCCGGATACAGATCGTGCATGCGGTTGAAGCAGCGCAGGAAGGTGGACTTGCCGCAGCCCGAAGGCCCGATCAGCGCGGTGACGCGGTTCTCGTGCACGACCAGATCCAGGTCCTTGAGCGCGCGGAAGGCGCCGTAGTAGAAGCTCAGGCGGCGCGCCTCCGCCTTGGGCACCGGCTTGCCGGCGTCGGCGCGCGGCTCAATGTTCGGGGCAATGTGCACGGCAGCCATGGATCACCATTTGATGTTCTTGCGCAGGCGGTAGCGCAGGTAGATCGCGAATCCGTTCATCGCCAGGGTCATGATCACGAGCACGAAGCCGGCGGCGGCGGCGTTCTGCAGGAAAGCCGCCTCGGGCCGCGAGGTCCAGTTGAACATCTGGATCGGCATCACGGTGAAGCCGGAGAACAGCCAGTCGAAGCTGACGAACGGCGGCTCGAGCTTGAGCGGAGGGGCCGGCAGGAAGGCGATGAAGGTGAGCGCGCCGATGGTGATGATCGGCGCGGTCTCGCCGATCGCGCGCGCCATGCCGATGATCACCCCGGTCAGGATGCCCGGCATCGAATAGGGAATGATGTGGTCCTTGCACACCTGCCACTGGGTGCCGCCGAGCGCGTAGGCGCCCTCGCGGATGCCCTGCGGGATCGAGCGGATCGCCTCGCGCGTGGCGACGATCACCACCGGCAGGATCAGCAGGGCGAGCGTCAGCCCGGCGGCGAGCACGCTGTGGCCGAGCCCGAACTGGTAGACGAACAGCCCGAGCGCGAGCAGCCCGTACACGATCGATGGCACGCCCGCGAGGTTGGTGATGTTGATCTCGATGATGTCGGTCATCCAGTTCTTCGGCGCGTACTCCTCGAGATACAGGCCCGCGGCGACGCCGAGCGGCACGGCGAAGAACGCCGTCACCAGCATCACCAGGGCGGTGCCGACCCACGCCGACAGGATGCCTGCCTGAGCCGGCTTGCGCGAGGGGAAGCTGGTCAGGAAATCCCAGTTCAGGCGCGGGATGCCGTCGATCGCCATGTCTGCGAACAGCGCGACGAAGGTGAGCACGCCGATCATCAGCGCCACCAGCCCCACCACGCCGAACAGCATGTCCCAACGCTTGTGGCTGGCGATCAGCGCGCGGATGGCCACGAGGTCCCGGGCGTTGGGCATCAGTACGCCTCGCGGAAGGATTTGCGCAGCATGTGCCCGGCGATGTTGCAGGCGAGCGTGAACAGCATCAGCGTCAGGCCCGCGGCGAAGATGGTCTGGTAGCCGATCGATCCGTGCGGCAGGTCGCCGAGCGCCACCTGCACGATGAACGCGGTGATGGTCGCCGCCGGCTCGAGCGGGTTGAAGGTGAGATTGGGCTGCATCCCGGCCGCCACCGCGAGGATCATGGTCTCGCCCACCGCGCGCGAGATGCCGAGAATGTAGGCCGAGGCGATCCCCGAGATCGCCGCCGGAACCACCACCCGTGTCGCGGTCTGGAAGCGCGTCGCGCCCATGGCATACGATCCTTCGCGCAGGTTCATCGGCACCGCGCGCATCGCGTCCTCGCTGATCGAGGCGACATACGGGATGATCATGATGCCCATGACGATGCCGGCCGAGAGCAGGTTGAAGCCGGGAAGGGCCGGGTAGAACCACTGCAGCAGCGGGGTGACGAAGAGCAGCGCGAAATAGCCGTAAATGATCGTCGGCACGCCGCCGAGCAGCTCGAGGAACGGCTTGGCGATCTCGCGGATCGAGAACGGGGCGAACTCCGACAGGTAGATCGCGATTACGGTGCCGAGCGGAATCGCGATGATGAGCGCAACCGCGGAGCTCGTCAGCGTTCCTGACAACAACACCAGGATGCCGAAGTGCGCATCGTCGAACAGCGGCGTCCACTGGTTGTCGGTGAGGAAATCCCAGAGGCTCACCTGCTCGAAGAACACCACCGACTCGGCGACCAGAATATAGACGATGCCGAGCGTGGTGAATACCGACACCAGCGCGGCGAGGAACAGGACCGACTCGATCGCCTTCTCGCGAATGAACCTGGAGCGCCGGCGCGCGAGGCGCGCGTTCTGGCTGGCCGGTTGCAGAACCGAGGTCACTTCGCCGGAGACGCTCGCCATGGCGGAATGGAAACGTGAATTATGAACGAAAAACGCCCGCGGCAGCGCCGCGGGCGCTTCGCCGTGTCGACTCAAAGCTTGCCTTCGCGCGCGAGCAGCTCTTCGACACGGACGCCGACCTCGTTCTTGCCGCCGAAGCCGGTGCCGAGCTTCTTCGACGAGAAATTCTTCAGCGCCTGGCTGTAGTGCTGCGCCGATAGCGGCACGTAGCCGACCTCCTTGACGAGCGTCGGCGCGTGCCTGAGGTAGTACTCGATGAACTCCTTCACCTCCGGCCTGTTCATCGACCTGTCGCTGACGTAGATGAAGATCGGGCGCGCGAGCGGCTGGTAGCTGCCGTCCATCACGGTTTCGAGCGACGGCGCCACCGCCTTCGACGCGCCCTTGTTGACGATCGGCGCCGCCATCAGCTTGTCCTTGTTCTCCACGTAGTAGGCGAGGCCGAAGTAGCCGAGCGCGTTCACGTCGCGCGACACGCCCTGCACCAGGACGTTGTCGTCCTCCGACGCAGTGAAATCGCCGCGGCTCGCCTTTTCCTTGCCGTTGATGGCGTCGGTGAAGTAGTCGAAGGTGCCGGAGTCTGCGCCGGGCCCGAAGAGCTTGAGCGGGGCGTTGGGCCAGGCAGGATTGACCTGGTTCCAGGTGGTGACCTTGCCCTGCGCGCCGGGCTCCCACATCTTCTTCAGCTCCTCGACCTTGAGTTCCTTGATCCAGGTGTTTTTCGGGTTGATCACGACCGTGAGCGCGTCGAACGCCACCGGCAGCTCGATGTACTTGATGCCGGCCTCGCCGCAGGCCTTCATCTCCCTGGCCGAGATCGGGCGCGAGGCGTCCGAGACGTCGGTCTCGCCGCGGCAGAACTTCTTGAAGCCGCCGCCGGTGCCCGAAATTCCCACCGTCACCTTGATGGCGCCCTTCTTTGCCTTCTGGAATTCCTCGGCGACCGCCTCGGAAATCGGATACACGGTGCTCGAGCCGTCGATCTTGACCAGCTGCGCGTGCGCCGACTGTGCCACGACCACCACGCCGGCGAGCGCCAGCGCTTGGACCGCGTACTTCAGTTTCATGACTCGTCTCTCCCGTGGTTGACGGCAGCGAGTCTAGGCGGCGCGGATTACCGTTTCGTTACAGCCCGATTTTTCAGAACGGATAAGGGGTTGCGCGGTCCTGGATGGTGACCCATTGCCACTGGGTGAACTCCTCCCAGTTGGCCGCGCCGCCGTGGCGCCCGCCGTTGCCCGAGGCGCCGCGGCCGCCGAAGGGCACCCAGGGCTCGTCGGCGACCGTCTGGTCGTTGATGTGGATGATGCCGCTCTTCAGTTTTGCCGTGAAGTTCATCGCGCGCTCGACCGACTGCGTGATGACGCCGGTCGAGAGCCCGTACTCGGTGGCGTTGTTGAGCGCGATCGCCTCCTCGTCGGTGTCGAAGGTCACGACCGAGAGCACCGGACCGAAGACCTCCTCGGTGTACACGCGCATCGCAGGCGTGACGTTCTCGAGCACGGTCGGGCTGTAGAAGAGCTTTTCGTAAGTGCCGCCGGCGCGCAGCACCGCGCCCTTGGCGACGGCGTCCTTGACGATGCCGTCGATGCGCTCGATCTGCCGGCCGTTGATGATCGGCCCCAGCGCCACTTGCCCGGCGCTCGGATCGCCCACCGGCAGGTGCTTCGCCTTCGCCACCAGGCGCTCGGTCAGGTCGCGCGCGATTTTGCGCTGCGCGAGCACCGTGCCGGTCGCCATGCAGATCTGGCCCTGGTGCAGGTACGCGCCCCAGGCGGCGCTGGAGGCCGCGACCTCGAGGTCCGCGTCGTCGAGCACGATGGTCGAGTTCTTGCCGCCCAGCTCGAGCGTCACGCGCTTAAGGCTGCGGCTGGCGAGCTCGCCGACGCGCCTGCCCGCCGCCGTCGAGCCCGTGAACGAGATCATGGCGACGTTCGGGTCGGCGATCATCGCCTCGCCCACGGCCGCGTCGCCGGGCAGCACGTGCAGCAGCCCCGCGGGCAGCCCCGCGGCCTCGAACAGGCGCGCCAGCATGAACCCGCCCGTGACCGGCGTGCTCGGGTCGGGCTTGAGCACCACCGCATTGCCGAGCGCGAGCGCCGGAGCGACCGCTCGGGCCGACAGGATCAGCGGCGCGTTGAACGGCGAGATCACGCCGACCACGCCGTGCGGCACGCGCCGCGCCATGCTCATGCGCTTCGGGCCCGAGGGCAGCATGAGGCCCGGCGGTTGCGTGGCGATCGCCGCGGCTTCGAGCAGGATGCCGCTCACCATGTGCAGCTCGAAGTCCGCCTTGGGCGGGATCGAGCCCGTCTCGCGCACGATCCAGGGACGCAGTGCATCGGCGTGCGCCTCCAGCAGCTGCGCCGCGCGCCGCAGCACTGCGGCGCGCTGCTCAGCGCTCGCCGCAGCCCATTCGGGCTGCGCCGCGGCGGCGCTCTTCGCCGCCTCCGCCACGTCCTCGGCGTCGGCGAAGCCGACTTCGGTGAGCACCTTGCCGGTGGCGGGCTCGAGCAC
>JACOVA010000138.1 GCA_016177575.1 Betaproteobacteria bacterium
GCTCGATGGGGCTGGGGCCGATCCAGGCGATCATGCAGGCGCGCTTCATGCGCTACCTCGCCGACCGAGGCCTGCTCGACACCGCCGGTCGCAAAGTGTGGTGCTTCGTCGGCGACGGCGAAATGGACGAGCCCGAGTCGCTCGCGGGCCTGTCGCTCGCGGCGCGCGAAGCGCTCGACAACCTGATCTTCGTCGTCAACTGCAATCTGCAGCGCCTCGACGGACCGGTACGCGGCAACGGCTCGGTGATCCAGGAGCTGGAGGGCCTGTTCGCCGGCGCCGGCTGGAACGTCACCAAGGTGTTGTGGGGCTCGGACTGGGACCCGCTGTTCGCGCGCGACCACGAGGGCGTGATCCTGAAGCGCCTGCACGAGACGGTGGACGGCGAGTTCCAGAAGTACGCCGCCACCGACGGTCGCTTCAACCGCGAGCACTTCTTCAATAAGTACCCCGAGCTGCAGGCGATCGTCGCGCACCTCTCGGACGACGACATCGACCGCCTGCGCCGCGGCGGCCACGATTGCGTGAAGATCTACGCCGCCTACTCGGCGGCGGCGCGCCACCGTGGCCGGCCGACCGTGATCCTCGCGCAGACCAAGAAGGGCTACGGCATGGGCCACTGGGGCCAGGGGCGCATGGGCGCGCACCAGCAGAAAAAGCTCGAGGACGAGGCGCTGGTCGCTTTCCGAGACCGCTTTGCGCTGCCGCTGACCGATGCCCAGGTGAGCGCGCTGCAGTGGTACCGGCCGGCGCCCGAGAGCGCGGAGATGAAATACCTGCACGCGCGCCGCCAGGCGCTCGGCGGCTACCTGCCGGCGCGCTCGGCCGCTGCGCCCGCGCTCGAGGCGCCGGCGCTCGCCCTCAAGGGCTCGGCGCGCGAGCACTCGACGACCATGGCGTTCGTGCAGCTGCTCTCGCAGCTGCTGCGCGACCCGGCGGTCGGCCGGCGCGTGGTGCCGATCGTCGCCGACGAGGCGCGCACCTTCGGCATGCAGTCGCTGTTTCGCCAGGTCGGCATCTACTCGTCGGTCGGCCAGCTCTACGACCCGGAGGACCACGAAGAGCTGCTCTACTACAAGGAGGCGCGCGACGGGCAGATCCTGGAGGAAGGCATCAACGAGGCGGCGGCGATGTGCTCGTGGATCGCGGCGGCGACTTCCTACAGCTGCCACGGCCTGCCGATGCTGCCTTGCTACATCTTCTATTCCTGCTTCGGCTTCCAGAGGATCGGCGACCTGATCTGGGCCGCGGCCGACTCGCGCTCGCGCGGTTTCCTGCTCGGCGCGACCGCGGGGCGCACCACGCTCGCGGGCGAAGGGCTGCAGCACCAGGACGGCTCGAGCCAGCTGGTCGCGGCGACCGTTCCCGGCTGCAGGGCCTACGATCCCTGCTACGACTACGAGCTCGCCCTGATCGTGCAGGACGGCGTGCGCCGCATGCTGAAAGCGCAGGAGGACGTGTTCTACTATCTCACGGTGATGAACGAGAACTACGCGCACCCGCCTATGCCGCCGGGGGCGGAGGA
This sequence comes from Betaproteobacteria bacterium, assembly GCA_016177575.1. Taxonomy (GTDB): domain Bacteria; phylum Pseudomonadota; class Gammaproteobacteria; order Burkholderiales; family SG8-39; genus RBG-16-66-20. The sequence goes on from JACOVA010000138.1 coordinate 1,526, forward strand.
GGGTATCCTGCGGGGGATGTATCTGTTGCGCGGCGCGCAGGGCGCGCAGGTGCAGTTGCTGGGCAGCGGCGCGATCCTGCGCGAGTGCGAAGCCGCCGCGGCGATCCTCGAGCGCGAGCATGGGCTCGCCGCCAACGTCTGGAGCGTCACCAGCTGGTCCGAGCTGCGCCGCGACCCGGCCTGGATCGGCAAATGCCTCGCGGGCGCGGCGGGGCCGGTGATCGCGGCGAGCGACTACGTGAGCGCGCTTCCCGACCTGATCCGGCCGGGGGTGCGCGCGAAGATGGTCGCGCTGGGCACCGACGGCTTCGGGCGCAGCGACACGCGCGCACGGCTGCGCCGGCACTTCGGCGTCGACGCGGCCGCCATCGCGCGCGCGGCGCTCGAAGCGCGCTGAGGCGCCGCGACCTATCGGCTTGACGTGGATCAGGCCGCCGGGCCGGCGGCGGCAAGCCTAGTCGATCCTGCCTTCGTCGCGGTACATGACCTTGTGCCGCGTCTCGTGCACCCAGGCATCGATCTGCTCGAGGCTCATGTACTGCGCCGCATCGAAGCGCTCCCAGCTGGCGATCTGGGCGAGCGTCTTCTTCCAGCGCTTGTAGGGCGGCTTGGCGGGCGGCCCGAAGCAGAAGATGTCGATCACCGCGATCTCCTCGGGCACGCCGAGCAGCGGCTTGAGCGCCTTCTGCGCGTTCTCCTGGCCGATCGCGGTCACCCACCACACGCCGTAGCCGAGCGCCGCGGCGGCCAGGTGCGCCGACATGGTCGAGGCGGCGACGCTCTGCAGCAGGATGCGCTCGGCGTTCGCGTGGTACTGGCGGTCGAGCTCCGAGCCGTCCATCAGCACCGGGAAGGCGCGCGTCCAGCGGAAGTCCGAGGCGATCACGATCATGCCCGGCGCGCTCTCCAGGCCGCGGTAGTTGGGGGTCGGGAACTTCATCTTCAGCTTGGCGCGCCGGCGCTGCTCGTCGACGAAGTAGTCGGCGATCCTGCGCTTGGTGTCCGCGCTGGTGACGACGATGTAGTGCCAGGGCTGCGTGTTGGCGCCCGAGGGCGCGTGGCGCGCGGCCTCGAGGATCAGCTCGTAGTGCTCGCGCGGCACCACGTAGCCCGGGTCGAACTGGCGCGAGGTCATGCGGCTGCGCACCACGTCCATGAGCGCCTCGTAGCGCGCGCGCTGGTCGAAGCCGGCCTGCGGCACGGCGGTCGGAGCGGATGTCATGCCTGTCTCCTGTCGGTCAATCGAGCGCCGCGAGGTCCGCGGCGCGCAGCTCGAGCGCCGCTGCGGCGACGTTCTCCTCGAGGTGCGGAATCGAAGCGGTGCCGGGGATCGGCAGCATCACCGGCGACTTTGCCAGCAGCCAGGCAAGAGCGACTTGGGCCGGGGTTGCTTTGAGCGTTTTAGCGATCGACTTGATTTTTTCCTTCCTCAGAACTTGACCCGCCCCTAACGGATACCAGGGCAGAAAGGCGATTCCAAGGCGCTCGCACGCCTTCAGCACGTCCTCGGAAGAGCGGTCGCCGAGGTTGTACTCGTTCTGCACCGATGCGATCGGACAGATCTTGCGCGCCTGCTCGAGCTGCGCGACGCTGACGTTGGAGAGGCCGACGTGGCGGATCTTGCCCGCGCGCTGCGCGTCGGCGAGCGCGCCCACCGAATCGGCGAACGGCACCTTGGGATCGGGGGCGTGCAGCTGGTAGAGGTCGATGCGCTCGAGCCTGAGGCGCTTGAGGCTGCCTTCGAGCGCGCGCTGCAGGTGCGCGGGCCGCCCGTCCGGGTCCCAGGCAGCGGGGCGCGGGCGCAGCAGGCCGCCCTTGGTGGCGATCACCAGGCCCTTCGGGTAGGGGTGCAGCGCCTCGGCGATCAGCTCCTCGTCGACGTGCGGGCCGTAGCTGTCGGCGGTGTCGAAGAAGTCGACGCCGAGCTCGATCGCCCGCCGCAGGACCCGGTGCGCGGCGGCGCGGTCGCGCGGCGGTCCCCAGACCTGCGGGCCGCAGACGCGCATGGCGCCGAAGCCGAGCCGGTTTACCGTCAGGTCCGCGATTTTTATCTGCGGCTGCATTTCAGGAGTTTAGACTATGCGTTGAATGGTCAACCTCGGAACAGAAATAGATCAAGTCAGGCAGTGGATCGCAGCGGCGGGGCGTGTCGTTGCGCTCACCGGCGCGGGCATCTCCACCGATTCCGGCATTCCCGATTTCCGCGGACCGCAGGGCGTGTGGACCCGGAATCCGCTGGCCGAGAAGCTCTCCAACATCCACTACTACATGTCCGACCCGGAAGTGCGCAAGGCGTCATGGCAGGCGCGCATGGACCACACGGCGTGGAGCGCCAGGCCCAATGCGGGCCACCTGGCGCTCGCCGCGCTCGAGCAGCGCGGCAAGCTGCACGCGCTCATCACGCAGAACATCGATGAGCTGCACCAGCTTGCCGGCAACTCGCCCGAGCGCGTGATCGAGGTGCACGGCACCATGCGCAAGGTGGTGTGCATGAGCTGCGGCATGACCGCGCCGATGCAGAAGGCGCTCGAGCGCGTGCGCGCCGGCGAGGACGATCCGGCGTGCCGCGACTGCGGCGGCATCCTGAAGAGCGCGACCATCTCGTTCGGCCAGCAGCTGGTGCCCGAGGTGATCGACCGCGCGCTGCGCGTGGCGGGGGAGGCCGAGGTTTTCCTGTCGGTCGGCACGAGCCTGCAGGTCTACCCGATCGCCGGCGCGGTGCCGGCGGCGAAGGCGGTGGGCGCACGGATCGTGATCATCAACGCGGAGCCGACGCCGTTCGACGACATCGCCGACGCGGTCTTCAACGATTCCATCAGCATGGTGCTGCCGCGCCTCTGCGACGCGGCCTGAAATCACGGAGGCAACCGATGGCCAGGAAGAAGAAAGTCCCTTTCACGCTCAAGAGCCCGGATTTCCGGGCCAACGGCACGATCGGCATGGAGCAGGTGTTCAACAGCTTCGGCTGCACCGGCCGGAACCTCTCGCCCGCGCTCGCGTGGACCGGCGCGCCCGCAGGCACGCAGAGCTTCGCGCTGCTCTGCCACGACCCCGACGCGCCCACGGGCGGCGCCGGCTGGTGGCACTGGCTGGTGCTCAACATTCCGGCCTCGGCGAGCGGGCTGGAGAAGGACGCGGGCCGCGCGGACGGCTCGAAGCTTCCGGCCGGCGCGGCGCACGTCAACACCGACTTCGGCGGCCCCGGCTGGGGCGGCCCCTGCCCGCCGGTGGGCGACAAGCCGCACCGCTACGTCTTCACGCTCTACGCGCTCAAGGTCGACAAGCTCGACGCCAGCGGCGGCACGGCGTCCCTGGCCGGCTACATGGTGAACGGCAACAGACCTGCCGCGCGCTGTCGAGCGCGCCGGCGGTGCCGTGGGTCACCTTCGAGAGAAAGAGTTTCAGATTCACCAAGGGCAAACCGAGGACTTTCCGTTCATCGAAGCCGGTGGGCCGCACGTTCTGTCCCGCGTGCGGCACGCAGCTGAGCTACCAGTCCCGAAAGTGGCCCACCACGATCGATATCACGACGTGCAGCCTGGATGCGCCGGCGAAATTCCCGCCGACCCATCATTCCTGGGTCAGCCACGACATCGGCTGGGTCAAGACCAGCGGCACGCTGCCCGCCTTCCCCAAATTCCGTCCGAGCTGATCAGCGCGGGTTGGCGACCGGCGCCGGCTCGTAACGGTCGTGGTGACGCACCCACGCCATGGTGAAGCTCAGGTGGTCCTCGTCGCGGCCCTTGGGCACGAGGTCGAGCATGTTGTACGTGCCCATCATCACCTCGACACCGCGCCCGTAGGTCGAGTAGGTGTGGAAGACCTCGCCCGCGTCGTCCCTGCAGAACACGCTGATGCCGGGCAATTCCTCGTGAGCGAAAGGCCACTTGCCGTAGTTGTAGTGGACCTCGCCCTTGGCCACTTCTTCCGGCGTAAAGGTGACGCCGAAGTCGCGGTTGAAGTCGCTGCCGTGCGACGACACCCACCTGAATTGCCAGCCCATGCGCCGGCGGAAGCGCTCGATCTCGGCCAGCGGCGCGCGCGAGACGGCCAGCAGCGTGACGTCCCGCTGCGCCAGGTGCGCGTTCATGCCGTCGGTGTGATCGGCCATGAAAGAGCAGCTCGGGCAGCCCTGCTCCCAGCCGGGCCCGAGCATGAAGTGCTGCACCAGCAGCTGGCGTCGGCCGCCGAACAATTCGGCGAGCGTGCGCTTGCCCTCGGGCGTGTCGAAGACATAGCTCTTCTCCACGCGTTCCCAGGGCATCGCCATCCGGCGGCGCGTCAGCGCGTCACGCTCGCGCGTGAACACCTTCTCCGCGGCGAGCAGCTCGAGCCGCGCCTTGAGCCATTCATCGTGCGAAACCACTTTCGGCGTTTCCATATCCGTCTCCTTGATCATGTCCGTGTTCATCGCTTGCGTTGCGGACGTCGCACGGCGCGGACCTTTCCGCTCGGTCCGCCGCCGCAATAGAACAGGTCTGCCCCGTCGGACTCGAGCCCGCTGACGCCGGTGCCGCGCGGCATCTCCAGCCGCTCGAGCACGGCGCCGCTCTGCGGGTCGATGCGGCGGATATCGCTCTCGTCGCCTTCCCAGGTGCCGTGCCACAGCTCGCCGTCGACCCAGGTCACGCCGGTGACGAAGCGGCTGCACTCGATGGTGCGCAGAATGGCGCCCGTCCCGGGATCGATGCGGTGGATCTTGCGATCGCGGTACTGCCCCACCCACAGGCTGCCCTCGGCCCAGGCGAGGCCCGAGTCGCTGCCGTGGCCGGGCGCCGGGATCGACGCCACTACGTCGCCGGTCGCCGGATCGATCTTGTCGATACGCGCTTCGGCGATCTGGTAGAGGTGCGTGCCGTCGAAGGCGGTACCGGCGTCGCCGGCGCGCTCGAGCGTGCGCGCGAGCTGGCCGCTCCCGGGATCGAAGGCGAGCAGCCTGGCGCCGGTGGCGGCCCAGACGCGGCGGCCGTCGTGGGTCACGCCGGCGATTTGGTCGGCGCCGGGGAAGGGGCCGTATTCACGCACGATCTCGGCGGCGTGCGCCGGTGTTTCGTTTACGTCTTTGCTCGTCCTGCGAGTCATTGCCTGTCTCCTTTGAGACAAGCTTACGCAAGCGGCAGCGCGGCGGGGAGTAACAAGATTGTCGTGAAACCCGTGAGCGGCGGTGACAGCCAGCGGCGCGTACGCGCTCGCCCGATCGAGCGCACCCGCCCGGCAGCCTCGAGCTCGACCAGCGCGCGCTGGACGGTGCGCTGACTGGCTCCCAGCGCCAGCGCCAGTGCCGAGGTCGACCAGGCCGCGCCGTCGGAGAGCAGCGCTGCCAGCGACGCCTGATCGCCGTCGATGGGCGGCGCCAGCACGACGACGTCGCGCGCCCTGCGCGGCTTCATGACGAAGCCTCGCGCGGTCGCATCGATGCGCGCCAGCCCCGCGACGAGCGTGCGCAGCCGGCCGATCTCGACCCGCAGCCGCGCCCGGTGCGTTTCGTCGGACCGGCGGGTGCGGAACGCGCCGGCGATCAGGGCGTGCCGATCGACATCGCCAGGCCAAGCTTCAGCCAGCGCATGCGCCAGTACGAACAGCACCGGTCGGCTCGCCAGCGGAACCCAAACAGAGCCGGCCCGCAACCCGCGGCGGCAGGCGTCGACGACCAGCGCGCCCGACGCGAGGAGACCTGCGACCTCGTCGAGCTGCAGCGTCTGCTCGCCGCCGGCCAGGAGGCGCCGGGCGGCGGGACGATCGAGCGCGGCCCGCGCCTCCGCCACCTCGGCCAGGAGCGCAGGCACACGCGCGCGATCGGCCGCCTCGTGTGCGCGGGCAAGTGCTGCCCGCGCCGCTCCGGTGCGCAACGATCGCAGCGCCAGCTCGGCGGCGGTCAACTCGGCCACCGCTGCCAGGGAGGGCGGCATGCGATGCGCATCGAGGCGCGGCAGCGCGGCGGCGGCCTGGTCGAGGCGACCGAGCAGCAAGAGCCGGCGCGCCGCGATCAGCCGCGCCTGCAGCGCGTTGCTGCGATCGGCGTGCGCCTCGAGCGTGGCCGACGCCGCCTACAGCGCGCGCGGCGAGCCGTCCAGATCGCGCATCGCGAGCGCCACCTCGGCTTCCGCGACGACGCAGCGCGCGCGCGCCAGCGCCTCGTGGGCGCCGAAGCCGCGGGCGGCGCGCCGCAGGAGCGCGCGCGCGCGCGGGTGCTCGCCGAGCTGGGCCATGGCGATGCCGCGCAGAGCGAGCGCCGGCGGGTCGTCGCGCAGGCCGACGCGCTTGAGGGCGCCGAGCGCGTCGCCGACGACGAGGGCGCGCGCCGCGGCGGCGATCAGGGAGTCCATCGCGGCAGGCTACCGC
>JACOVA010000129.1 GCA_016177575.1 Betaproteobacteria bacterium
CCTCCCGCCTCGCCGATCAGCGCCGCGACCTTCGCCAGGCTGCCGGCGACGTCGGGCATAGTGACGCGCAGCCGCATCAGCCTGCCGTCGCGCACCAGGCCGCGCATCAGCACCGCCGAAAGCAGACGCGAGTCGATATTGCCACCGCAGACCGGGATGCCCACGCGCCGGCCGGCGAAGCGCTCGCGGTGCTGCAGGATCGCTGCGAGCCCCGCCGCGCCCGCGCCCTCGGCGACCGTTTTCTCGATCTCGATCAAAGCGACGACGGCGCGCTCAATTGTTTCTTCTTCTGTCAGCAGCACTTCAACTGAAAGAGCTTTCAGGATGGAGAACGTCAAATCCCCGACATCCCTGACCGCCATGCCCTCGGCGATCGTGTCGCCGCCGACCTCGACCGGCAGGCCGTTCAGGCGCTGGTGCATCGCGCACCAGTTCCTCGATTCGACGCCGTAGACCTCGATGCCGGGCTTGAGCGCTTTGGCCGCGACCGCCATGCCGGCGGCGAGCCCGCCGCCGCCGACCGGCACCAGCAGCGCATCGATGTCGGGCGCCTGCTCGAGCATCTCGAGCGCCACGGTGCCCTGGCCGGCGACGATCTGCGGATCGTCGTACGGGTGGATGAAGGTGAGGCCCTCGCGCGCCTCGAGCTCGCGCGCGTGCGCCGCCGCCTGCGCCAGCGTGTCGCCCTCGAGCACGACCTCGGCGCCGTGCACCTGCGTGCCCTTCACCTTGCTGTTCGGCGTGCCGCGCGGCATCACGATCACCGCGCGCACGCCGAGGCGCGCGGCATGGTAGGCGACGCCCTGCGCGTGGTTGCCCGCGCTCATCGCGATGACGCCGCGGCGCTGCGCGGCTTCGGGTAGCTGCGCGAGCTTGTTGAGCGCGCCGCGCTCCTTGAACGAGGCGGTGAACTGCAGGTTCTCGAACTTGAGCCAGACCTCGGCGCCGGTCAGCTGCGAGAGGGTGCGGCTGCGCACGCAGGGCGTGCGCTCCACCGCGCCGGCGATGCGCACCGCGGCAGCGCGGATGTCGTGCAGCGAAACCCCGGCCATGCCCCAGTCTAGCGCAAGGGCTAGAATCCCCGGCGTGGAAATCCTGATCATCGGCGGCGGCATCGGCGGGCTCACGCTCGCGCTGTCGCTGCACCAGGCCGGCATCGGCTGCCGCGTGTTCGAGGCGGCGCCCGAGATCAAGCCGCTCGGCGTCGGCATCAACCTGCTGCCGCACGGCATGCGCGAGCTGACCGAGCTGGGGCTCGCGGAGCGCCTCGCGCGCGTGGCGGTGGAGACGCAGGAGCTGCGCTTCTACAACCGCTTCGGCCAGCTCATCTACCGGGAGCCGCGCGGCCGCTTCGCCGGCTACGACTGGCCGCAGCTCTCGATCCACCGCGCGGATCTTCATGAGGTCTTGCTGCAGAGCGTTCTTGAACGTTCAGGGAAGGACGCGTTCCTCACCGGACATCGATGCGTTTCCTTCGAAGAAAAACAGGATCATGTAAACGTCACCTTCGAAGGCGGAGAAACAGTCCAAGGCAGCTGCGTCATCGGCTGCGACGGCATTCACTCCGCGGTGCGCAAGCGGCTCTTCCCGGGAGAGGGCCCGCCGGCCTACCAGGGCATCGACATGTGGCGCGGGGTCACGCGCGCGCGGCCCTTCCTCAGCGGCGCGAGCATGGCGGTCGCGGGCTGGCTCGAGGTCGGCAAGCTGGTCGTCTATCCGATTCGCGACGCCATCGACGCCGAGGGGCGCCAGCTGGTCAACTGGGTGGCCGAGATCCAGTCGCCGCGCAAGGTGATGCAGGACTGGAGCCTCGGCGGGCGGCTGGAGGACTTCTACCCGGCGTTCTCGTCGTGGCGCTTCGACTGGCTCGACTGCGCGGCGCTGATCCGGCAGGCCGACATGATCCTTGAGTACCCGATGGTGGACCGCGACCCGCTGCCGTGGTGGACGCGCGGGCGCGTCACGCTGCTCGGCGACGCGGCGCACCCGATGTACCCGCGCGGCTCGAACGGCGCCGGGCAGGCGATCCTGGACGCGCGCGCGCTTGCGGGCGCCTTGCTGAGGAATCGCTCCGTAGAAACCGCTCTGAAGGAATATGAAACAATCCGCCTGCAGGCGGCAAACGACCTGGTGCTGATGAACCGCAGCAATCCCCCGGACGCGATCCTGCGCGAGGTCTGGCAGCGCAGCGGCGACCGGCCGTTCGCGCGCATCGAAGACCTGATCAGCGGCGCGGAGCTGGCCGCGCTCTCGGAGGGCTACAAGCGCGTCGCCGGCTTCGAGCGCGATGCGCTCGCCCGGCGCGAATCGTTGGTCCGGCCCGGCGAGGACCTCACATGAAGCTCGACATCTTCAACCATTTCTTTCCGCGCAAATTCTTCGACCGCATGCTCAAGGTCGCGCCGCGCGGCAAGGACATGCACAAGCGCGTGCGCGCGATTCCCTGCATCGTCGACCTGGACGCGCGCTTCCGCATCATGGACCAGTTCGGCGAGGACTACGCGCAGGTGATCAGCCTGCCCTCGCCGCCGCTCGAGGCCTTCGGGCCGCCGCCGCTTGCCACGGACCTGGCGCAGCTCGCCAACGACGGCATGGCCGAGCTGGTGCGCAAGCACCCACGCCGCTTCCCCGCCTTCGTCGCCTCCCTGCCGATGAACGACCCGCGCGGCCTGCTGCGCGAAGCGCGGCGCGCCATCAACGAGCTCGGCGCCGCCGGCGTGCAGATCTTCACCAATGTCCTCGGCAAGCCCCTCACCGCGCCCGAGACGCTGCCGCTGTTCGACCTGATGGCGAAGCTCGACCGGCCGATCTGGATGCACCCGGCGCGCGGCGCCGAGACCGTCGACTACCCGAAAGAGAAGAAGAGCCACTACGAGATCTGGTGGACCTTCGGCTGGCCCTACGAGACCAGCGTGGCGATGGCGCACATCGTCTTCGCCGGGCTGTTCGACCGGCACCCTGGCCTGAAGATCATCACCCACCACATGGGCGGCATGATCCCGTACTTCGAAGGCCGCGTCGGCCCCGGCTGGGACCAGCTCGGCGCGCGCACCTCGGACGTGGATTACACCAAGCTGCTGCGCAAGCTCAAGCAGCGCCCGCTCGACTATTTCCGCATGTTCTACGCCGACACCGCGCTGTTCGGCGCCTGGGAGGCGACCAAGTGCGGGCTCGCTTTCTTCGGCGCCAACCACGTCCTGTTCGCCTCCGATGCGCCGTTCGATCCGGAGAAGGGCTCGATGTACACGCGCACCACGATCGAGATCATCGAGCGCCTGGACATCTCCCCCGACGCGCGCCATGCCATCTACGAGGGCAACGCGCGCCGGCTGATGAAGCTTCCGGCCGCGGCCTAGGCGCGGCATGCCCCCCGCGCTGCGCGTGGTGGCGGGCAACGCCGCGCTCGCCGCGGCGTATTTCGTCGCCGCCAAGCTCTCGCTCACGCTGGCGATCCCGCCCGGCTACGCGACCGCGGTCTGGCCGCCCTCGGGGCTGGCGCTCGCGGCGCTGCTGCTCGGCGGGCCGAAGTTCTGGCCGGGCGTGCTGATCGGCGCCGCGGCGGTGAA
>JACOVA010000134.1 GCA_016177575.1 Betaproteobacteria bacterium
AACCACATCGAGCTGCGCCAGAGGAAGAGCTGACTACCAGTCGGCCGAGTCGAGCGCGTTCTTGACGACGAGGCCGAGCTCGGTCTCGCCCTCGATCACCAGGCGCCGCGAGAAGAACAGGGTGTCCGGGTCCTCGCGGCGCAGCGCGAGGGCGAGGTAGTCGGCGACGCTCGCCCGGATCGTCACGTCGGGCTTGCCGAAAGCCGGCTTCAGGCCGAACGCACCGAGCGTGAACTGCGGGCCGAAGCCGATCTCCTTCAGCTCGAGCCGCAGCACCCGTCCCTGCAGCGACGCGAGCCGCGCCGCCAGCCGCCACGGAATCGGCAGGGGAATCGGCAGCGGGATCACGCGGCCTCGAGCCCCGGCCGCGCGTGCCAGAAGCCGTTGCAGAATGCTCCGGGCGCGGCGGCCGCGAGCGCCGCGCGCGCATCCGCCGCGGCGAGCTCCCCGTCGCACGCCGCGCGCCATGCGCGCAGCAATCCGGGAGTGTCCCCCGACTGGGGACTGATGCGCACGATGCCGACTCCGGCGGCGCGCAGCTCCGGCAACTCGCCGATCAGGCTGTAGACGCCGGCAGACTGGGTCTGCACGCCGTTGACCGCCAGGAAGGGTCTGCTCTCCCGGGTTTGCAGCAGCATGCCGTCCGGGAATTCGATGCAGCGGTAATCGCAGCTCTCCTTCTGCAGGTTGAAGCGCCGCGCCGTGAAGCAGCGCGCCGAGAACGCCAGCGGCAGGCGGCCGTGGGCGAAGATCTCGGCCTCCACCGCGGCGGCGCAGGCGGCGAGCGTATCCGAGACCATCGTGCGGGTCGCCTCCACCGGCGCCACCCAGCGCGCAGCGCCGAGGCGCGCGAGCAGGCCGAGCGTTTCGCCGTTGTAGACATTCAGATGCGGACCGGCGACCCAGCCGGCCGTGCCCTGCAGCATCCGTACCGCGCCCATGTCGTTCGCCTCGACGCGAAACACGCCGTTGGCGACCGCGCGGCGCACGAGCTTGAGGTCGCCCTCGGATTCCGTGAGCGCCTGCGTCGAAATCACCACCTCCTTGCGCGCGGCGGCCAGCGCGCCGCCGATCTCCATCCAGTCCTCGAACTCGAGCTCGTGGCGCCGGGAGCACACGACTTCGCCCAGGTAGACGATGTCGGCCGCGGACGCGGCGACCTCCTCGTAAAACGAGAACACGCTGCTGCGCGGCCAGTAGTACTGCAGGGGACCGAGCGCGATCCTCATTTCCAGGGCCTCGAGAAGGCGCCCAGGGTGCACTGGCTGCCTTCGGCGTGGCGCGCGAGCTGCGCGCTCCATTCGGGTTTCACTGCAAAGTTCTTTTCCAGCGAGTCGATCGCTTCCCGCCATACCCGCGTTACCTGCGCGACGTACGCCGGGCTCCTCTGCCGGCCCTCGATCTTTACGGCGCGCACGCCCACGGCGAGAAACTGCGGCAGCAGCTCGAGCGTATTGAGGCTGGCCGGTTCCTCGAACACGTAATACGACTCGCCGTCGGCGGCGAAGCGCCCCTTGCATACCGTCGGGTAGGCGGCGCGCTCGCCCGGCGCGTAGCGGTCGATCAGGATGCCATTGAGGCGCGACTCCAGGCCGGCGGACATCTCCTGCCAGCGCACCGCGCGCGCCGGCGAGCAGGCGCCGCCGGTGTTCGGGGATTCGCCGCAGGCCCAGGCCGAGAGCGCGCAGCGGCCCTCGACCATGACGCACAGCCCGCCGAAGCCGAACACCTCGATCTCGACCGGCGTGCGGCGCACGATCGCCTCGACCTGGGCGAGCGACAGCACGCGCGGCAGCACGGCGCGCTTCACCCCGAAGTGCTCGTGGAAAAAATTGATCGCCTCGTGGCTGGTGGCCGAGCCCTGGACCGAGAGGTGCAGCTCGAGCGCAGGGTGCGCGCGCCGCGCGTAGCCCATGAGGCCCGGGTCGGCGACGATCGCCGCGTCGGCGCCGAGGCGCGCGATGCGGTCGACGGCACCGGTCCAGCGCGTCCAGCTCGACGCCTGCGGATAAGTGTTGATCGCCACCAGCACCTTGCGCCCGCGCGCATGCGCGTAAACGAGGCCCTCTGCCAGCGCATCCTGGTCGAAGTTGAGGCCGGGGAAGTTGCGCGCGTTGGTGTCGTCGCGCAGGCCGAGATAGACCCAGTCGGCGCCGTTGTCGACCGCCGCCTTGAGCGCCGGCAGGCCGCCGGCGGGACAGACAAGCTCCACCGCAAAATATTAGCGGCACTCCACCGGGCAAAATTTGATCTGGATCAAGCGACGCACGCGCGGCGGGTTATGAAGACGCCGTCGAGCGAGCGCAGGGAAAGGCTAGAATCGATCGGTCCGTTCGTGACCGTTTGCCCTTCTTTGCCTTTGTCGCAGGCGCACATATGCTTCAGTCACAGCGTTCAGGTCCCCGTGTACTCCTGACGTCGGTTTTCCGCCCTTTCGCGTGCGACGACGAGTTCGGCAGCCGCGCGATCAACCCGCTCGAGCTCTATCACAATCAGGTCACGCGCGCGCAGGGACCTTTCTCGCTGCGGATGCACCACCGCTCGTGGGGCATCATGCTGATCCAGGAGAACATCTCCGCCCCATCGACGCTGCTCGACTTCCCCACGCGCGAACGGTTCGTCGAAGAGCTGAAGAGCCATCACTACGAGATCGTCGGTATTTCCGGCATCATCGTGAACGTCGGCAAGGTGCGCGAGACGTGCCGGCTTGTGCGGGACCATTCGCCGAAATCGACCGTCGTCGTCGGCGGACACGTGGCGGCGATTCCCGGGGTCGAGCGCATGCTCGACGCCGATCACATCGTCAAGGGGGAGGGCATCCGCTGGTTTCGCGAGTTCCTCGGCGATCCGGTCGACGCGCCGATCTCGCATCCGGTGATTCGCTCGGCGTTCGGGTTCCGGCTGATGGGTCTCAGGGCGCCGCGCGGCGGCGGCGATCCGGCCGCGACGATCATCCCCTCGGTCGGCTGTCCGATGGGCTGCAACTTCTGCGCGACCTCGGCTTTCTTCGGCGGCAAGGGCCGGTTCGTCAATTTCTACCAGACCGGGAAGCAACTGTTGGATGTCATGTGCGAGGTTGAACAGCAGCTCAAAGTCCGCACGTTCTTCATGATGGACGAGAACTTTCTGCTCTATAAGAAGCGCGCGTTGGAGCTGCTCGAGCAGATGAAGAAGCACGGCAAGGCCTGGTCGATGTACGTCTTCTCGTCGGCGAACGCCATCCGCAAGTACGACATGCGCCAGCTCGTCGAGCTCGGTGTGTCGTGGGTGTGGATGGGTTTCGAGTCGGCCCAGAGCGGCTACAGGAAGCTCAAGGACGCCGACACGGTTGCGCTGACCCGCGAACTGCAGTCGCACGGCATCCGGGTCCAGGGGTCGACGATCGTCGGCATGGAGCATCACACGCCCGAGAACATGCGCGAACAAATCGAGCACGCCGTGGCCCACGACGCGGACTGCCACCAGTTCATGCTGTACACGCCGCTCCCGGGCACGCCGCTTTACGCCGGCATGGAAAAGCAGGGCCGCATATTGAAGGAAGTCGACCTGGCGGACATCCACGGCCAGTACAAATTCAATTTCCAGCACGAGCACATCGCGCGCGACGACTCCAAGTCCTGGCTCGACTTTGCCTTTCAACACGACTACGACGTCAACGGCCCTAGCCTGTACCGGATCATGCGAACCATGTACGAGGGCTGGAAACGTTACGGCCAGGACAGCGACGCGCGCGTGCGCGCGCGCTTCACCGCCGAGGCCGAGAACCTGAGGCGCGGCTACGGCGCGACGTTGTGGGCGATGGAGCGATATCTGCGAGGCTCGAACCAGGCCATCAGCGAGCGGATCGCAGAACTGCGAAAAGAGATCGAGAGCGAGTTCGGCGTCGTCTCGCGCGTCCTCGATCGCGTCTTCGGACCGCTACTGCTGTGGTCGGCGCGGCGCGAGGCGTCGGCTTACCCGCAGGGCCGGCCGCTCGAGCCGCGCACATTTGTCGAGCGGAGAAACTGGGCTTAGGCCCTACTGCCTGCCGCGTTTGAGCGCCGACGCGATCATCGCGACGTGCCTGCCCTTCGGGTCTCAGACGCCGTGGCCGCGCAGCCGCTCCAGGTCCGGAATGCGCACGGTGCGGCCGTCGACCTCGATCAGGCCGGCGGCGGAGAGCTCGTGCAGGATGCGCGAGAAGTGCTCGGGGGTCATGTTGAGGCGCGAGGCGATGACGCTCTTGCCGGGAGTGAGGTGCACTTCGACCGGCTTGCCCTCGCCCGGGACGCCGTCGGCGTCGGCGAGCAGGTAGCCGATGACGCGCTCCTGCCCCGAGCGCAGCGAGTAGGCCTCGACGTCGCGCACCAGGCCGTGCAGGCGCCGCGACAGGCCGGAGAGCATGCGGCGTGCGAAGACCGGGTCGCGCGCGAGCTCCTCGAACACCGCGTGCTTGGCGACGTGCAGCAGCATCGAGTCGGACAGGGCCTGCGCGAACACGATGTAGGGCTCGTCCAGGAACATCAGCGCCTCGCCGAAGCTCTGCCCCGGGCGGATGATCTCGACCACCTTCTCGACGCCCTGCGGCGAGGTGAAGCCGAGCTTTACCTGCCCGTAGACCAGGACATGGAAGCCGGAGCAGGGATCGCCGCGCTGGAACAGCGACTGCCCCTTCTGCGCGTACACCGGGAGCGTCGCCGCGGCGACGCGGTCGAGCTCCTCGCGGCTCATCTCGCTGAAGATCGGCAGGTTGGCGAGGAAGGCCTGGGTCTTGATCTGGAGCGGTCGCCGGGTCATGGCTCTGAATTGCGCGGCATCCGCGACAATTTAACCTAGATCAATGGCATACGGCGCCAGTTCCGCTGAAGTGCTGCCATGGATGACGAGGAGATCCGCCAGGCGCTGCGGACGGTCGAGGACCCGGAAGCGGGGATGAGCATCGTCGACCTGGGCCTGGTGTACGAAATCTCGAGCGCGCCGGGCCGCGTGCGCGTGGCGATGACCATGACTTCGCCCGCCTGTCCGGTGGCGCCCTACCTGGTCGACGAGGCCGCGGCCGCCATCCGCACCCTCGCTCCGGAGGGCACCGACGTGCAGGTCGAGCTGGTCTGGGACCCGCCCTGGACGCCGGAGCGCATGAGCGCCGAAGCGCAGGGCCGCTTCGGATGGAAGGGTTGACCCGGGCGTGCCGCCGATCTGGCGCCTGCCGCTGCTGGTCTGCGGTTTCGTCTCGCTCGCGCTCGGTACGGCAGGCGGCCTCGCCCGCTTCGCGCTTTTCGATCATCCGTTTCCCCAGGCGACGGCGCTGCACGGCGCCGTGATGGTGAGCGGCTTCTTCGGCACGGTCATCGCGCTCGAGCGCGCCGTTGCGCTCGGCAGGACCTGGGCCTACGCGGCGCCCCTGTGCGCCGGGCTGGGTGGCATCGCCGTCGTTCTGGGCTTCGTCCACGCCGGCTTCGTGCTCATGATTCTCGCCGCAACGGTTTTCAGCTTCGCGAGCGTCATGGTCGTAGCCCGCCAGCCCTCGCTCGAGACCGCCACGCTGCTCGCCGGCGCGCTCGCCTGGCTCGCCGGCAACGCGCTGCCGCTCGCCGGCGCGGCGCCGGTGCCCTGGTGGATCGCCTTCTTCGCGCTCACCATCGGCGGCGAGCGGCTGGAGCTGTCGCGCTACCTCAAACGGGGGGTTTATTCCAGGAATGCTTTCGTAATCATCGCCATCGCCGTTTTCGTTCTCTCCATCCATCCAATGCTGCAAGGCGCAGCGCTGGTACTGCTCGCGCTCTGGCTGTTCGTCTACGACCTCGCGCGCGTGACGGTCCGGCAGACCGCGCTGCCGCGCTACGTCGCGCTGTGCTTGCTCTCCGGCTATTTCTGGCTCGCCCTCGGCGGCGTCCTGCTCGCCATCGATCTCGCGCGCGACGCGGCGCTGCACGCGATCTTCGTAGGCTTCGTCTTCTCGATGGTGTTCGGCCACGCGCCGGTGATCCTGCCGGCGGTGCTGCGCGTGCGCTTTCCGTACCGCCCCGCGCTCTACCTGCCGCTCGTGCTCCTGCACGCGAGCCTCGCGCTGCGGCTGGCCGGCAATTTCCTCGAAGGAGAAAGCGTGAAGAGCCTCGGCGCCGCGGGCAATGCCGCGGCGATCGCGGTCTTTATCCTTACCGCAGCGACTCTGGTCTTGAGGAAACGCAGCCCTGCAAGCTCTTCAGGGCTTCCTGGGCGAATCAGTTAAGCGCGCAGGAACCAGGCCCGCCGGGGTTGCCGCAAGTCCCGCAGGGGCCGGCGGCGGGCGCGTCGCCGGCCGAGCTCGCGGTGGCGAACACCGAGAGCTTCTTCTCCAGCTCGGTAGAACTGCACTGCGGGCAATCGGGCGCAGAGCCCGAGCGCACCAGCGTCTCGAACTCGTGGCCGCAGCCCTTGCAGGCGTATTCGTAGATCGGCATGCCGGGAATTTCCTTTCAGCCGTGCATTGTAAGGCCGCCCGAGACGCTGAGCACCTGGCCGGTGATGAAGTCGGCGTCGTCGCTGGCGAAAAAGAGGATCGCGCCCGGAATGTCGTCGGGCTTGCCCAGGCGCCCGATCGGGATCGCGCGCCGGTAGGCCTCGGCGAGCTTGTCGGGGTTGCCGGCGCCCTTCATGAATTCGGTCAGCATGTTGGTTTCGGTGAGCCCCGGGCAGACCACGTTGAGGCGCACGCCCTTGCCCGCGAGCTCGCGCGCGAGCGTCTTGGTGAGCGCGATGATGCCGCCCTTGCAGGCCGAGTAGGGCGCCTCGCCCGAGGAGCCGACGCGCCCGGCGTCGGAGGCGACGCTCACCACCTTGCCGCGGCCGCGCTCGACCATGCCCGGCAGCACGCAGTGCAGCATGTTCATCGCGCCGATCAGGTTGATCGAGATGATCTTCTGCCAGAACGCGGGATCGGTCTTGAGGAAGGGCTTGAACATGTCCCAGCCGGCGTTGTTGACCAGGATGTCGACCGGCCCGACCTCGGCCACCGCCTTCTTCACCGCCTCGTAATCGGTGATGTCGACTTTTTTCTCGGCGTTGAGATCGAACACGACCACGTTCGCGCCTTCCTCGCGCAAGCGCGCCACGGTGGCGGCGCCGATCCCGGCCGCGCCGCCGGTGACGATCGCGGTTTTGCCTTTCAGGCCTCTCATCTGCTCTCTCCTATGGGATGACTGCAGCCGCCCCGGGCGCTATTTTGCCGGGCAAATCAGGCGGACCCTCATTCCGTCACGCGCGGAGGGTCCGGATCCTCGTCCCAGTCCGCGGTCGGCTGCGGCACGCGCTTGAGCCAGTCGCGGATCAGCCTGACGTGCTCGCGCTCCTCGGCGGCCATCTCGACGGCGGCTGCGCGCACGCGCGCCGGCGCGCTGCCGGCGGCGATTTTCTTGAAGTATGCCTGCGCCTGCAGCTCGCAGCGCAGCGCGATCTTGAGCGCATGGAAGGGCTGCATCAGGTAGTGCAGCGAGTCGAAAGGCGCGGTCTCCGGGCCCTCGCCGCCCTCCCAGGCGAACGCGGGCGTGAGCGCCGGCACGCTCGGCCAGCCCATCTCGGCAAGGATGCGCTTGGCGTGCAGCGCCTCGATCTCGGAGAGCTTGCGGAACAGCAGGGCGACCTCGCGGTTGTTGTGCGTGTCGAGCTGCTCGGCGAACTGGGCGTAGCGCTCGGTCGCTTCCAGCTCCATGGCGTAGGCGCGCGCCATGAAGTCCTCGTACTCGGCGGCAGCGGTGCGGCGTTCGGTCTTCATAGCTGGAAACCCTTTTCGAGATCCGCGAGCGCATGCGTGGCGCCCGCTGCCGCAGCGTACGGCCTGCGGCTGCCCTTGTAGAGAACGCCGATATTGAAGCCGTCGTCGGTCATGATGCGGCGCGCGGCGCGCGCGGGATCGTCGGTCGGCGCGACCGGCGCCGGATGCACGATTTCCTTCCAGCCGCGCTGCTCGGGCCGGAAGGTGACGCAGGGCGAGAGCACCTCTACGAACGAGAAACCGGGATGGCGCACGGCTTCGGCGATGAGCGCGGCGCAGCCGTTCGGGTCGCCCGAGAACGCACGCGCGACGAAGTTCGCGCCCGAGGCGAGCGCGATCACGAGCGGATGGAACTCGCGCAGCCCGGTGCCGCCGGGGGCGAGCTTGGAGGACCAGTCCGGCTCGGTGGTGGGCGAGGGCTGGCCCTTGGTCATGCCGTAGACGTGGTTGTCCATCACGATGTAGGTCAGGTCGACGTTGCGCCGGCAGGCGTGCAGGAAGTGATTGCCGCCGATCGAATAGCCGTCGCCGTCGCCGCTTGCGACCAGCACGGTGAGGTCGGGCCGCGCCGCCTTCAGTCCGGTGGCGACCGGAAGCGAGCGGCCGTGCACGCCGTGAAAGCCGTAGCAGGCGGTATAGGCCGGGATGCGCGAGGAGCAGCCGATGCCCGACACGACGGCGACGTTCTCGGGGCGCAGCTCCAGGCTGGCGAGCGCCTTGGTGATCGCCGAGAGCACCGAGTAATCGCCGCAGCCCGGGCACCAGACCGGCTTGTAGTCCGACTTGAAGTTCTTGGCGGCGAGCGGGGCCGCAGCAAGCGGCGCGTTCATGACCAGCTCGCCAGCGCTTTGCGTATTTCCTCGGGGCGGAAGGGCAGCGGCCCGGGGCGGCGCAGGCTCTTCACCTCGCCGGGCAGCTCGTACTCGGAGCGCAGGTAGCGCAGGAACTGTCCGCCATGGTTCTGCTCGACGACCAGCACGCGCTTCACGCCCTGCAGGGCCTGCTTCAATTTGCCGGGTTGCGCGGGCGCGAGCAGCCGCAGCGACACCAGCCTGGTGCCCGTGCCGTTGCGCGCCAGCGCTTCGCGCGCCGGCCCGGTGCACGAGCCGAAAGTCACCAGCGCGGTCTCGCCCTCGCCTTCGACGCTTGCCCACTGTCCGCCCGGATCGAGCTGCGCGAGCTTGCGCGCGCGCTTGTCCATCTGCGCCAGGTGATCGCCCGGCTGCGAGGAGGGTGTGCCGCGCTCGTTGTGCTCCAGCCCGTCGGCCGTATAGGTGGTGCCCGGCGTGCCCGGGATCGCCATGGGCGAGACGCCGGAGGGCGTGATGGCGTAGCGCCGATAGGATCCGTCCGATCTTGCCTTTACTCTTTGAAATGCATCTTCATGAAGTAAAGGCGCATCGA
>JACOVA010000137.1 GCA_016177575.1 Betaproteobacteria bacterium
CGCGGCGAGTGCGCGATGCTGACCGCCGCCTCTTCGAGCTCGGCGGGGCTGCGTCGCAGCGCCGGCTTCGAGTTCGGCGTCGCGCAGCTGCCCTTCTACGACGACGTGAAGGGTGCGCCGCATCACTCGCTGATCGGCGGCGCCGGGCTGTGGGTGCTAGCGGGCCGCAAAGGCGCCGATTACCGCGGCGTGGCGAGGTTCCTGGCCTACCTGGCGCGCCCCGAGGTGCAGGCCGAGTGGCACCAGCGCACCGGCTACGTGCCGGTGACGCGCGCCGCTTACGAATACACGCGCGACCAGGGCTACTACGCCGTGCACCCGGGCCAGCAGATCGCGATCCGCCAGCTGCTGCTGAACGCGCCCTCGCGCGAGTCGCGCGGCATCCGGCTGGGAGAATTCGCCAGGATCCGCGAGATCGTCGAAGAGGAGCTGGAAAGCGTCTGGGACGGAAGGGCGCCGCCCAAGCTCGCGCTCGACAATGCGGCCGAGCGGGGCAACGCGCTGCTGCGCAGGTTCGAGCAGGCCAATCGCGCCGGCGCCGAGCCGGGCGTGCCGGCGCGGACCGGCCGTCGGCGCGCGGCCAAGAAATAAGTCGCAAATCCTTCACCGGGTTTGGCTATACTGGCGCTTCGCCCGGCACCAAGACCGGACACCCAATCCAGAGGAGAAATCATGCGTATCAAGCTCTTAGTTGCCGCGCTGGCGAGTGCCGGTCTGTTCACCACCGGCGCGCAGGCGCAGACTGAAATCCAGTGGTGGCATTCGATGGGCGGCGCGCTGGGCGAGGCGCTGAACGGGCTCGCCAACCAGTTCAACGCCGAGCAGAAGGACTACAAGATCGTGACCTCGTTCAAGGGGTCTTATCCGGAGTCGATGACTGCGGCAATCGCGGCGTTCCGCGCCGGGCAGGCGCCGCACCTGCTGCAGGTGTTCGAGGTAGGCACCGCGACCATGATGGCGGCGAAGGGCGCGATCAAGCCGGTCTACGTGCTGATGAAGGAGGCGGGCGAGCCGTTCGACCCCAAGGCCTACCTGCCGACGGTGACCGGTTACTACAGCGATGCGCGGGGCAACATGCTGTCGCTGCCTTTCAACAGCTCCACGGCGCTGTTCTACATCGACCGCAACAAGTTCAAGCAGGCGGGCGTGCCGCCCGTGCCGCCGAAGACCTGGAAGGAGCTGATCGCCGTGGCGGAGAAGCTCAAGGCCGCCGGCCAGAGCTGCGTGTACACCACCGGCTGGCCGTCCTGGGTCCACGTCGAGAACTTCAGCGCCTGGCACAACGTGCCGATCGGCACCAAGCAGAACGGCATGGCGGGCCTCGACACAGTGTTCACCGTCAACTCGCCGACGCACGTCAAGCACATCGCGATGCTCGCCGACATGGCGAAGAAGGGCCTGTTCACCTACGCCGGGCGCAGGAACGAGGCCGACACGAGGTTCGCGGTCGGCGAGTGCGCGATGGCCACGATCAGTGCTGGCGCGCTCGGCAACATCATCAAGGCGGGAAAGACCGACTGGGAGATCGGCTTCCTGCCCTATCACGACGACGTCAAGGGGGCGCCGCAGAACTCGGTCATCGGCGGGGCGTCGCTCTGGGTGATGAGCGGGCGCAAGGCCGAGGAATACAAGGGCGTGGCGAAGTTCATGTCGTTCCTGTCGCGGCCGCAAGTGCAGATGGAGTGGCACATCAAGACCGGCTACGTGCCGATCACCCAGGCGGCCTTCGAGGTGACGAAGAAGTCCGGGTTCTACGGCAAGAACCCCGGGCGCGACATGGCCGTGCGCCAGCTCACGAACAAGACGCCCACGGCGAACTCCAAAGGCCTTCGCTTTGGCAACTTCGTGCAGGGGCGGACCGTGATCGAGGAAGAGCTGGAGGCGGTGTTCGCGGGCAAGAAGGAGGTGAAGGCCGCGCTGGATGAAGCGGTGCGGCGCGGCAACGAGATCCTGAGGCAGTTCGAAGCCGCCAACAAGTAGGCCGCGGTAACCCGCCGTGGAAAAGCGGGTCGTATTCCGATCTGCGTGGCTGCCGTATGCGCTGGTGGCCCCGCAGATCGCGATTACGGTGGTGTTCTTCTTCTGGCCGGCCGCGCAGGCCGTCTGGTACTCGTTCCAGCTGCAGGACGCCTTCGGCCTGAAGACGCAGTTCGTCGGGCTGCAGAACTTCGCCGCCCTATTCAAGGACGGCAACTACCTCGACTCGTTCCGCGTCACCGCGGTGTTCAGCGCGCTGGTGGCGTTCATTGGCATCGCCATCTCGCTGCTGCTCGCCGCCATGGCCGACCGGGTGCTGCGCGGCGCGCTCGCCTACAAGACGCTGCTCGTCTGGCCCTATGCGGTCGCGCCCGCGGTGGCGGGCGTCCTGTGGGCGTTCCTGTTCGCGCCCTCGATCGGCATCGTCACCTACGTGCTGAAGGGCTTCGGCGTCGACTGGAACTGGATCCTCGACGGCGACCAGGCGATGCTGCTGATCGTGATCGCCTCGGTGTGGAAGCAGATCAGCTACAACTTCCTGTTCTTCCTCGCCGGGCTGCAGTCGATCCCGCGCTCGCTGATCGAGGCCGCGGCGATCGACGGCGCGGGCCCGACGCGGCGCTTCTGGACCGTCGTCTTCCCGCTGCTCTCGCCGACCACGTTCTTCCTGCTGGTGGTGAACGTGGTCTATGCCTTCTTCGACACCTTCGGCGTGATCGACGCCACCACCCAGGGCGGGCCGGCGCAGGCGACGCAGATTCTCGTCTATAAGGTGTACCACGACGGCGTCAAGGCGGCCGACCTCGGCAGCTCCTCGGCGCAGTCGGTGATCCTGATGTTCATCGTCATCGCGTTGACCGTGGTGCAATTTCGCTTCATCGAACGCAAGGTGCAGTACTGACATGGTCGAAAACCGGCCCGGGCTCACCTTCTTCGCGCACGCGGTGCTGGTTGCGGGCGTGCTGCTGGTGGCGTTCCCGGTTTACGTCACCTTCGTCGCCTCGACGCACACCCTCGAGGCGATCCTGCAGGTGCCGATGCCGCTCTGGCCCGGCGACCGCTTCTGGGAGAACTACACGCAGGTGCTCACCGCGGGCTCGACCAAGGGCTCCAAGGCGGCGGCGGCGACGATGCTTGTCAACAGCACGGTGATGGCCCTGGTGATCCCTCTCGGCAAGATCACGATCTCGATCCTCTCGGCCTTCGCGATCGTTTACTTCCGCTTCCCGCTGCGCATGTTCATCTTCTGGATGATCTTCGTCACCCTCATGCTGCCGGTGGAGGTGCGCATCATCCCGACCTTCAAGGTGATCGCGGACCTGGGGATGCTGAACAGCTACGCCGGGCTTACGGTGCCGCTCATCGCCTCGGCGACTGCGACCTTCCTCTTCCGGCAGTTCTTCATGACGGTGCCCGACGAGCTCGCCGAGGCCGCGCGGGTGGATGGCGCCAGTCCTATGCGATTTTTCCGGGACGTGCTGCTGCCGCTGTCGAAGACGACGATGGCGGCGCTGTTCGTGATCCAGTTCATCTACGGCTGGAACCAGTATCTCTGGCCGCTGCTCATCACCACCGACGAGTCGATGTACACGACCGTGATCGGCATCAAGCGCATGATCGTGGGAGGCGACGCGACGAACGAGTGGAACCTCATCATGGCGACAGCGATACTCGCGATGCTGCCGCCCGCGCTGGTCGTGCTGCTGATGCAGAAATGGTTCGTCAAGGGCCTCGTGGAGACCGAAAAGTAAATGGCTGCCGTATCGCTCAGGAACGTGCGCAAGAGCTACACCTCCGATCTGCAGGTGATCCACGGGGTGTCGATGGACATCGCCGACGGCGAGTTCATCGTCATCCTCGGGCCCTCGGGCTGCGGCAAGAGCACGCTGTTGCGCATGGTGGCGGGGCTGGAGACGATCACCGCGGGCGAGATCACGATCGGCGACCGGGTGGTGAACAACCTCGAGCCCAAGGACCGCGACATCGCCATGGTGTTCCAGAACTACGCGCTCTATCCCCACATGAGCGTGTACGACAACATGTCCTATGGTTTGCGCATCAGGGGTCTTTCAAAGGAGGACATTTCCCAGAGAGTAAAAAAAGCCGCGGATATACTTGAACTGTCCAAGTTCCTCGACCGCAAGCCGCGCGCGCTCTCCGGCGGCCAGCGCCAGCGCGTCGCCATGGGCCGCGCGATCGTGCGCGAGCCGCAGGTGTTCCTGTTCGACGAGCCGCTCTCGAACCTGGATGCCAAGCTGCGCGTGCAGATGCGGGGCGAGCTGCAGGCGCTGCACCGGCGCCTCGGCACGACGAGCCTCTTCGTCACGCACGACCAGGTCGAGGCGATGACGCTCGCCCAGCGCATGATCGTCATGAACGCGGGCCGGGCGGAGCAGATCGGCGCCCCGCTCGAGGTCTACGCGAAGCCCGCCACCACTTTCGTCGCCGGCTTCATCGGCTCGCCGCCGATGAACCTGATCCCGCGCGACGGCAAGCTGCTCGGCATCCGCCCCGAGCACCTGGAGCCCTGCGGCGAGGCCGAAGCGATGCTCAGCGTGCAGGTGGACCTGATCGAGCCGCTGGGCGCCGATACGCTGGTCTACGGCCATATCGGCGACCCCGGCGGTAACGGCGGCAACGGCGGCGCGGGCGCGCGCGTGGCGGCGCGGCTGCACGCATCGGTGGACGCGCGCACCGGCAGGCTGCCGCTGCGCTACGACACCGGCAACGTGCACTGGTTCGATCCGGCGAGCGGCAAGCGCATCGAGGGGTGAGCAATTGAAGTTCAGTGCCGCGCAGCTGCGCCGGGGCATGGGCTGGTGGCCGCCGTTTCTCGGCGCGGGTATCAAAGTGAGAAGCTTCGCGGACGACTTCCGCGACGTGGTGGTCGAGATGAAGCTCGGACGCCTGAACCGCAATGCCGTGGGCACGCATTTCGGGGGCAGCCTCTACGCGATGACGGATCCCTTTTTCGCCATCATGCTGATGCACAACCTCGGGGAGCAGTACCTCGTCTGGGACAAGGCGGGCGCGATCGAGTACGTCTCCCCCGGCCGCGGCACCGTGCACGCGCACTTCCATCTTCCGGAGCGGCGCATCGCCGAGATCCGGCAGGAGGCCGAGAAAGGCGGTAAGGTGTTCCCGGAATTTCATGTCAGCATCAAGGACGATGCCGACGCCATCGTCGCCAGAATCCACAAGACGCTCTACGTGCGCCTGAAGCCTCGCTACAGGTCCGAGCCATGACCTGGCCCTACCCGAGGATCGTCGCCCACCGCGGCGGCGGCAAGCTGGCCCCGGAAAACACGCTCGGCGCGATCCGCCACGGCGCCTCGATGGGATTCGAGGGCGTCGAGTTCGACGTCATGCTGGCCGGCGACGCGACGCCGGTCCTGATCCACGACGAGACGGTGGACCGCACGACCGACGGCCGCGGCGCGGTCGCGCAGATGACCTATGCCGAGCTGTCGAAATTCAGCATAGAAAAAAAGGAGAAAATTCCCACCTTCGAGTCGGCTGCGCGGCTTTGCCGCGAGCTCGGCGTGTGGGCCAACGTCGAGATCAAGCCGGCGCTCGGATACGAGCGCCGGACCGGCGAGGCGGTCGCGCTCGCCGCGCGCGCGCACTGGCGGGGCGCAGCATTGCTCCCGGTGCTCTCGTCGTTCTCGACCGTGTCGCTCGCCGCGGCGGCGGCGGCCGCGCCCGAGCTGCCGCGCGGCCTGCTGGCGGGGCGCGTGCCGAAGCATTGGCGCCAGCTGATGCGCGACTTCGGCTGCGTTGCGCTGCATTGCAACCACCGCTCGCTCACCCAGCGGCTGGCGCAGGAGATCCACGCCGCGGGCTATGCGGTCCTGTGCTGGACCGTGAACGACCGCAGGGCGGCGAAAAAGCTGCTCGGCTGGGGCGTCGAGTGCCTGGTCACCGACCGGCTCGACCGCATCGGCCCGGACTTCCGGTAGCTCAGACCGAGCGCGCGCCGTCCACCTCGATGCACACGCCGCTGATGAAGGCGGCTTCGTCCGAGGCGAGGTAGAGGCAGGCGTTGGCGACGTCGAGCGGCGTCGAGAAGCGGCCGAGCGGAATGGTGGCGAGGAAGCGCTTCTTCGCCTCCTCGGTGACGGCGCCGCCGGCGAAGTCCGCCGACAGGCCGGTCTCCGGGCTGAATACCGGGTTGACGCAGTTGACGCGGATCCGGTCGGCGCCGAACTCGCCCGCCATCGAGCGCGACATCAGGATCACCGCGCCCTTGGAGCTGTTGTAGACGGTGAGCCCGGGCCGCGGGCGCACGCCCGCGGTGGAGGCGATGTTGACGAACGCGCCGCCGCCCTGCGCGCGGAACACCGGCACCGCGTGCAGCGCCGACAGGTAGACGCTCTTCACGTTTACCGCGTACACCTTGTCGAACTCGGCCTCGCTGACCTCGAGGTAGGGCTTGTTGCGGTGGGTCCAGCCGGCGTTGTTGACCACGACGTCGAGGCGGCCGAACGCCGACCGGGTCGCGCCGACCAGGCTGGCCCAGTCCTGGCTGCGCGTGACGTCGGCGTGCACGAACACCGCCTTGCCGCCCGCGGTCGCGATTTCCCCCGCGACCCTCTGCCCGGCCGCATCGCCGATGTCCGCGACCACCACCCCCGCGCCCTCCTGGGCGAAGCGCTTGGCGATTCCCGCGCCGAAACCGCTGCCCGCTCCGGTAACGATCGCGACCTTGTCTCTCAGTCTCATCTGGTCCCCCGCATGGTGATTGAAGTGGCAGATTCTGCCGCCTTGAACGGCGAATGCTCGTTCAGTTCGTCGACATAGCGCGCGATTCCGGCGCGCTCGCGTTCCAGGTAGTCCTCGATCGCGTTGGCGAACGCCGGGTGCCGCAGCCAGTGCGCCGAGAGCGCCTCGGTCGGCAGCAGCCCCCGGAACAGCTTGTGCTCGCCCTGCGCGCCGCCCTCGAAGGTCTGCAAGCGGTTGGCGATCGCGAACTCGATCGCCTGGTAGTAGCAGCACTCGAAATGCAGCAGCGGAACGTGCTCCAGCGCACCCCAGTAGCGGCCGCAGATTCCCTTGCCGGAGATCATGTTCAATGCCGCGGCGACCGGCCGCCCCGCGCGCTCGGCGAGCACGAGCAAGGTGTGCTGCGGCATCGAGGCCCCCAGCCGCAGAAAGAACTCGAGGTTCAGATAGGGGCGCGAGCGGTGCGCCGCGTAGGTGCGCCGGTAGCAGCGCTCGAAGAATTCCCAGTGCGCGCGCTCGATCTCGGCGCCGCGCAGCCAGCGCAGCGCGATCCCCGCTGCGCGCACGCGGCGCCTTTCCTGGCGGATGTTCTTGCGCCGCTGCCGCGTCATGCGCGCGAGAAAGTCCTCGAAATCGGCGTAGCCGGCGTTGCGCCAGTGGAACTGCACGGTCCGCCGCAGCAGCATCCCGGCGCTGCGCATCAGCCCGGCGTCCGCTGCCGGCGGGAACAGCACGTGCAGCGACGAGAGCTCGCGCGCCATCTCGAGCGCGGCCGCGAGCAGCGTGGCGCGATCGGCGTCGCACGCGGCAATGAGCCGGGGGCCCGCCACGGGCGTGAAGGGCACCGCGCACAGCAGCTTCGGATAGTAGGCGAGCCCGTGGCGCTCGTAGGCGTCGGCCCAGGCCCAGTCGAAGACGTACTCGCCGTAGGAATGCGTCTTGAGGAACAGGGGCATCGCCGCGCACAGTTCGTAGCCCGCGGCGCCGGCCCGCTCGAGCAGCAGGAACTGCGGCCGCCAGCCGGTGCGCGCGCTCGCGCAGCCGGTCTCGATCAGCGCCGACAGGAACTCGTGGCTGACGAAGGGATCGGCGCCCGCATCGCCGCCGGCGATGGCGTTCCATGCCGTGGCCGGCACGCCGGCGAGCGACTCCACCACACGCAGGCGCTCTTTTGCCATGCGGTCATTATAGAATTACGCGTACCGGCCGATTTCCGGGAGGAGCCCGCGATGAGGAAGATCGAAGCGATCGTGAAGCCGTTCAAGCTCGACGAGGTGCGCGAGGCGCTCTCCGAGGTCGGCGTCACCGGCCTGACCGTGACCGAGGTGAAAGGCTTCGGCCGGCAGAAGGGCCACACCGAGCTCTACCGGGGCGCGGAATACGTGGTCGATTTCTTGCCCAAGGTCAAGATCGAGGTCGTGGTGACCGAGGGGCAGGTCGACTCGGCGATCGAGGCGATCGTCAAATCGGCGCGCACCGGCAAGATCGGCGACGGCAAGATCTTCGTCACTGCGGTCGAGCACGTGGTGCGCATCCGCACCGGGGAGACCAACGAAGCAGCAGTCTAGCGTTTGGCTTTCAACAGCACCAGTAGCGCGCCGCCGCCGCCTTCTGCCTGGGGCGCCTGGCAGTAGGCCAGCACTTCTTCGCGCTGCGGCAGCCACTTCCTGAGCTTGGCCTTCAGCACCGGCTCGCGATTGCGCGAGCCCAGGCCCTTGCCGTGCACGATGCGCACGCAGCGCAGGCCGCGCGCCACGCACTGGCGCAGAAAGGCGGCGACCGACTCGGCCGCCTGGCGCCAGCTCAGGCCATGCAGGTCGAGGCCGTCCTGGATTACCCAGTGGCCGCGCCGCAGGCGCCGCAGCACCTGGCGCGGCAGGCCGTGACTCAGGTAGGCGAGCTCCTCGCCCGATTCCAGCGCGCTCTCGAGCGACACCGGGCCGCTGAGGCTCTCGGCGAGGGCAGCCAGCTCGTCGCGCAGGCGCTGGCGCGCCAGCGGCGCCGGAGGCGGGCCGCTCAATGCGACGCGGCGCGGCTGCCGGAGCGGCTTTACGCCCCGCACCGCCTTGCGGAACTCGTCCCGCATTTCATCCGATGCCATCGAGGAACTTCTCCGCATCGAGCGCCGCCATGCAGCCGCTGCCGGCGCTGGTCACCGCCTGGCGGTAGACGTGGTCCTGGACGTCGCCGGCGGCGAACACGCCGGGCACGCTGGTCGCGGTCGAACCGCCCTGTTTGGCCAGACCCAACCCGCCGCGCGTCACGATGTAGCCGTTCTCCATCTCGAGCTGCCCGGCGAAGATCTGGGTGTTGGGCGTGTGGCCGATGGCGATGAACAGGCCCTTCAGCGCGAGGTCCTTGCTCTTCTTCGTCTTTACGTTGGCAATTCGAATCCCGGTCACGCCGGTCGCATCGCCCTGCACCTCCTCGAGCACCGAGTCGAGCTCGAGCGCGATTCTCTCCTCGGCGACGCGCTTCATCAGCTTGTCGACCATGATCTTTTCGGCGCGGAAGCGGTCGCGCCGGTGCACCAGCGTCACGCTGCTGCACAGGTTGGCGAGGAACAGCGCCTCCTCGACCGCCGTGTTGCCGCCGCCGACCACGGCCGCCTCCTGGCCCTTGTAGAAGAAGCCGTCGCAGGTCGCGCACGCCGACACGCCTTTGCCCATGTATTTCTGCTCGCTCGGCAAGCCGAGGTACTTCGCCGAGGCGCCGGTGGCGATCACCAGGGCGTCGCAGGTGTAGCTGGCCGAGTCGCCCCCGAGCACGAACGGCCGCGCGCCGAGATCGGCCTTGCCGACGTGGTCGAAGACGATCTCGGTCTCGAAGCGCTCGGCGTGCTTCTGGAAGCGCGTCATCAGGTCGGGGCCCTGCACCCCGTCGGCGTCGGCGGGCCAGTTGTCGACGTCGGTCGTGGTCATGAGCTGGCCGCCCTGCGCGATGCCGGTCACCAGCACGGGCTTCAGGTTGGCGCGCGCCGCGTAGACTGCCGCGGTGTAGCCGGCCGGGCCCGAGCCGAGGATCAGCAGGCGAGCGTGTTTCGTTGCGGTTCCCATCCTGCCAGTATAAGGGAGCGGTTCTGCTACCATAGAGCGATGCCGGCGATTGCCACGACGGTTTCGACCACGGTGCTGAAGTCGGTGCCGCTGTTCGCCAGCTTCCCCGACGACCAGCTGCGCACGCTGGTGACCGTGGTGACCCGGCGCAGCGCGCCGCGCAGCTCGGTGATCATGGCCGCGGGCGACCCCATCGATTGCCTGTATATCGTCATCTCCGGCCGCCTCAAGGTGATGATGGGCGACGCCGACGGCAAGGAAGTGATCCTGAGCCTGATCGGCCCGGGAGAGTTCTTCGGCGAGATGGGGCTGATCGACGACAGCCCGCGCTCGGCGAGCGTGGTGGCGATCGAGCCCTGCGAGCTGCTCTCGATCACCAAGCGCGACTTCAGCCGCTGCCTGGCCGAGAACTTCGAGATGGCGATGGCCGTGATGCGCGGCCTGGTGCGCCGGCTGCGCGAGGCCGACCGCAAGATCGGCAGCCTGGCGCTGCTCGACGTCTACGGGCGCGTGGCGCGGCTGCTGCTCGACATGTCCGAGAACGTGAACGGCCAGAAGGTGATCACCAAGCGCCTGCCCAAGCAGGACATCGCGAAGATGATCGGCGCATCGCGCGAGAT
The DNA here is from genome assembly GCA_016177575.1 of Betaproteobacteria bacterium. Lineage (GTDB taxonomy): Bacteria > Pseudomonadota > Gammaproteobacteria > Burkholderiales > SG8-39 > RBG-16-66-20. The sequence goes on from JACOVA010000137.1 coordinate 10,376, forward strand.
GGTGAGCCGGGTGATGAAGGACCTGCAGATGGGCGGCTACATCGAGATGCGGGGCTCGAGCATCGTGTTGCGCGACACCATCATGCTGCCAGACTGACCCGTCGGCCCAGCGGCGGCATGGCGGCGGCACAGAAGTCCCAGCGCGGCACCCCACTTCCCGCGAAGCTCGCGGGCCTGCTCCGCGAGGCGAAATGGCTGTTTCTGGTCGCCGCGGCCGGCTACCTGCTGCTGATCCTGCTGACCCACCAGGGCGCCGATCCGGGCTGGTCGCGTTCCGCGACCGCGGTGCCGGTGCAGAACGCGGGCGGCCGCGTGGGCGCCTGGCTCTCGGACGTGCTGCTTTCGCTTTTCGGCTGGTCCGCGTTCTGGTGGGTGGCGCTGTTCCTGGTCGCCGTGGTGCGCGGCTACCGGCGCCTCGACCCGCGGGCGCCGCACGAGCCGCGGCCGCTCTGGGTCGCGGTGGCCGGATTCGGCCTGCTGCTGGGGTCGAGCGCGGCGCTCGAAGCGCTGCGGCTGCACGGCTTCGGCAGGGGCCTGCCGCAGGAGGCGGGCGGGATCGTCGGCAGCGTGCTCGCCGGCTGGACCTCGGGCCTGCTCGGCTTCACCGGCGCGACGCTGCTGGTGCTGGCCGCGGCCGCGATCGGCTGGAGCCTGCTCAGCAGCGTCTCGTGGCTGCGCGTCGCCGAGGTCACCGGCGCGCTGCTCGAGTCGGCCTATGCGCTCGCGCGCGGCGCCTGGGAGCGGCGCCAGGACGAGAGAATCGGCGAGCACGCGCGCGCCGAGCGCACGCACGTGGTGGAAGCCGAGCGCAAGCGCGAGGAGGAGCACCCGCCGCTCGTGATCGCGGCGCCGGTGGTCGAGATCCGCAAGTCCGAGCGCGCGCAGCGCGAGAAGCAGGCGCCGCTGTTCGACCACCTGCCCGACACGCCCCTGCCGCCGCTCAAACGTCTCGACGAGCCGGCGCAGGAGGGGGCGGCGGCGGTGAGCGCCGAGACGCTCGAGTTCACCTCGCGCCTGATCGAGAAGAAGCTCTCGGATTTCGGCGTCGCGGTGAAAGTGCTCGCGGCGTATCCCGGTCCGGTGATCACGCGCTACGAGATCGAGCCCTCGGTCGGCGTCAAGGGCAGCCAGATCGTCAACCTGGTCAAGGACCTGGCGCGCGCGCTGTCGGTGGTCGCGATCCGCGTGGTCGAGACGATCCCGGGCAAGTCCTGCATGGGGCTGGAGATCCCGAATCCGCACCGGCAGGAGGTGCGCCTGACCGAGATCCTCGGCTCGGAAACCTACGCCAGCTCGCATTCGCACCTCGCGCTCGCGCTCGGCAAGGACATCGCCGGCAATCCCGTGGTGGCCGACCTCGGGCGCATGCCGCACCTGCTGGTGGCGGGCACCACCGGCTCGGGCAAGTCGGTCGCCATCAACGCCATGATCCTGTCGTTGTTATACAAGTCGGAACCGAAGCACGTACGCTTCCTTCTCATCGACCCGAAGATGCTCGAGCTCTCGGTCTACCAGGGCATCCCGCACTTGCTCGCGCCCGTGGTGACCGACATGAAGCAGGCCGCGAACGCGCTGCACTGGTGCGTCGCCGAGATGGACCGGCGCTACAAGCTGATGAACTGGCTCGGCGTGCGCAACCTCTCGGGCTACAACCACAAGATCCTGGATGCCGAGAAGCACGGCCGCAGCATCGAGGATCCCAACACCCTCGAGTCCGGCGAGCCGCAGCCGCTCAAGGCATTGCCGGTGATCGTGGTGGTGATCGACGAGCTCGCCGACCTGATGATGGTCACCGGCAAGAGGGTCGAGGAGCTGATCGCGCGCCTGGCGCAGAAGGCGCGCGCGGCCGGCATCCACCTCGTGCTCGCGACGCAGCGGCCGTCGGTCGACGTGATCACGGGCCTGATCAAGGCCAACATTCCGGCGCGCATCGCCTTCCAGGTGGCCTCCAAGGTCGATTCGCGCACCATCCTCGACCAGTCCGGGGCGGATGCGCTGCTCGGCGCCGGCGACATGCTCTACCTGCCGCCGGGAACCGGGCTGCCGCAGCGCATACACGGCGCCTTCGTCGCCGATCACGAGGTGCACAAGGTGGTCGAGCACCTGAAGAGCCTCGCCGCGCCCGAGTACCTCGACGAGGTGCTTGAGCCCGCGGAGCCACAGGACGCTTCCGGGGCCAACGGCGAGCCTGCAGGGGAGAAGGACCCGCTCTACGACCAGGCGGTCGAGATCGTGGTGCGCACGCGCAGGCCGAGCATCTCGCTGGTGCAGCGCCATCTGCGCATCGGCTACAACCGCGCCGCGCGCCTGATCGAGGACATGGAGCGCGCCGGGCTGGTGTCGCCGATGCAGTCGAACGGCAACCGCGAAGTGCTGGTTCCGGCAAAAGTGGAGTAGCGCGATGGCGAGGCTTCTGGTTGCCTTCTCTTTGGTTTTATTTTTTCAGAATGCAAATTCTTCAGGCCTGGAGCGCTTTCAGAGCTATGTGCGCACCACGCAGTCGGGGCGCGCCGATTTCGAGCAGAGGGTGTTCGACAAGAGCGGCAAGCTGGTGCAGGAGTCGAAGGGCAGCTTCACGTTCCTGCGCCCGGGGCGTTTCCGCTGGACCTACGGCAAGCCCAACCCGCAGGTCATCGTCGGCGACGGCGAGCGCGTCTGGATTCACGACCCGGACCTCAACCAGGTCACCGTGCGGCGCGTCGCGCGCGCGATCGGCGCCACGCCTGCGGCGCTGCTCTCGGGCAGCACCGACATCGACAAGGCCTTCGAGCTCTCCGAGGCGGGCGACAAGGACGGCTACGAGTGGCTGGAGGCGAAGCCGCGCGAGCGCGAGTCCGGCTTCGAGCGCATCCGCCTCGGGCTGGGCGTGGCCGGCGTCGAGGCCATGGAGCTGATCGACCATTTCGGCCAGACCACGGTGCTGCGCTTCAGCAACGTGGCGCGCAACCCGCAGATCGATCCCGGGACATTCCGCTTCACCCCGCCCAAGGGAGCCGATGTCCTTGGGCACGACTGACCTGTTCGGCAAGCCGCAGCCCGCGGCGCCGCTGGCAGACCGGCTGCGCCCGCGCACGCTCGACGAGGTGGTCGGGCAGAAGCACCTGCTCGGCCCCGGCAAGCCGCTGCGCGTCGCGTTCGAGTCGGGCACCCCGCACTCGATGGTGCTGTGGGGGCCGCCGGGCTCGGGCAAGACCACGATCGCGCGCCTCATGGCGCAGGCCTTCGACGCCGAGTTCCTCGCGCTATCCGCGGTGTTCTCGGGCGTCAAGGACATCCGCGCCGCCGTCGATGCCGCCGAGCAGACGCTCGCCGGCGCAAGTGGAAAGGCGGGCCGGCGCACGATCCTGTTCGTCGACGAGGTGCACCGCTTCAACAAGGCGCAGCAGGACGCTTTCCTGCCCTACGTCGAGCGCGGCCTCGTGACCTTCGTCGGCGCGACCACCGAGAACCCGTCCTTCGAGATGAATTCGGCACTGCTCTCGCGTGCGACCGTTTATGTGCTCGAGAGCCTTTCCGCCGAGGATCTGGAGGTGCTGATTCACCGCTCGGGCGTGGAACTCGACGAGCAAGCCCGATCGCGTCTCATCGGATTCTCCGACGGCGATGCGCGCCGCCTGCTCAACGCGATTGAAATCCTCCAGAATGCGAAACCCGCCGGCCTGATCGACGGCGCTTTCGTGGAAGAAATGCTGGCGAAGAACCTGCGCCGCTTCGACAAGGGCGGCGAGCAGTTCTACGACCAGATCTCGGCGCTGCACAAGGCGGTGCGCGGCTCGGATGCCGACGCCTCGCTCTACTGGCTGGTGCGCATGCTCGACGGCGGCGCCGACCCGCTCTACCTGGCGCGGCGCATCGTGCGCATGGCGATCGAGGACGTGGGCCTCGCCGACCCGCGCGCGCTGCGCCTCGCGCTCGACGCCGCCGAGACCTACGAGCGCCTGGGCTCGCCCGAGGGCGAGCTCGCGCTCGCCGAGGCGGTGCTCTACCTCGCCGCCACCGCCAAGTCGAACGCCGTCTACCTCGCCTACGGCGCGGCGCGCGCTTTCGTCGCGCAGGACGGCACGCGCCCCGTGCCGCTGCACATCCGCAACGCCCCGACGCGGCTCATGAAGGACCTCGGCTACGGCAGGGACTACCGCTACGCGCACGACGAGGAGGACGCGTTCGCGGCGGGCGAGAGCTACTTTCCCGACGGCATGCCGGAGGTGCGCTGGTACGAGCCGAGCGAGCGCGGCCTGGAAGCAAAGATCAGGGAGAAGCTGGCCGAGCTTCGCCGCCGCAACGCGGAGGCGGACAGGAAACGCAAATGATCGACATCCAGCTTCTGCGAAATGACGGCGACGGTGTTGCGAAGCGCCTGGCGACTCGGGGTATTGATCTGGATTGGCCTTTATTTCGGGAATTGGAGGATCAACGAAAGAAGGTGCAAACCAGCACCGAATATTTCCAGTCGCAACGAAATGCGCTTTCGAAGCAGATCGGGCAAGCCAAGGCCAAGAAGGACGAGAAACAAGTTGCGGAACTGATGGCACAAGTCGCCGAGTTCGGCGACAAGCTGAAGCAGATGGAGGCTGAAAACGCAGCGATCCAAGCGAAGCTGCACGAGTTCGTGGATGCGATCCCGAACCTGCCGCACGAATCGGTGCCGGTCGGCGATTCGCCGGAGCAGAACGTCGAGCAGCGGCGCTGGGGAAAGCCGGGAAAGTTCGATTTCGCAGCGAAGGACCACGTCGACGTCGGCGCGGGCCTCGGCATGCTCGACTTCGAGACCGCGGCCAAGCTCGCCGGCGCGCGTTTCGCGGTCATGAAGGGGCCGGTCGCGCGCCTGCACCGCGCGCTCGCGCAGTTCATGCTCGACGTGCACACGCGCGAGCACGGCTACACCGAGGTCTACGTGCCCTACATGGTGAGCGGCGAGTGCGCGAACGGCGTCACCAGCCTCGCCAAGTTCAGGGGCGACCTGTTCAAGATCGAGGAGCGCGACCTCTACCTGATTCCCACCGCCGAGACCCCGGTCACCAACTTCGTGCGCGGCGAGATCGTTCCGCTCGAGCGCCTGCCGCTCAAGTACGTCTGCCACTCGCCGTGCTTCAGGTCGGAAGCGGGTGCCGCCGGCAAGGACACGCGCGGCATGATCCGCAACCACCAGTTCGACAAGGTCGAGCTGGTGCAGATCGTCCATCCGGCGAAGTCCTGGCAGGGGCACGAGGAGCTGACCGCGCACGCCGAGGCGATATTGCAGCGCCTCGAGCTGCCCTACCGCGTGGTGACGCTGTGCACCGGCGACACCGGCTTCGCCTCGGCCAAGACCTACGACCTCGAGGTCTGGCTGCCGGGCCAGAACGCCTACCGCGAGATCTCCTCCTGCTCCAACTTCGAGGCCTTCCAGGCGCGGCGCATGCAGGCGCGCTTCAGGAACGAAAAAGGCAAGGCCGAGCCGGTGCACACGCTGAACGGCTCGGGGCTCGCCGTGGGCCGCACGCTGATCGCGATCCTGGAGAACTTCCAGAACGCCGACGGCTCGGTGACGATCCCCGCGGCGCTGCGCCCCTACATGGGCGGAATGGAGAAGATCGCGCGCTCCTAGGCCCGCGCGGCGCTAGAACGCGTGCCGCACGGCGATCGCCCAGATGCGGGGGTCCTCGCCCGCGGCGACCGCCGCGGATGCGCTGCCCTGTCCGGCCGCCGAGTTGTAGAGGTTGTAGAGCGCGCCCGGGTCGTTGCGCACACGCGCGTAGGTAATGCCGAGCGAAGTGCGCTTGGAAAGATCGTAGGCGTAGGCGAGCGCAAGCATGCGCGCGCCGTCGGCCGCGGCGGTGGCCTTGTCGTCGCGTGCCTTACTGAACTCGACATAGAAGTTGTGGCTGCCGGTGGCGTAGCGCAGCGGCAGCGTCCAGGCCGAGCGGTTGCTCGTGACCGTGCCGGTTGCACCCGCCTTGAGCCTGGAGCGGTCCCACGCCAGGCCCAGCTTGAATCCGCCCCAGGTGTAATAGCCCCACAGGCGGTCGGCGCGCTCGTCGGCTGCGGCGAAGGCGTCGGGCTTGGAATTCCAGTGGCTCCAGCCCGCCTGCCAGTTGCTGCCGGTATAGCTCGGCACGAAGTTCCACGCCCGGCCCTTGCGCACGCCGGCGACGGCCATGTCGGCCTCCTCTGCACGGGCGTTGGTCGAGTACGCGGCGATCAGCGTGAAGCCGTCCCATTTCGGCGAGTCGTAGCGCACCACGTTCGCGGTACGGCTGTTCACGGCGACCGCAGTGCCGCCGCCGCCCGCGAAGGCGAGCAGGGCGATGTTCTGCGCCTTGTAGGAGCCGCCCTTGGCGGAGATTTCCGAGGGCGTGAGGTTGTAGTGCAGATCGGACCGGCCGATGGTCAGCGTGCCCCAGGACTTGCTGCGCAGGCCGATATGATTGTTGCCGGATCCGGCGAGAGCGCCCGAGTCCATGGTGATGCGCAGGTCGACTTGCCCGATCGCCTGCAGCCCGCCGCCGAGATCTTCGACCACGTTGAAGATCAGACGCGAGGCCTCGTCGGCCACCCGTATCTCGTTGTTCGGCGACTTGACGCTCTGGCCGAGCTTGACGTTCTCGAGCGCCATCTTCATGTACCCGCTGATCGTGACGCTGGATTGCGCCAGCGCGGGCGCCGGCGCGGCGAACACGCCGGCCAGCGCCGCAATAAGAAACTGTCTTCGCATCGAAGGCCTCCGGAGCCGCAACCTTGCCATGCCGCGTCCTGGCCGCCTTGTTCCAGGTCAAACCCCGTGACGGCCGGGAACGATGCCCGCCCTGATAAAATCCCGCCCTCGTCCGGCCACGCGGAGAGATGGCAGAGTGGTCGATTGCGGCAGACTCGAAATCTGTTGTACCCGTGAGGGTACCGGGGGTTCGAATCCCTCTCTCTCCGCCACTTCATGACGCAGACGGCCAAGCAGCAGGACTACCAGCTTCGCTTCGAGCCCAGCGCGAAGCGCGTCCGCATCGAGTTCAACGGCACGCGCATCGTCGATTCGGCGCGCGCGATCGTCCTGCACGAGACGCGCCTGCCGCCCGCGTACTATTTCCCGCAGGACGAGGTCCGCATGGACCTGCTGCAGAAGACCGATTTCCACACCCATTGCCCGTTCAAGGGCAACGCGAGCTACTGGACGCTGAAGGTGGACGGGCGGGTGGTGGAAAACGCGGCCTGGGCCTACGAGCAGCCGTACCGCGACGCCGAGCCGATCCGCGGCTATCTGTCCTTCTACCGCAACAAAGTCGACGCCCTGTACGAGGGCGAGGAGGCGGTGCCGTCCGCCGTCGCCGACGTGCAGGGCATGCACGGCAATCCGCTCGCCAACTGGCTGCTGAAGGACGCCTGGAAGGCCGCCTCGACCGCCGAGCTCGCCGAGCAGTTCTTCGGCTTCCTGCGCGCCGCGGGCGTGCCGGTTGCGCGCAGCACCGTGATCGTGCCGACGCTGCACCCGCAGGTCGTCGCCAATGTGCTCGTCTGGCGCGAGGACCGGCCGGGGATCCGCCTCATCGCCGAGCCGCACGACGTTCTGCAGCAGGCGCGCTTCGCCGACAGCCCGTTCGCGCCGATCATGCGCGGCGCCGGCGGCGTGCGCCGCAGGCTCGAGGAGCCGGATTGCCCGCTCGACTTTCCCGTGGTGCGCGAGCTGAAGGCGGAGGGTGGGACCGACTATGTCGCCATGCCGTTCCGGTTTTCCGACGGCCAGATCAACGTCATGTCGATGACCTGCTTTGCCCAGGGCGGCTTCAGCACTGCGCACCTCGGCCAGATCTACGAGGTGCTGCCGATGCTCGGCCGCGTGTTCGAGGTGCACGCGCTGCGGCGCACCGCGACCGGGCTGCTCGAGACCTATCTCGGCAGCAGCACGGGAAAACGGGTGCTCGAGGGGCTGGTCAAGCGCGGCGACGGCGAGCATATCCACGCCGTCATCTGGTTCTGCGATTTCCGCGACTCGACGCCGCTCTCCAACCGCATGGGCCGCAGCGCCTACCTGCGGCACCTGAACCGCTTCTTCGAGTGCATGGCGGGGTCGGTGCTCGAGAGCGGCGGCGAGGTGCTGCGCTACATCGGCGACGCGGTGCTCGCCATCTTCCCGATCGCCAAGGCCGGCGGCGAGGACCGCGCCGGCGCCACCGGCAAGAGCGAAGCGTGCGCGCGCGCGGTCGCGGCGGCCAGGCTCGCGGCCGAGCGCATCCAGGCGATGAACGCGAAGCACCCGGACAAGCCGCCGTTGCGCTTCGGCATCGGCCTGCACCTCGGCATGGTGACCTACGGCAACATCGGCGTCTCCGAGCGCCTCGAATTCACCGTGATCGGGCCCGCCGCGAACGAGGCCGCGCGGGTGGAAAGCATGACCAAGGAGCTGAAGAAGGACGTCCTCACCTCGGCCGCGTTCGCGAGCGCCTACGGCGGCGAGCTGGTTTCGGTCGGGCGCCACGCCCTCAAGGGCATCGAGGGAGAGCGCGAGCTCTTTACCCTGCCGGCAGACTAGCCGTCAGGCCGCGCCGTAATCCCGCCGCGCGCTCTCGGCGCTTACCTTTCCTTCGCTGACGTCGCAGGCGAGCGCCTCGCGGTCGCGCGCGCGCGGGTCGCCGCAGCCGCCGCCGCCGGCGGCGTC
>JACOVA010000135.1 GCA_016177575.1 Betaproteobacteria bacterium
CGCCTGAACTGCGCCTCGAGCAGGCGCATCAGCTCCGCCATCTCCGCGCGCGACAGGAAGGTCGGCGTGCCGCCGCCCCAGTGCAGCTGGCAGATGCGGCGCTCGCCGCCGAGCAGTTCCCCGGCGAGCTGCAGTTCCTTTTCCAAGTACTTGATATACTTGGTCGATCTGCCGTGGTCGCGGGTGACCACCTTGTTGCAGCCGCAGTAGTAGCAGAGGCGATCGCAGAACGGCACGTGCACGTAGACCGAGAGCGGCAGGCTGATGGCGCCGATGTTGCGCTTGCCGAGCCACTGCCGGAACTGCGCCTCGCCGTAGGCCTCGACGAAACGGTCTGCGGTCGGGTACGAGGTATAGCGCGGCCCGCTGATGTCGTACTTGCGGATCAGCACCGGGTCGATGACCAGTTCGGAGGCGGGATAGTGCATCTGGCAGCACTATGAATCCTGGCAAGGCGGGCACATTGACCTCGGTCAAAAAAAGCCTACTGCGCCAGCCTGCGGCCGTCGTGGCGGGCGCGGCCTCGCTGGGCGCGCTGGTCGTGATCAACGTGGTCGCCGCGGTGCTCGGCACGCGCGCGCCCTGGCTGCTCGGCACCGTCGTCATCGCCGACATCATCGCCGTCGGTATCGGCGCGCTGGTCGCGACGCGCGAGGTGCTGGTCGCGGGCGAGCGGAGCGAGGCGAGCGAGGCGCGCCTGGCGGCGATCGTAGACTCTGCGATGGACGCGGTGATCACCGTCGACGAGCGGCAGAACGTCGTGCTCTTCAACCGCGCCGCCGAGCAGCTGTTCCGCTGCCAGCGCGAGCAGGCGCTCGGCGCGCCGCTCGAGCGCTTCATCCCGCAGCGCTTCCGCGATGGGCATCGCAAGCACATCGAGCAGTTCGCCCGCACCGGGGCCACCGCCCGCCGCATGGGCGACGTCACCACGCTGTGGGCGCTGCGCGCCGACGGCGAGGAGCTCCCGATCGAAGCCTCGATCTCGCAGGCGGGCGCCGCCGGACAGCGCTTCTTCACCGTGATCCTGCGCGACATCAGCCTGCGCCTGCGGGCCGAGAAGGATTCGGCGCGCATGCAAAGCGCATTGAGCGGCGCGCAGGCGCGCTTGGCGGCGATCGTCGATTCGGCCATGGACGCGGTGATCACGGTCGACGCGGAGCAGCGCATCGTGCTCTTCAACCGCGCCGCCGAGCAGCTGTTCGGCCTGCGCCGCGACGAGGCGCTCGGCTCGCCTCTCGAGCGCCTGCTGCCGGCGCGCTTCCACGGCGCGCACCGCACTCACATCGAGCAGTTCGGCAGCACCGGCACCACCAGCCGGCGCATGGGCGACGCGATCACGCTCTGGGCGCTGCGCGCCGACGGCAGCGAGTTCCCGATCGAGGCCGCGATCTCGCAGGCGAGCGAGGGCGGCGCGCGCTACTACACCGTGATCCTGCGCGACATCACGCGGCGCAAGCTGGCCGAGGACGAGCTGAAGCGCTCGCAGCAGGAGCTGCGCGAGCTCTCGGCGCGCGTGCTCGAGGCGCGCGAGGAGGAGAAGACCCGCATCGCGCGCGAGCTGCACGACGAGCTGGGCCAGCTGCTGACCGCGCTCAAGATGGACCTCGCCTGGCTGCGCCAGCGCCTGCCGGAGTCCGACGCCGAGCTTTCCGCGCGCGCCGAGCAGATGGGCGCCATGCTCGACCGCACGGTGAGCTCGACGCGGCGCATCTCTGCCGACCTGCGGCCGCTGATGCTCGACGATCTCGGCCTCGCCGACGCCGCCGGCTGGCTGGTGAACGAATTCTCCAGCCGCTCCGGCATCCGCTGCGAGTTCAAGATCGGCGGCGACGGCGCCTTCGCCGGGCTCGAGAGCAGCATCGCCACCGCGGTCTACCGGGCGCTGCAGGAGTCGCTCACTAACATCGCGCGCCATTCCGGAGCGCGCAACGCCTGGATCACGCTCACGCTCGAGGAGGGTACGCTGCACTTCGAGGTCGAGGACGACGGGCGCGGCATCGCGCCCGAGGAGCTCGCCAAGGCGCGCTCGCTGGGGCTGCGCGGCATGCGCGAGCGCGTGGCCTACTTCGGCGGCTCGCTCGAGGTGACGCGCGCGCCGCGCGGCGGCACGCGGCTGCGCGCCCGCGTGCCGGTGCGCGCAGCGGGCGAGGGGGAGGCGGCGTGATCCGCATCCTGCTGGCCGACGACCACGAGATCGTGCGCGACGGCCTGAAGCGCATCCTCGCCGCGGCCGGCGACCTGCAGGTCGCCGGCGAGGCGGCGAGCGGCGACGAGGCGCTGGCGCTGGTGCGCACCAACGACTACGACCTCGCCATGCTCGACATGTCCATGCCGGGGCTCTCGGGGATCGATCTCATCAAGCGGCTCAAGGCCGAGAAGCCGGCGCTCAGGCTGCTGGTGCTGTCGATGCACGGCGAGCAGCAGTACGCGGCGCGCGCGCTCAAGGCCGGGGCCTCGGGCTACCTGACCAAGGACAGCGCCGCAGCGCAGCTCGTGGGCGCGATCCGCAAGATCGCCGCCGGCGGCGTGCACATCAGCGAGGCCGCGGCGGCGAGCCTCGTCTCCTCCGCGAGGGAGCCGCACCAGGCGCTCTCGGACCGCGAGTTCGAGGTGCTGCGTCTGCTCGCATCGGGCTTGAGCCCGACCGAGATCGGCGAGCGTCTGCATCTTTCGGTCAAGACCGTCTCGACCCACAAGGCGCGGCTGCTCGAGAAGCTGGGGCTGCACAGTACTGCGGATCTGGTGCGCTACGCCATGGAGAACAAGCTCTTGCCCTGAGCGGGCTTAGTCCCTCGCGCTCACGGAAAATTACATCTTGCAGCCATCGGGCGCTCGCGCCGCCCTATCACATCAAACGATCAGGGACCGGACCGAGCAAAAAAAAGGCGAACAACATGCTGCCCCTTCCGAGCGTTCCTCAGGCGGATTTCACGGTGCAGGAGCGCCAGGCGGTGCGCCTGCGCCGCTTCCTGCTGGCGTGCGCCGGCCACGCGGCCGCGCTCGCGCTCCTCGCGGTTGCATGGTTCATCGGCCAGGTTCCGGCCTGGGCGGCACTGCTCATCGCCGCCGCGGCCCTCGTCCTGAACCTGGCGCTCTACGCCGCCCTGCGCAGCGGACTTAACCTGCGCTTCAAGGATCCCAGCCTCACGCAGTTCCAGATCGGCGCGGCGATCACGCTGCTGATGTTCACCATCTACTTCGTCGAGCGCGACCGGGGCGCGGCGCTGACGATCTGCTTTCTCATCTTCACCTTCGGCATCTTCCGGCTCACGACGCGGGAGTTCGTCACCCTGACGCTGTACACCCTGGCCTGCTACGCCCTGGTGGTCAACCTGCTGATGCACTTCCGCCCCGAGGTGATCGCGAGCGTGACCGTCGAGTGGATCAACTGGCTGGTGCTCGCAGCCGTGCTGCCCGGCTTCACGCTCTTGGCGGCGCGGGTCAGCCGCCTGCAGAACCGTCTGCGCGCGAGCAACTTCGAGCTGCGCTCGGCCGTGGACGCCATCCAGGAGCTCGCCACGCAGGACGACCTGACCGGGCTCTACAACCGCGCCTTCTTCGTCGAGAACCTGCGCCATGCGCTCGCGCGCCGGGAGCGCGCCCGCACGGAGCTCGCGGTGCTGTTCGTCGACGTCGACCGCTTCAAGCACATCAACGACGCGCTCGGCCACCGCGCCGGCGACCGCGTGCTCGCCGAACTGGCGGCGCGCTTCCGGCGCTGCCTGCGCGGCGGCGATGTCGCCGCGCGCCTGGGGGGCGACGACTTCGTGATCCTGATCGAGAACCTCGCTTCCGGGTCGGGCGCGGCGGAGGTCGCTAACAAACTCCTCGCGACGTCGCGCGAGCCGGTCCTGCTCGAGGGCCGCGATGTGCCGCTCTCGGTGAGCATCGGCGGGGCGCTGTCGCCCGCCGACGCCACCGACGTGGAAACGCTGCTGCGCTGCGCCGACCTCGCGATGTACCGTGCCAAGGACGCGGGCCGCGACCGCGTGCGCTTCTTCTCGAAGGAGATGATGGCCGGGTCGGCTCACCGGCTCGCGCTCGAAGCCGACCTGCGGCGCGCACTGGCGCGCGGCGAAATGCGCCTGCTCTTCCAGCCCGTCGTCGAGATGGGCTCGGACCGGATCTCGGCCGCGGAAGCGCTGCTGCGCTGGCAGCATCCCAGCCTCGGGCTGCTCACCCCCGACCGCTTCATCGGCCTCGCCGAGGACACCGGCCTGATCGTGCCGATCGGCCACTGGGTCCTGCGCGAGGCCTGCCGGCGCGCGGCCGCGTGGCCTTCGCTGAACGGCGGGCCGCTGCGCGTCGCGGTCAATCTCTCGCCGCGGCAGTTCCGCGATCCCGGGCTGCTCGCCGACCTGCGCGCGGCGCTCGGCGAAAGCGGCCTCGCGCCGGGCCGGCTCGACCTCGAGATCACCGAGAGCACGGCGATGCGGCGCCCGGAGCGGGCGCTCGCGGTGACGCAGGAGATACGCGGCCTGGGCGTGGGCCTGTCGATGGACGATTTCGGCACGGGCTACTCCTCCCTCGGGATGCTGAAGCGCTTCCCCTTCAGCAACATCAAGATCGACCGCGCCTTCGTGCGCGAGCTGCCGCAGAACGCGAACGACGTCGGCATCACCCGCGCGGCGATCGCCATGGCACGCAGCCTGCGGCTCAATGTTATCGCCGAGGGCGTCGAGCACCAGAGCCAGGCCGACTTCCTGCGGGCCGAAGGCTGCACCGAGTTCCAAGGCTATCTCTGCAGCCCGCCGGTCACGGAGGATCGGCTGCTGGCGCTCTGCGGCGAGCGCGAGAAGACCTGCGCGTCGTAGTCGGCGTCAAATCGGGGTCAGACCCCGATTGCAGGATCTTTCATAGGAATCCTCCTACAGCCGGACCGTCCTCCTCCGACGGCCGGTTTCAGCCTCGGCCGATACTGCGGCGCGCGCCGCGCCGGCACACTGCCGGCCATGTGCAGCGCCGTCAAACGGACCCTGAGGGTCTTCCTGGTGGAGGACTCGCCGATCCTCGTCGACCGGCTGCGCGCCATGTTCGCTTCCATCGAGGGCGTCAGCCAGGTCGGCCACGCCGCGAGCGCGGGCAACGCGTTGCCGCGCATTCTCGCCGAGCACCCGGACGTGGTGGTGCTCGACATCAAGCTCAGCCAGGGCACCGGCTTCGACGTGCTGCGCGCGCTGCACGAGCAGGCGCCGGAGATCACGGTGTTCATGCTCTCCAATTTCGCCACCGAGCCCTACCGCCGCCTCGCCGCGGAGCTCGGGGCGCAGGATTTCTTCGACAAGACCAACGAGCTGGAGGCCATGCGCGCCGCGATCGCCGGGCGCGCCGCCGCCGGTGTGACCTGCTGACAGGAGGTATCGATGTACGCCGTCACCGAAATCAAGCCTGCCGCATCGCCGAAGAAATTCGAGGTCACCTGCTCGAGCTGCAACATGCGCGAGCTGTGCATTCCGGCCGGCGTGCGCAAGGACGACCTGCCGCGCGTCGAGAACCTGGTCTATGCGCGCCGCAGGGTGAAGCGCGGCGAGACGCTGTTCGCCGCCGGCGACGAATTCAAGGCCATCTACGCGGTGCGCAGCGGCTTCTTCAAGACCAGCCTGGTCGACGGCGAAGGCCGCGAGCAGGTGACCGGGTTCTTCATGGGCGGCGAGCTGCTCGGCATGGACGGCATCGGCGGCGGCCGCTACAACGGCACCGCCATCGCGCTCGAGGACAGCGAGGTGTGCGTCATGCCCTACTCGCTGGTCGAGGAGCTGGCGCGCGAGATCCCGGCGCTGCAGCGCCACCTGTACGCGGTGCTGGCGCGCGAGATCGTGCGCGACCACGGCGTCATGATGCTGCTCGGCTCGATGCGCGCCGAGGAGCGGCTCGCCACCTTCCTGCTCAACCTGTCGAAGCGCTTCACCGCGCGCGGCTATTCGCCTTCGGATTTTCACCTGCGCATGACGCGCGAGGAGATCGGCAGCTACCTCGGCCTCAAGCTCGAGACCGTGAGCCGGCTGTTCTCGGCCTTCCAGAAGGATGAGCTGATCGAAGTGCAGCAGAAGCACGTGCGCA
>JACOVA010000136.1 GCA_016177575.1 Betaproteobacteria bacterium
GCGCCGGCTGGGTGCCGCGCTCACCCTGGTCTGGGACATCCGCTTCTCGCTGCTGACCGCGATCCTGGCCGGGCTCGGGCGCGCCTCCGCGGAGGTCGGCGCGGTGATGATCGTGGGCGGCAATATCGACGGCGTCACGCGCGTCATGACCACCGCCATCGCGCTGGAAACCTCGAAAGGCGATCTGCCGCTCGCGCTCTCGCTCGGTTTCGTGCTGATCGCGCTGGTGATCGCGCTCAACGCGGCGGCCCAGGCCGTGAGGGACGCCGCGCAGCGGCGCTACGGATGATTTTTCCCCTCAGGCTGGAGCAGCTTTCCTTCGCCGCCGGCGGGCGCGCGATCATCGAGCCGGTCTCGCTCTCGATCGACGCCGGACCGAGCACGATCATTCTCGGCGCCAACGGCGCGGGCAAGAGCGTGCTCATGCGCCTGATGCACGGCCTGCTTGCGCCGACCGGAGGCGCGGTCGCGTGGAGCGAGCCCGATCCCGAGCGGCGCCGGCGCCAGCAGGCGATGGTGTTCCAGCGCCCGGTGCTGCTGCGCAGAAGCGCGCTCGCCAACGTGGTCTACGCGCTCAAGCTGGCGCGCGTCGCGCGCGCCGAGCGCGAACGGCTGGCGCGCGAGGCGCTCGAGAGCGTCGGCCTGCTGCACCTCGCGCAGCGGCCGGCGCGCGTGCTCTCCGGCGGCGAGCAGCAGCGCCTGGCGCTCGCGCGCGCCTGGGCGCTGCACCCCGAGGTGCTGTTTCTCGACGAGCCGACCGCCAGCCTCGACCCTAGCGCGACGCGCGAGATCGAGCGCGTGATCCAGGCCTTCGATGCCGCCGGCACCAAGATCGTCATGGCGACCCACAACCTCGGCCAGGCGCGCCGCCTGGGCGACGAGGTGATCTTCGTGCACCAGGGCCGCCTGGTCGAGCGCGCCCCGGTCGAGCAGTTCTTCTCGCAGCCCCGCTCGCCGGAGGCGGCCGCCTTCATCAAGGGAGAGTTGCCGTGGACCTGATGAGAGGTATTCTCGCGCTCTTGTTTGTGATTTCTTTTGCCGTGGAAGGGCAGGAGCGCTTCATCACCGTCGCTTCCACGACCTCCACCGAGCAGTCGGGCCTGTTCAAGCACCTGCTGCCGATCTTCGAGAACAGGACCGGCATCCAGGTGCGGGTGGTGGCGCTTGGCACCGGGCAGTCGCTCGACATGGGCAAGCGCGGCGACGCCGACGTGGTGTTCGTGCACGCCCAGGGGTTGGAGGAGAAGTTCGCAGCAGAGGGCTATGGTGTGAAGCGCTTTGAAGTGATGTACAACGATTTCGTGCTGGTGGGGCCGAAGTCCGACCCCGCGAAAATCAGCGGCACCAAGGACATCGTCGCCGCGCTGCAGAAAATCAGGGCAGCGCGGGCGCCGTTTGCCTCGCGCGGCGATCGCAGCGGCACCCATTTCGCGGAGCTTGAGTTGTGGAAGATCGCCGGTGTCGACATCGCGAAGGACAGGGGACCCTGGTACCGCGACACCGGCTCGGGCATGGGCCCGACGCTCAACACCGCGTCTGCCATGAGCGCCTATGCGCTCACCGACCGCGGCACCTGGCTCTCCTTCAGGAACCGGGGGCCGCTCGTCGTCTCCGTGGAAGGGGACAAGCGCCTGTTCAACCAGTACGGCGTCATCCTGGTGAACCCCGCCAGGCACCCGCACGTCAAGCGGGACATGGGCCAGGCCTTCATCGACTGGGTCGTCTCTCCGGAAGGGCAAGACGCGATCGCTGCGTATAAGATCGGCGGCGAACAGCTGTTTTTTCCGAACGCCAAGCAATGAGATGGCTCGCTACAGGGGGCTGACGCTGCGGGTGCTGGGCAAGCGGGGCGCCGTCATGGGTCCCGGCAAGGCCGAGCTCGTCGAGCACATCGGGCAGACGGGCTCGATCTCGGCTGCCGCGCGCGCGATGCGAATGTCGTATCGGCGCGCCTGGCAGCTCGTGGAGTCGCTCAACGGCTCTTTCGGGGCGCCGGTAGTGAGCACGGCGACCGGGGGCAAGCGCGGAGGAGGCGCCCGAGTTACTCCGTTCGGCGAGCGCCTGGTGCGGCGTTTCCGTAGCATGGAGAAAAAGGCCTCGCAAGCGATCGCCGCCGATCTGCGCCGCTTCGCCGCTCGACTGCGGGCGCGGGAGACGAAACGCTAGTTTCGTTATATTCCATGGTATATAACGAGGCCCATTACCATGGACCAAAGCGTCGTCGTCCTGCTCGCCTCGGGAATGCTGGTCGCGGCGTTCCTCTACGCCTCGGTCGGCCACGGCGGCGCCTCGGCCTACATCGCGGCCATGGCGATCGCAGGTATCGCGCCCGCGGAGATGCGCACCGTCGCCCTGCTGTTGAACGTTCTCGTGTCGGCTATCGCCGCGTTCAAGTTCCACCGCGCGGGCCATTTCCGCTGGCCGCTGTTCTGGCCGTTCGCCGTGGTGTCGATTCCGGCAGCCTACCTCGGCGGGGCAATCACGCTGCCGGGCGCCGCGTACAAGGTTCTGGTCGGGCTGGTGCTGCTGTATGCCGGCTGGCAGCTCTGGTGGAGCGCCCGCGCTGGCGCGGAGCTGCGGCCGGCGCGCCGCCTGCCCGTGCCGCTCGCGATGGCGATCGGCGCGGGCCTGGGCGTGCTCTCCGGGCTCACCGGCGTGGGCGGCGGCATTTTCCTGAGCCCGATCCTGCTGCTCTCGGGCTGGGCGGCAACCAAGCAGACCTCGGCGATCGCCGCGCCGTTCATCCTCGTCAACTCGCTCGCCGCGCTCGCGGCCGGCTTCGTGAGCCACCCTGCGCTGCCGCCTGATTACGTCTGGATCCTGATGCCCGCGGTGCTGGTGGGCGGCTGGGCGGGCGCCGAATACGGCAGCCGGCGCTTCGCCAACCCGATCATCCGCCGGCTGCTTGCGGCGGTGCTCGCCCTCGCCGGCGGCAAGATGGTCCTCGTATAGAATCCAAGCCCATGAAAACATTCGGCTTTGCGGGCTGGTCGGGCAGCGGCAAGACGACCCTGATCGAGAAGCTGATCCCGCTGTTCACGGCGCGCGGACTGCGCGTCTCGCTGCTCAAGCACGCGCACCATACTTTCGACGTCGACCACCCGGGCAAGGATTCGTGGCGGCACCGTCACGCCGGCGCGAGCGAGGTGCTGGTCACCTCCTCGCGGCGCTGGGTGCTGATGCACGAGCTGCGCGGCGCGCAGGAGCCCTCGTTCGACGAGCAGGTCAGGCACCTCTCGCCTTGCGATCTGCTGATCGTCGAGGGCTTCAAGTTCGCGCCGATCCCGAAGATGGAAGTCTGGCGCGCCGAGCCCGGCGAGGGCATGCTGCATCCGAACGACCCGCATATCGTCGCTGTAGCTACCCCATTTTCGAGCGACGCCAAGGTGCAAACCACGCTGCCGCTGCTCGATCTGAACGACCACGAGGTGATCGCGGCATTCATCGTGCGGCATCTGGGGCTCGCATGAACAAGGGACTACTTTCAGTCGACGAGGCGCTCGAGCTGCTGCTCGCCGGCGCGCAGCCGGTCGCGCAGATCGAGGAGCTGCCGACGCTCGAGGCCTGCGGGCGGGTGCTCGCGCGCGCGCAGGCTTCGACGATGGACGTGCCGCCGATGGACAACAGCGCCATGGATGGCTATGCGGTCCGGCTCGCGGATCTGGCTGCGGGCGAGAAAAGGCTGCGCATCGCGCAACGCATCGCCGCGGGCTCGGTCGGCAAGCCGCTCGAGCCCGGCACCGCTGCGCGGATTTTCACGGGCGCACCGGTTCCAGCAGGGGCCGATGCGATCGTCATGCAGGAATTCTGCGTCACTGAAAACGAAGGCGTAATTCTGAGAACAACCCCAAAAGCCGGCGAATGGATCCGCCGCACGGGCAGCGATGTGCGCAAGGGCGGGACGATCCTGCCCGCGGGCAAGCGGCTGCTGCCGCAGGACACGGGCCTCGCCGCCTCAGTCGGCATCAAGACGCTGCCGGTCTACCGCAGAGTGAAGCTCGGGCTCTTTTTCACCGGCGACGAGCTGCTCATGCCCGGCGACCCGCTGCCGCCCGGGAAGATCTACAACTCCAACCGCTTCACCCTGAACGGGCTCGCCACGGCGTTCGGCTGCGAGGTGCGCGACTACGGCATCGTTCCGGACCGGCTGGATGCCACACGCGAGGTGTTGCGCCGCGCCGCGGGCGAGAACGACGTCATCGTCACCTCGGGCGGCGTCTCGGTGGGCGACGAGGACCACGTCAAGCCGGCGGTGGAGGCCGAAGGCACACTGCTCATGTGGAAGATCGCGATGAAGCCGGGACGCCCGCTGGCCTTCGGCAAGGTGGGGGGCGCGGCATTCATCGGCTTGCCGGGGAACCCGGTTTCCTCCTTCGTGACGTTCCTGATCTTCGTTCGCCCCTTCCTCCTGAAAACCCAGGGCCTCACGCAGACCCGGCCCAGGCCAATCGAGGTGCGCGCCGACTTCGACTGGCCCGAGCCCGACGCGCGGCGCGAGTTCCTGCGCGTAAAATGGAACGTGCAGGGCGGGCTGGATCTCTACCCTACGCAGGACTCGGCGGTGCTCACCTCGACCGCCTGGGCCGACGGGCTCGCCGACAACCCGGCGGGCCACCCCATCCGGCGCGGCGACCTGGTCC
>JACOVA010000014.1 GCA_016177575.1 Betaproteobacteria bacterium
CGCGTGGGCTTCTGGAGGTTCGAGGCGCTGTTCCGGCGGCTGAAGATCCGCCCCACGGTCGCGATCAACGCGCGCGTCTGCGTCGACTACCCGCGCGTCGCCGCCGCCTGCCGCGACGCCGGCTGGGAGTTCATGGGGCACAGCTACGAGCAGGGGCCGATCCACAACGAGAAGGACCAGCCCGCGATGATCCGGCGCGCGCTCGACACGATCGAGAAGTTCACCGGCAAGCGGCCGCTCGGCTGGCTCGGGCCGGGCCTGACGCAGACCCTGGAGACCCCGGAGAACCTCGCCGCCGCGGGCATCCGCTACATCGGCGACTGGGTGTACGACGACGAGCCTACGCAGATCGATACCGCCAGCGGGCCGCTCGTCACTTTGCCGTACTCGGTGGAAACCAACGACATCCCGATGATGCTGGTGCAGCACCACGAGGCGGCCTACTGGACGCGCAAGTGCCTCGATGCCTTCGAGCGCTACTACGAGGAAGGCGCGCAGCGCGCCAAGATCATGGCGATCGCCGTGCACCCCTACATCAGCGGCCAGCCGTTCCGCATCAACTATCTTGCAGACCTGTATAAGAACATAGGGCGGAAGAAAGGCGTGCTCCACTGGAACGGGGAGCAGATCCTCGACTGGTACCTGCAGACGAGGCGCTAGGGAATCTCTGAAATGTCGCCCCCGCGAAAGCGGGGGCCCAGCAGGATCAGGCGTGCGCGCGCAGCTTGTAGCGCTGCAGCTTGCCGGTCTCGGTGCGCGGCAGATCGCCCATGAACTCGATGGCGCGCGGGTACTTGTAGGGCGCGATGTGCTGCTTGACGAAGTCCTGCAGCGTCTTGACGAGCGTGGCGTCGCCGGCATGCCCGCGCCTGAGCACGACGTAGGCCTTGACGATCTCGCCGCGGCGCTCGTCCGGCCAGCCGACCGCGGCGCATTCGGCGACGGCGGGGTGCATGAGCAGGACCGACTCGATCTCCGGGCCGGCGATGTTGTAGCCGGCAGAGATGATCATGTCATCGGTGCGCGACTGGTAATGGAAATAGCCCTCCTCGTCGACGAGGTAGGCGTCGCCGGTGAAGTTCCAGCCCCGCTCGACGTACTCCGCCTGCCGCGGGTCGGCAAGATAGCGGCAGCCGGTGGGCCCCTTGACCGCGAGGCGGCCGACGACCCCGGGCGCGCAAGGCTCGCCTTGCGCGTCCAGCACTGCCGCGCGATAGCCGGGAACCGGCTTGCCGGTGGCGCCCGGCCGGATGTCCTCGCCCGCGGCGGCGATGAAGATGTAGAGCATTTCGGAGGAGCCGATGCCGTCGATGATCTTCACCCCGGTGGCGCGCTCCCAGGCCGCGCGCGTCGCCACCGGCAAGGCCTCGCCGGCGGAGATGCAGGCGCGCAGGCCCGCCAGGTCGTAGGATCCGGCGAGCGCGGCGAGCGCGTGGTACATGGTGGGGCCGGTGAACAGCGTCGTGACGCGCATGCGGCTCGCGGTCTCGAGCAGCGATTCGGGCGTGTACCGCTCGACCAGCAGCGAGGCGGCGCCGAAATACAGCGGGAAGTGCAGCAGGCCGCCGAGGCCGTAGGTGAACGCGAGCGAGGGCGTGCCCGCCACCAGGTCGCCGCTCTTCATGCCGACGGTGTGGCGCGGAAAGCATTCGCAGGTGGCGATGACGTCGCGGTGGAAATGCATCGTGCCCTTGGGCACGCCGGTGGTGCCCGAGGTGAAGGCGATCAGCGCGACGTCGTCCGCCGCCGTGTCGGCGTTGGCGAACTCCCCCGACTTGGCGCGCGCGCCGCGCTCGAGCGAATCGGCGCCGCCGTGGCCGAAGTAGCCGACGTACTTGAGCGCAGGGCAGCGCCTGCGCGCCGTCTCCAGCTCCTCGTGCAGGCGCGCGTCGCACAGCGCGTGCGAGATGCGCGCCTTGTCCAGCACCGTGGCGAGCTCGCCCGCGCGCAGCATCGGCAGCGTCGGCACCGGCACCGCGCCCGCCTTGAGCGCGGCGAACCAGCACGCCGCCAGCAGCGGGTTGTTGGGCGCGCGCAGCAGCACGCGGTTGCCCGCGACCAGGCCCATGTCCTCGACCAGCACCTGCGCGATCCGGTTCGCCTGCAGCAGCAGGTCGCGGTAGCTCCAGGTCGCATCCGGCGTGACGAGCGCAGGCCGACCGCTCCAGGCGCCGCGCGCCCGCCGGTCGAGGATCGCTGCCGCGCAATTGAGGCGCTCGGGAAAGCGCAGCTCGGGCCGCTCGAACCGCAGCTCCGGCCACGCCTCCCGGGCGGGCAGGTGGTCACGCGCGAACGAATCCGCATGCGCGCTCGGGCTCATGGAGGTCTGAATGTTCATTCAATACTGCGCCTGCTGCAGCCCGCTGTCCTCTTTTATCGAAGCCATATTTGATGGAGCACATTGACAATTCTCCGCCACCTCTGCACACTCTGATAGGAATGAATGATCATTCATTTGATCCAGATCAAGCGCTCGGCCTGTCGCTCGCGGGCGGCGTCGCGCGCCTCACCCTGGC
>JACOVA010000131.1 GCA_016177575.1 Betaproteobacteria bacterium
CTCTAGTCCTTATCGGCCAAGTTTCGATAATGGGTCTAAATTTGGTTTATCTGACTGTCAGCGAGGCGCTCGATTCGAGCGAGGAGCGGTACGCGATAGACGGTTTGGCGCGCGCAAAAAAGAAAGCGGAGGATGTGGCTCGGCACGCGCAGGACGCCGCCCTACGTGCGCAGGAGCTGGCAGAGCAGGCGCGCCAAGGCTCAACTGCGTCGCGGGCCGAGGTTTCTGGCGGTGCGGCGGCAGATGCCGGCCCCTCAAAATGTCCAGGCTGTAACGCGCAAATCGGACCGACGGACGTGTTTTGCGGAGAATGCGGCTTCAAACTGAAGCCCTAGGGGCCAAGCTCGACCTCCGATAGAGTTGCCGACTTCCTCGGCCACGCGCTCCATGCGCTCGCGCATCAACTCGTCCATGCGGCGGTTGCGCTGCGGCATGTAGTACGCCGTCGTCACGCGCAGCGTTTTCCTTATACGCGCCGCCCGGTGTATTCCTCTTCGATCTTGTCGTCGAAGAAGCTGGTCGGGTTGGGCGCCGCCATGAAGCGGCGGTAGACCTCGGGATAGACCTTCGGATACTGGTAGACCTGGCCGTTCGACAGCTCGACCTCGAGTGTCATGGTCTTCTCGTCGTAGCCGACCGAGCGGATCTTGGAGGAATTGACGCGCTTGCGCTCCATCAGGCGGAGGAGACCTTGATTTTCATTCCCGATCTGATTTTCTTCAGGACCGTGAAACCGCCCCGGCTTCGATCCTGAGCCGGCTCATTGCGCGGGCGCCGCGCTCCAGGCGGACTTGACCCCGCCGCCTTCGACGATGCCCTGCATGGCTCCATCCTTGACCGTGCCCGTGAACTCGTAGCTGCCTGCGTCCGTATGCAGCTGGAAGCTGACCCGATTGCCCTGGATGCTGCCGCCGTCGATGATGACGTCGCGTCCCCTGATCCTCGCCTTGCCCTTGAGCAGCGTCGTCCTGAAAGTCGCCAGCTCCATGCGCACCGCGTCCCTGCTGAGCTGCGCCGGCAGGCGCACGCGCCACGCGCCGGCGATGCGGGCGGGGACCCGGTAGAGCCAGATCAGCGTCGTGGTGACGCCGCTGATGGCCACCTTGTCCTCCAGATCCATGTGGATCGACTTTTCCTCCTTCCAGTCGGCCAGGCTGTAGTCGTGCGAGATGATCTTGGTGCCCGGCTTGAGCTCTCGCAGCAGCTTCTCCTTGAGCATGTTGACGGTGTGCGGAAGCAGGTACATGGTGAGCACCGTGGCCTGCGAAATATCGGTCTTGAACAGATCCTGGGTGGTGAATTTCACCTGGTCGGCGACGCCCTCGTTCCTTGCCGCCTCGTTCGCCTCGCGCACCAGCTTCTCGTCGATGTCGACGCCGAAGCCGCGCGCGCCGAACACCTTGGCGGCGGTGAGCACGATGCGGCCGTCGCCCGAGCCGAGATCGATGACGAAATCGTTCGGCCCGACCTCGGCGAGCGTGAGCATGTCCGAGACCACGCTCTTGGGCGAGGGGACGTAGGGGCCGGCGTTGACCGGCGGCTTGTCGAGCGCGCGCGCAGGCGCGCAAAGCGCGGCGGCGAGCAGCGACGCGGCGAGCGCAGTGGTGAGGGTTGTCATTTTACTTCGACGTGCTCCAGGTTGAGCTGGACGGATTTCAGTCCGTTGAATTCGTTGACGCTCAGACGGTAGGCGGCGTGAACCCGGGACGGCAGCGGCTCCAGAGAATTGAAGCGCATCGCCTCCAGTCGTCGCCCGTCCTTCAGCAGCCGCAGTTTCAGATGGCGCTCGCCGACCACGCGCTGGTTTTCGACCGCGAATGTATCGCAGAACAGCGGCGGCGGAAAGCCCTGGCCCCAGATCTGGCTCTCGAGCATCTGCGCGACCTGCAGCGAATGGTAGGCAGGCTCGAGCGCGCCGTCGGTCTCGACCACCCGCGCGCGCGCTTCCCCGGGAAGCATTTCGTCCGCGACCCGTTCGAACAGCGTGGTGAATTTTTCCAGATTCTTCTCTTCGATCGTCAAGCCGGCCGCCTGCGCATGGCCGCCGAAGCGCAGCAGCAGCCCGGGCGCGCGCTTGGCGACCAGGTCGAGGCAGTCGCGCAGGTGCAGCCCGGGAATCGAGCGCCCCGAGCCGCGCAATTCGCCCGAATCCGCTTTCGCGAAGCAGATCACGGGCCTGTGAACGCGCTCGCGCACGCGCGCGGCGATCAGCCCGACCACGCCCTGGTGCCAGCCCGCCTTGAACAGCGTCAGGGCGGCGCCCGGCGTCTGCGCCAGCTCCTCCAGCGCCGCGCTCGCCTGGTCGAGCATCTCGCCCTCGATCCTGCGCCGCTCGCGGTTGAGGCGGTCGAGCTCCTGCGCGCAGTTCGCGGCGCGCGCCTCGTCATCGGTGAGCAGGCACTCGATGCCCAGGCTCATGTCGGCCAGGCGGCCGGCGGCGTTCAGGCGCGGGCCGAGCACGAAGCCGAGGTCGAAGCAGCTGGCACGCGCCGGCTCGCGGCCGCCGGCGCGGGCGAGCGCCGCGAGCCCCGCCCTGGCCCGCCCGCCGCGCAGGCGCTTGAGCCCCTGCGCCACCAGGATGCGGTTGTTGGCGTCGAGCGGCACCACGTCGGCGACCGTGCCGAGCGCGACCAGATCCGTCAATGACGCGAGGTTGGGTTGGTCTTCACTCTTGAAGAAATTTCTTTGCCGGAGCTCGGCCCGCAATGCCAGCATGACGTAAAACATCACGCCCACGCCGGCGATCGCCTTGGAAGGAAACCCGCAGCCGGCCTGGTTCGGGTTGACGATGCACTCGGCCTCGGGCAGCGATTCGCCGGGCAGGTGGTGGTCGGTGATGAGCGTCGCGATGCCGAGGCTCCTCGCCCGCGCCACCCCCTCCACGCTGGCGATGCCGTTGTCCACCGTGATCAGCAGGTCCGGCTTCATGGCCGCCGCCAGATCGACCAGCTCGGGAGACAGGCCGTAGCCGAGCCGGAAGCGGTCCGGCACCAGATACTCGACGCGCGCGCCGAAGCCTCGCAGCGCGCGCATTCCCACCGCGCAGGCGGTGGCGCCGTCGGCGTCGTAGTCGGCGACGATGAGGAGCTTTTGCTGCCGCGCGATCGCGTCCGCGAGCAGCTGCGCGGCGCGCCCGCAGTTGCGCATTTCGCCGGGCGGGATGAGGCGCGAGAACTCCTGCTCGAGCTCGGCGGCCGAGCGGATGCGGCGCGCGGCGAACAGGCGCGCGAGCAGCGGATGCACCCCTCCCTCGAGCCAGCGGAGCCGGTCCGCCTCGGCGTAGGGGCGGGTGACGATCTTCATTCGCGGTAGGCGGCGAGCGGCTGCGCCCGGCGCCAGAAGCGGCGCAGGTCGCCGCGCACCACCTCGAAGGAGAGCGCGGCCTCGGGCACGTGCAGTGTCAGCATGCCTACGCGCCCGGCCCTGAGCACGGCGAGCAGCGGCGCGAACCACTGCGCCTCGAGCGCCTGCAGGCAGCGCCCGAGCGCCTCGTGATCGCCGAGCGCATGCGCGCCGCGCAGCGCGTCCAGCACCACCAGGTGCCGGCCTTCTTCGGGCGCGCGCTCAAGCCATTCGCGCGCCCCGGCGCCGGGCGCGCGCCGGCGCATGCCGGCGGCGCGCGCGAGCCCGAGCGCCACGGGGTCCCCGGCGCTCACCGATTGCCACGGCCCGGCGGCGGCCGGAAGCCGGCCCGCGCCCCACAGCCAGACGCTGTTGAGCGCCGGATCACCGCGGCCTTCGCGCGCCGTATTCACCGGGTGATCGTCGAGCGCCATCTGGATCTCGTTCAGCAGCGGGTGCCAGCGCTTGGCGGGCAGGTTCGCGTCGACGTCCGCGCCGGCCAGCTCGATGGGCGGCCTGGCGTCGAGCATGATCTCCTCCCTTGCCCGGACGCACCAGGCGTCGGGGCGCAGGGCGTGGAACTCGAAGTCGCCGGCGAAATGGCGGCTGAGCGCCCCGGCAAGCTGCCCGGCCTCTTCGCCCGAGACCGCAAGCGCCTGGCCGGGGACGAGCACCAGGCGGTCGCGGTCGGCGCGCAGGTGCACCGGGTCGGCGCGCAGCCAGAACCCGGATCCCGGGTCCTGCCCGAAGGCGAGCGCGCTGAGCGCGCCGGCCGGGACCGGCGCATCCTGCCCGGATCTCTCCCTGGAGACGAAAGCGTGAAAAAGCCAGGGCTCGAGGGCCATCCTCTCGCGATCGGCCCTGCGGCCGCGCGCGAGCAGCAGCTCGAGCGCCGGCAAGCGCAGCGACGCCTGCGGCGCGGCGCGCGTGGCGAACAGCGCCGGGACGACGAGCTCGAGATGCATCAGCGGGGCTGCGCGCCGAGCTCGACGACCTTGGCGCGCCCGGCGCCGAGGTGGCGCGCGAGGATGCGGTAGTGATCGAGGTCGAAGCGTGCCCGCGGCGGGGACTCGAGCAGGCCGGCGAGCTCGGCCGCCGTGTTCGCCGTGCCGAGCCAGCACCAGTGGTAAACCAGGTGGACGTCGGTCGCCTCGCGCTCGGCGTCGCGCTCGACCACCCCGATCGGGCCGCGCCAGGGCCAGGCCGCGGTCTTCAGGCGCGCGAGCGCCGCGGCAGCGCGCGCCTGGTGCGCGTGCACGCTCTCGCGCCCGGCGCACACGCCCGCGCAGCGCCCGATCTGGTGGCGGAAGCACGCGCCCCGGCGCGGGCGCTCGAAACCGAGCGCCTGCAGGCACAGCTTGTGCTCGTTCGCCAGCTCGCGCAGGGCCTCCAGCGCGGCGCGCCGCGAGCGGAAGATGCCGTGCAGCAAGGGGACGGTTTCGGCATTGATCTGATCCGCATCCACTACCTGAAGACCTTTCGAGCCAAAAGCAAAAGCGCAAAGCTCGTTCGCTCGCCTGAGCTGCCGGTTGAAGACCGGCAGCAGCCGCTTCACCAGCTCGGCCTCGCGCAGCAGCGCGCCCAGCTCGCCGCAGGTGCGCTGCCACTCGATGCGCCGCAGCTCGCGCGCGATCTGCAGCTCGCGCGGCGAATCCACGTCGGCGGCGAAATGCTGCAGCACGCGGCTGCGCATGGCGACGCTCTTGCCGACGTAGAGCGGCGTGTCGCGCTCGCCATAGAAGAGGTAGACACCGGGGGCGTCCGGGATCGCGTCCACCGTGGCGCGCTCGATGTGCGCGGGCAGGGCGGGCAGCTTTGCCAGCTGGCGCGCCGCGTCCTCGAGCCGCTCGGCGCCGCGCTCTTCGGCGGCAACGCGCAGGAAATGCCACACCGCCTGCGCGTCGCCCAGCGCGCGGTGGCGCGCGCCGCAGCGCAGGCCGTGGCGCTCGATCAGGCTGTCGAGGTTGTGGCGCGCGTGCCCGGGATACAGGCGCCGCGAGAGCTTGACCGTGCACAGCGTGCGCGCCTGGAAGCGAAGCCCCGCGCGCTCGAACTCGTGGCGCAGGAAGCCGTAGTCGAAGCGCGCGTTGTGCGCCACGAGAACGCGGCCCTCGAGCCGCTCGAGCAGCTCGGCCGCGAGGTCCTCGAAAGCGGGCGCGCCGGCGACCATCTCGTTGCTGATCCCGGTCAGCGCCTGGATCGCGGCCGGGATCGTGGTGCCGGGGTTCACCAGCGTCGACCACTCCGACACCACTTCCCCGCCTTCGACCTCGACCACCGCGATCTCGGTGACGCGGTCCCAGGCCGGGTGCGCGCCGGTGGTCTCGACGTCTACGATCGCCAGCGGCGCGTCGAGCAACGGAAGCATGTATGTATTTCCAGTAGGCGGCACTTTACAGGAAAAGCTGCCGCAACTGCCAGGCGGCGAAGCCGAGGATGGACAGGCCCGAGACGACGTTGATGGCGCGCACCAGGGTCGGGCCCATGCGCGCGCGCAGCCAGCCGGCGCCCGCGGCGAGGATCAGCCACCAGGCCGCCGAGCCGAGAAAGACGCCCGCTACGATGAGCGCAGCGGCGCCGTAGTCCGCGTCCGCTACCAGGCCGAGACCGGCGAAGATGGCGGCAAACGCGAGGATGGTCGGCGGATTGGCGAGGGTCAGGCCGAGGGTGGAGAGGAAGCTCTGGGTCAGGTTCTTGGTATCGGGAACGGTTTTTTCGATTCGCGTTCGAGAAAAAAGATTCTTGAATCCGAGATAAAACAGAAAAACGGCCCCGATCAGCCCGATCCAGAAGCTGTGCCGCAGCAAAAGGCCCGAGACTGCCCGGGCGGTCCGCCGCCGCGATCAGGATTGTGCGCATTCGGCGAGCTGTGCCGCGGACAGGTTGTGGATCCTGCCGAAGCCGGCGACGAAGCGCGCGTCGCGCGGCGTGATGCGCCAG
>JACOVA010000139.1 GCA_016177575.1 Betaproteobacteria bacterium
CCCTTGGGAGCCTTCTCCACTCCGCGCACGATGTTGAGCCAGCCGCGGATGTCCTCGCCCGAGGGGCAGGTCGCCTGGCAGGGCGGCGTCTTGTGCACGTAGGTCGGGCACTTGTCGGTCTCGTCGCCGGAGAAGATCTGCTCCTGGAACGAACCCCACTCGTGGTCGCCGTCCTTGAACTTGCGGAACGTATGGCCCGTGTGACCGCTTTTCGCTGGCGCCGACATGGCTATCTCCGATTGAATACGATGGCGTTGCCGACCAGCCCGTGCACGCTGCCGATCATGTCCATGGGATGCTCGTAGTAGGGCAGCACCTTGGTGAACTGGCTCTTGCAGATGGCGCAGATCGCGGCCAGGTAGTTGACGCCGTGCTCCTCCACCACCTGCTTGAGCGCCTGCATGCGCGGCGCCGCGCCCTTGACGCGCAGCTCGACCAGGTCGTCGGTGAGCAGCCCCCCGCCGCCGCCGCAGCAGAAAGTAGCCTCGCCGATGCTCTCGGGCGCCATGTCGACGAACTTGTTGACGCAGGCGCGGATGATCTCGCGCGGGATGAGGAACTGCCCGCCCGGCACGCCGCCCATGCCCGAGCCGCGCGCGACGTTGCACGAATCGTGGAAGGTCACCACCTTGTCGTCGTTGGCGCTCTTGTCGAGCGTGAGGGCGCCGCGGCGGATGAGGTCGTAGGTCAGCTCGCAGATGTGCTGCGGGGCGGGGTAGCGCGGATCGAGGAAGTCGAACGGCCCGATGAGCGTGTTCCAGAAGCTGTAGGCGACGCGCCAGGCATGGCCGCATTCGCCGACCACGATGCGCTTCACGCCCAGCTCGAGCGCCGCCTCGCGGATGCGGCTGGCCACCTTCTGCAGGTTGTCGTGGTTGCCGATGAACAGCGAGAAATTCGCCGCTTCCGATGCATGCGTGGAGAGCGTCCAGGAGATGCCCGCGGCGTGCAGCACCTTGGCGTAGCCGATCAGCCCGTCGATGTGCGGCTCGGCGAAGAAGTCGGCGCTCGGCGTGACCAGCAGCACCTCGGCGCCCTTCGCGTCGAGCGGGAACTTGACGTCCACGCCGGTTGCTTCCTGCACGTCCTCTTCCAGGCCGTCGAGCGTGTTGCGCAGCGCCGGCCCGGGCAGGCCGAGGTTGTTGCCGATCTTGTGGACCTTGCCGATGATCTCGTTCGAGTACTTCTGGCCCAGGCCCACGCTGTCCATGATGTCGCGTGCCGCCATCGAGATCTCGGCGGTGTCGATGCCGTAGGGGCAGAACACCGCGCAGCGCCGGCACTGCGAGCATTGATGGAAGTAGCTGTACCAGTCGTCGAGGACCTCCTTCGTCATGTCGCGCGCACCCACGAGCTTCGGGAAATGCCTGCCGGCGAAGGTGTAGTAGCGCCGGTACACGGAGCGCAGCAGGTCCTGGCGCGCCACCGGCATGTTGTTCGGATCGGAGGTGCCGAGATAGTAGTGGCACTTGTCGGTGCAGGCGCCGCACTTGACACAGGAGTCGAGGAACACCTGCAGCGCGCGTGACTGCGAAACGAGCGCGCCGAGCTTGGTGACCGCGACCTTCTCCCAGTCCGGCACCAGCTCGCCGGGAAAACCGAGCGGCTTCTGGTGGTCGGGCTTGGCCACGAACGGCTTGCTGTGCGCCATGGCGCCTTCGCGCACCAGCGGGATCACCGGATACTCGCCCAGCTTCGGTGTCTCGAAGGCGACCGCCATCTCAGCCCGCCCGCGCGGACCAGCCCGCCGCATGGCGGCGTTCGCGCGCATCGTCGACTTGATTGAGCGTCGGACTGAAGAACACGCCCGGCGCGTGCAGCAGCTTGCTCACCGGAAACACGATCATCAGCAGCGCCACCAGCGCGAGGTGCACGAGCAGCACCGGGTCGGCGGGAAGCTCATGCCACTCGAACGCCAGCAAGCCCAGGAAAAACGCCTTGAGCGCGACGATGTCGGTGCGCGCGACGTATTTCATGGCGAGCCCGCTCGCGGCGATGGCCGCGAGCAGCGCGAGCATCAGGTGGTCGGAGGGGGCGCTGATGTAGCGCACGCGATCGACGAGCAAGCGCCGCCCCCAAAGCCCCGCGAGGGCGGCGAGCACGGCGAATCCGGCATACAGCCCGAAGGGCTGGATGAGGGCCACCCAGCCCCAGACCGGCTCGGTGAAATAGCGCAGGTGGCGCAACAGCACCGCGAGCAGCGCGACGTGGAAGATCCAGCCGAAGAGCCAGGTCCACGTGCTCGAGCGAAACAGGGCCCTGAAGAAGACGACCTCCATGAAAACGCGCAGCACCACTCCCCGGCGCGTGGTCGGCGCCGGCGGGATCGGGATCTTCAGGGGCTGCGGCGTGCGCGCATAGACCCAGCTCTTGTAGGCCACGCCGCCGACCAGGACGGCGGCAGCGGCGTAGAAGAGAGCCGCGTACAGGAGGGTCAGCGCCGACACCGGTCCCTATACGCAGCCGGTCGGCTTGGGCAGCCCCGCGTACTTGCAGGCCTGCTTGGCCGGCCCGTAGGGGAACAGCTCGTACAGGTACTTGCTGTTGCCCTTGTCGGCGCCGAGCTTCTTGCCGATCGCCTTGGTCAGCACCCGCACCGCCGGGGCGATCTGAAACTCGTCGTAGGACTCGCGCAGGAAGTTGATCACTTCCCAGTGGTTCTCGCTCAGGTCGCAGCTGTCGAGGCGCGCCATCTCTTTCGCCACCTCCTCGGTCCAGTCGGTGCGATTCGCGAGATAGCCTTC
>JACOVA010000015.1 GCA_016177575.1 Betaproteobacteria bacterium
ATCTTCGGCGCGCCCCAGAGCGTGAACGCCTGGACCGGGAAAGCCTCGGTGATCCGCGCCGGCGCGGCGTACTTCCTCGTGCTCGCGGCGATCGAGCTCTCGGGGCTGTATCTGCGCACCATCCCGCGCAATGCCGCCCGGCTCCGGGAGTGGCTCCGCCAGCCGCGGAAAACGTAGAATCCGGTGCTCGACCCCCACGGCCACAAAGGAGCAATCCTATGCTGACGCTGTTCTACGGCCCCGGCGCCTGCTCGATGGCGCCCCACATCGTGCTGGAAGAAAGCGGCGAGAAGTACGCACCGAAGAAGCTGGACCTCGCCAAGGGCGAGCAGCGGACGCCCGAGTACCTGAAGATCCACCCGCTCGGCCGCGTGCCCGCGCTGCTGCTGGACGACGGCTCACCGCTCACCGAGAACACGGCGATCCTGCCTTACCTCGGCAAGCGCTTCGGCCTCTGGCCCGCCGACCCGGTGAAGGAGGCGCGCGCGCTGTCGGTGATCGGCTTTTTCGCCGCCACCGTGCACCCGGCGAACGGCCACATCGGCCGCGCGGAGCGCTATACCGACGACAAGACCGCCTTCCCCGGCATCCAGGCGAAGGCGAAGAGCAGCTACCGCGAGTACATGAAGCGGATCGACGCCCTGTACGCCGGCCGAGAGTGGCTCGCCGACAGCTACTCGGTGCTCGATCCCTACGCCTTCGTCTTCTACTTCTGGCACGCGCGCCGCGGCGAGCCGGTGGCGGAGCTGAAGCACTACACCGCGGCCAGGGACCGCATGCTCGAGCGCCCGGCCGTGCAGCGCGTGGTCGCGGACGAAAACGTGAAGCTGTAGGCGCCGAATCGATCGTTCTGCGATGACCACCTTCGCGTGGTCCGAGAGAAGGTATTCGGCCACGTAATACCTTACTTCAGCGCGCCGAAGACCTTCCTGATGATGTCGCTGCCCGCCCTGACCGGGTCCTGGCGGATCTTCTTTTCCTCTTCGGCCACCATGTAGAACAGGCCGTCGAGCGCCTTTTGCGTCACGTAGTCGTCGAGATTCGCCTGCTCCTTCTTCACCAGGCCGAATTTCGCCCCCTTGCCCGCGTACTCGTTGTATTTCTGCGCCAGCCCGACCCTGGCGGTGGCTTTCTTCACGATCGGCAGGAAGCGGGCGCGCAGCGGGTCCGAAGTCGTGCGCTTGAAGTACTCCGTGCCCGCGGTCTGCCCGCCGGTGAGGATGCCCTTGGCGTCCTGCACGCTCATTTTCTTCACCGCATCGACGAACAGCTTCTTCGCCTCGGGCACCGCGGCCTCGGCGGCGCGGTTCATGGTGAGGATGAGCTCGTCGGCGTGCCTGCCGAGGCCGACGCCGCGCATCAGCTTCTCGTAGCGCTTGAGCGAGTCGGGCAGCGGGATCTTGACCGCGCCGTTGCCGAAAAAGCCATCGTTGCGGCCGAGCGCATCGACGGCCACGCCCGTGCCGCGCTCGAGCGCCGCCTTCAGGCCGGCGATCGCGTCCCGGTTGCTGAGCCGGTCGAGGCTCGCTTGCGCCGGCGGGATCGCCGCCGCCAGCAGCATTGCGAACAACGTGACGGTGCCATTGCGTGCGCGCATCGCCTCCTCCGTGACTCGCTGGTCCCGAAGCTTAGCCCGAAAAACCGTCGCCCAGGAGCGACGCATCGTCGCGGTCGTCACGGGACGACTGCACGCTAAGGCATTGATGTGCGTGGCTGACCGCAGATGGCATGGCACTTGCGGGAGTGCGCGTAGCGGGCCGGTTCCCGGCTCGCGCCTTTGCCTGCAACCCACGCGAAAGGAGATGACGATGAAATTCAATCGTGCCATGCCGCGCGCCGCGGCGATCGCCCTGGCGGCCAGTGCAGCGCTGTGCGCGCTGCCGCTTGCCGCAACCGCCCAGGATGCCGCGAAGCCGGATAACCCGAAGTTCGTGAAGCTGGACAAGAACCAGGACGGTTTCGTAAGCAAGGATGAAGTGCGCCACCTGCGCGACTACGGCAAGGCGCTGGCGCAGGCCGACGAGAACAAGGACGGCAAGCTCGACCCGGCCGAGTTCGTCAAGGCCGAGGCCATCCATGACCGCATCGTCACCGGCAAGTACCTCGACGACAGCGTCATCACCGCCAAGGTCAAGGCAGCGCTGCTGAAGGACTCCAAGCTCAAGTCGCTCGACGTCAGCGTCGAGACCTACCGCGGCGAGGTGCTGCTCTCGGGCTTCGTCAAGGACGAGGCGCTGCGCCAGAAGGCGATGCAGGCGGCGAGCTCGGTGAGCGGCGTCGCCTCGGTCAAGGACGCGATGGTGGTGCGCAACTAGGCGGTAATTCCCGCCTCGTGCGCCTGCCGGTCCGCGTGGTAGGACGAGCGGACCAGCGGGCCGACCGCGGCGTGCCGGAAGCCCATCGCTGCCGCCGCGCGCCCGAAGCGGGCGAAGGCCTCCGGGTGCACGTAGCGCTCGACCGGCAGGTGGTGCGCCGAGGGCGCGAGGTACTGCCCGATGGTCAGCAGCGTCACGCCGTGCGCGCGCAGGTCGCGCATCACCGCGAGGATCTCCTCGTCGGTCTCGCCCAGCCCGACCATGAGCCCCGACTTGGTCGGAATTTCGGGGTGATGCTCCTGAAATGAGGTAAACAACCGGAGGGAATGCGCGTAGTCGCCGCCGGGGCGCGCGCGGCGATACAGGCGCGGCACGGTCTCCAGGTTGTGATTGAGCACGTCCGGCGGCGCGCTCTGCAGGACTTCGAGCGCCCGCTCGAGGCGCCCGCGGAAGTCCGGAACGAGAATCTCGATCGCCGTTGCAGGCGAGGTTCTTCTAATTGCCGCAATACAGTCGACGAAGTGCTGCGCGCCGCCGTCCCTCAGGTCGTCCCGGTCCACGCTGGTGATCACGACGTACGACAGTCCCAGGCTGGCGATCGTCCGCGCCAGGTGGGCCGGCTCCTCGGCATCGGGCGCGAGCGGCCGTCCGTGCGCGACGTCGCAGAACGGGCAGCGGCGCGTGCAGACGTCGCCGAGGATCATGAAGGTCGCGGTGCCCTTGCCGAAGCACTCGGCGATGTTCGGGCACGCAGCCTCCTCGCAGACCGTGTGCAGCCGCTCGCCGCGCAGCATGCGCTTGATCTCGTGGAAGCGCGACCCGGCGCCGGCGGCGCGCACGCGGATCCAGTCCGGCTTGGGCAGCGTCGGACTGCGCACGAACTGCAGGCGCGCGGTCTTCAGCGCGCCCTTCTCCTTGACGCCCGCCTCACGCATGTTCGAGCAGCCCGGTCAGGATTGCGGCCAATTTCCGGCCTGCATTCTCAACGGAGAAATCGAACCCCAGATCGCGAGTCCGGGTCACCGGCAGCCCCGGACGGCCGCAGGCATCGATGGCGGCGAAGGGCGCGAGGTCCAGGTCGACGTTCAAGGCGAGGCCATGATACGCGCAGCCGCGCGAGACGCGGATGCCGAGCGCGGCGATCTTGGCGCCCTGCACGTACACGCCCGGCGCACCGGGCATGCGCGCTGCGCCGCCGCCCAGCAGATCGATGACCGACTGCTCGAGCATCCATACGAACCGCTTGACCTTGAGCGCGCGCCGGGCGAGATCGACCAGGGTGTAGAGAACGACCTGGCCCGGGCCGTGGTAGGTGATTTCGCCGCCCCGATCCGTCTTCACCAGCGGAATGCCTTTGGGCACGCGCGCGCCGAGCACCGGGTCGGCCCCGAGCCCGAGCGTGTAGACGGGGGGATGCTCGAGCAGCCAGAGCTCGTCGGCGGTGGCTGAATCGCGTCTTGCGGTGAACTCGCGCATTTTTGCGACCGTCGATTCATAGGGGCTCAAGCCCAGATCAACTACGCGAACCCGATCGAGCACGGCGCTCATCAAAGCACCATCACGACGGTCGGGTGATCGCAGAGCTCCTGGTAGAGGGCGTCGAGCTGCTCGCGCGAGGTCGCGTTCACGGTCACCGTGAGGCTCAGGTACTTGCCCTGGCGGCTCGGCCGCATCTCGATGGTGGCGGGCTCGAAGTCGGGGGCGTGGCGCAGCACGATCTCCAGCACGCTCTGCGCGAATCCGCCCTCCCTGCGTCCCATGACCTTGATCGGAAAGACCGTGGGGAAGGCGAGCGCGGCGACGGCTTCAGGCGGCTCGACGTTCCTTTCCTGCACGCATGACCTTCTGCTTGAATTCCTGGTAGAGGCGGTGGACCTGGCGGAACAGCGGGCCCGGCTTGCCGCTGCCCACCGGCTTGCCGTCGAGGGTGACGATGGCGAGCACTTCCCTGGATGACGAAGCGACCCAGAGCTCGTCGGCGGCACGCGCCTCGGCCTCGCTGATGTCGCGGAACTCGAGCGGCAACCCGGCGCCGGTCGCGAGCTCGGCCACGACGTCGTAGGTGATCCCCGGCAGGATCAGGTTCGACTTGGGCGGCGCCTGGATCACGCCGCGCCGGACCACGAACACGTTGGAGGCGGAGGCCTCGGTGAGCCTGCCGCCGCGGAACAGGATGGTCTCGGCGGCGCCCGCGTCGGCCGATGCCTGCCGCAGCAGCACGTTGCCGATGAGCGAGATCGACTTGATGTCGCAGTGCAGCCAGCGGTCGTCGGCCGCGGACACCGCGGCTGCGCCCCGCTCGACCAGCTCCTGCGGCGGCGTGACGAGCGGGTTCGACATCATGAATACCGTGGGCGCGACGTCCGCCGGGAAGGCGTGGTCGCGCTTGGCGACGCCGCGCGTCACCTGGAAGTACACGCCTTGGTCCTCGAACGGCTGCTTGGCGACCAGCTGCCCGATGATCTCGCGCCATTCGGCGCGGCCGTAGGGATCGCGGATCCTGACCGCGGCCAGGCTGCGCGCCAGGCGCGCCAGATGCTCCTCGAGCCGGAACGGCACGCGCGAGTACACCGGCACCAGCTCGTACACTCCGTCGCCGAAGATGAAGCCGCGGTCGAGCACCGGCACGCGCGCCTCCTCGATCGGCATGAACCTGCCATTCAGGAAAACCATGCTTGCCTCGCCGCTTGCCGTCATCTTGTCCAGAGCCTGAGTGTATCCCAGGCGCGCCCGAAAATCCCCGCCGGCGGCACCGTCTCGAGCGCCACCACCGGGTACTCGCCGATCGGTTTTCCCTCGAGCGTGACGCGCAGCATCCCGACGCGCTCGCCTGCGGCGACCGGCGCCACGAGCGGCTGCAGCGACAGCAGCTCCGCTTTCAGCCGCTGCGCCTCGCCCTTGGGCACCGTCACCACCATCTCGCCGCGGAATCCCGCCTTGAGCGTGCCGCGCGCGCCCTTGAACACCTCGATCTCCTTCACCGGCGCGCCGCCCGCGTACAGCCGCACCGCGTCGAAGAACTGGAAGCCCCAGTTGAGCAGCTTCTGCGACTCCTGCGCGCGTGTCGATTCCGAGGTCGAGCCGAGCAGCACCGACAGCAGGCGGCGCGGCCCGCGCTTCGAGGAGGCGATCAGGCAGTAGCCCGCCGCTTCGGTGAACCCGGTTTTCACGCCGTCGACCGTCGCGTCGAGCCAGAGCAGGCGGTTGCGGTTCACCTGCGTGATGCCGTTATAGCGATACTCGCGCTGCGAGTAGTAGCGCGCATACGGCTCCGGATGGTCGCGGATCAGCGCCGCCGCCAGCAGCTGCAGGTCGCGCGCGGTCGAGTAGTGCTGCGGGTCGGGCAGGCCGGTCGCGTTCATGAACTTGGTATTCTTCATGCCGAGGCGCTCGGCCTCGCGGTCCATCTGCGCGGCGAACGCCTGCTCGGAGCCGGCGAGCAGCTCGGCGAGCGCGATGCAGGCGTCGTTGCCCGACTGCACCACCATGCCGCGGATCAGATCCTCCACCGCCACCGGCCGGCGCGGCTCGACGAACATGCGCGAGCCCGGCGCGCGCCAGGCGCGCTCGGAGACTGCGACCTGCTGCTCGAGGGAGATCCTCCTTTCCTTGAGCGCGGCGAACACCAGGTAGGCCGTCATCAGCTTGGTGAGCGAGGCCGGCTCGAAGCGCTCGTCGGCGCGCTCGGCGGAGAGAATCTGTCCGCTCGTGAGGTCGGCGAGCACCCAGGCACGGCCGACGAGCTGGGGCGGCTGCGGCGCCTGCGCCAGTGCCCAGGCGGGAATGAGCAAAAGCACGGCGAGCAGGCTGCGCAGCATCGGTGTCCCGCGAAAAAAGCGCGGATTATAGTTAGTTAGCGCACAACGAACAACGGCTGCAGGTCCAGTTCGCTCGCGATGCGTTCAGCGAGTGGCCGCGCTTCGTCCCTCGAGCGGTAGGGGATCGGCCGGCGAGACGCTTTCCACCTCGACCAGCGCGCTGCCCGCCTGCACGAAGCCGAGCTTCCAGGCCGCCACATACGAGACGTCGATGACGCGCTCGGCGTGAAACGGCCCGCGGTCGTTGATGCGCACCACCACGCTCGCGCCATTTGCCGGGTTGGTCACGCGCGCGTAGCTCGGGATGGGCAGCACCGGGTGCGCCGCGGTCATGGCGTACATATCGTAGGGCTCGCCGCTGGAAGTCTTCTGCCCGTGGTAGCGCCTGCCGTACCAGGTGGCGACGCCCCGCTGGCGGAACCCCGCGGCGCTGGCGAGCGGCACGTAGTCGCGCCCGAGTGCCCGGTAGGGTCGGTTCGCATGGCGGTGCGGGGGCTCGGCGCGCGGCACCGCGTCGGGGACCGCTGCGAGGTCCGCGGGCGGGTTCGCCCCCGGACCGTCGTCCTTGTAGTAGCGGCCCGGCCGCTGCACGGCCGCTGGCGCCTCGGGCGTCGCCTGCGGCGCGGACGCGCTCGGCGGCGGCTCACGCCGGGCGAGCATGCCGCAGCCCGAGACGAGCAGCAGGAGCAGGATCGCGAGCGGTCTCACGGCTGCTCGAACACGACGTTGCCCGCGACCAGCGTCGCGCGCACGCGTCCGGCCAGCTCGTAGCCGAGGTAGGGCGAGTTCTTGCCCTGGCTCCTGAGCGCCTCGGGGACGACCCGGAACAGCAGCTGCGGATCGAAGACCACCAGGTCCGCCGGCGCGCCGGGTTGGATGCGGCCCGAGGGCACGCCGAGGATGCGCGCCGGCTCGCTGGTGACGCGGGCGAGCGCGGCTGCGAGCGGCAGCTTGCGCTCCTCGCCCCATTTGAGCGCGAGCGGCAGCAGCAGCTCCAGGCCGGTGGCGCCGGGCTCGGCTTCCGCGAACGGCAGCTGCTTCTGGTCCTCGTCCACCGGCGTGTGAT
Source organism: Betaproteobacteria bacterium (assembly GCA_016177575.1). Taxonomy (GTDB): domain Bacteria; phylum Pseudomonadota; class Gammaproteobacteria; order Burkholderiales; family SG8-39; genus RBG-16-66-20. The sequence continues at coordinate 7,200 of JACOVA010000015.1, forward strand.
CCGAGACCGCGCAGTCGATGGTGCCGTCGGCCAGACCGGCGGCGAGCGCGTCGCGGTCGCGCTGCGAGCGCAGCGGCGGCTCGAGCCGGCAATGGGCGTCGAAGTAGCCGAGATCCATCTCCGAGAGGTGCACGTGGTGGATGCCGACGTCGCAGCTCACCGGCAGGCCCTCCTTCTTGGCAGCGCGCACCATGTCGACGCCGACCGCGGTGGAAAGCCGGCACAGGTGCAGGCGCGTGCCGGTGGCGCGCACCAGCTGCAGCAAGGTTGCGAGCGCGATGGTCTCGGCGAACGAGGGGATTCCGGGCAGTCCCAGGCGCGTCGCCACCTCGCCGTCGTGCGCCACGCCGTCGCGCCCGAGCCAGCGGTCCTCGGCGCGCAGCCACACCGCAAAGCCGAAGGTGGCCGCGTACTGCAGCGCGCGCCACAGCACCTGGGTGTCGGCGAGCGGCGCGTTCGCCTGCGAGAACGCGACGCAGCCCGCTTCCGCGAGCTCGGCCATCTCGGTCAGGCGCTCGCCGGCGAGCTTCACCGTCAGCGCGCCCACCGGGTAGACGCGCGCCCGGCTGAGCGCCTTGGCGCGCCGGCGCAGCATGTCCACCAGGCCCGGCTCGTCGAGCGGCGGATCGGTGTCGGGCGGACAGGCGAGGCTCGTCACCCCGCCCGCCACCGCAGCGTCCATTTCCGATTCGAGCGTGGCCTTGTACTCGTAGCCCGGCTCGCGCAGCCGCGCCGCAAGGTCGATCAGCCCCGGCGCGACGACCAGGCCTTTGGCGTCGATCGTCTTTTCCGCCTTGATTTTCTTTTCGGAAATCTTTCCTTCCGAAACAAAAACATCTCCAACTTCATCTCGTCCGCTCGCCGGGTCGATGACGCGCCCGCCCCTGATCAGGAGGTCCATCAGTTCCCCGCCACGATCGACATCACCGCCATGCGCACGGCGATGCCGAAGGTGACCTGCGGCAGGATCACCGAGTGCGGGCCGTCGGCGACCGAGGAGTCGATCTCGACGCCGCGGTTCATCGGCCCGGGATGCATGACGATCGCGTCGGGCCGGGCGAGCGCGAGCTTCTCGGCGGTGAGGCCGTAGTGCTTGAAGAACTCTTGCGCAGAGGGAAGCAATGCTCCGTTCATGCGCTCGCTCTGCAGGCGCAGCATCACCACCACGTCGCAGTCCCTGAGGCCGGAGCGCATGTCGTGAAACACCCGCACGCCGAGCGATTCGACGCCGGCCGGCAGCAGCGTCTGCGGCCCGATCGCGCGCACCTCCGGCACGCCGAGCGTGGTCAGGCCGTGGATGAGCGAGCGCGCGACGCGCGAATGCAGCAGGTCGCCGACGATCGCCACCGTGAGGCGCGAGAAGTCCTGCTTGTAGTGGCGGATCGTGTAGAGGTCGAGCAGCCCCTGCGTCGGGTGCGCGTGGCGCCCGTCGCCCGCGTTGATCACGTGCTCGTGCGGCTTGACGTGGCGCGCGATCAGGTAGGGCGCGCCCGAGGACGCGTGGCGCACCACGAACAAGTCGGCCTGCATCGCCGAGAGGTTGGCCACCGTGTCGAGCAGCGACTCGCCCTTGGATTGCGAGCTCACCGCGATGTTGAGGTTGATCACGTCCGCCGAGAGCCGCTTGGCGGCGATCTCGAACGTGGTGCGGGTGCGGGTCGAGGCTTCGAAGAACAGGTTGAACACGCTCTTGCCGCGCAGCAGCGGCACCTTCTTCACCTCGCGCTCGGTCACGCCGGCGAAGGACTCCGCGGTGTCGAGGATCTGCAGCAGGATCTCGCGCGGCAGCCCCTCGATCGAGAGCAGGTGCTGCAGCTCGCCGCTGGCGTTGAGCTGCGGGTTACGCTGCACGCTCGAGCTCCAGCGACAGCCTGCCGTCGGCGGCGCGCTTCAGCCGCAGCCGCATGCCCTCGGGCACCTCGACCTGCGCGCCGCAGTGCTGCGCGCAGATCGGCAGCTGCCGCCCGCCGCGGTCGGCGAGCACCACCAGCGCGATCGAGCGCGGCCGCCCGTAGTCGAACAGCTCGTTCATCGCCGCGCGCACCGTGCGCCCGGTGTAGAGCACGTCGTCCACCAGCAGCAGGTCGCGGCCTTCGACCTCGAACGGGATGCGGGTGCGCTTGGGATCGTGCTTCAGGCCCTCTTTCGCGTAGTCGTCCCGGTAGAAGGCGATGTCCATCAGCCCCAGCGGCTGCTTCAACCCGAGCAGCGCGTGCAGCCGCTCGGCGAGCCAGGCGCCGCCGGTATACAGGCCGATCATGGCGGTGGCCGGCGACACGCGCGCGCCGAGCTCGGCGGCGAGCCCGGGCAGCAGCGCCTCGGCGTCAGGAAGTTTTTTCATCGAAGTACTGCTCGATCAGCAGCTGCGCGGCGTGCGAATCGAGCGCCTTGCCGCGCGCCAGGCCTGCCGCCTTGCGGCTGCCGTAGGCCGCGCGCATGCGGCTCTCGACCTCGACCGAGCTGTAGCGCTCGTCGACCAGCTCCACCGGCAGGCCGAAGCGCGCCGCGAGCTGGCGCGCGAAGCGCTCGGCGCGGCGCGTCGTTTCGTGCGGCTCGCCGTCCTCGCCGAGCGGGCGCCCCACCACCAGCAGCGCCGGATGCCACTGCGCGACCAGGCGCGCGATCGCCGTCATGCGGCCGGGAGCGCTTTGCGCGGCGACGCCGGGCAGCGGATGGGCGCTGGCGGTCTCGACCTCGCCCACCGCCACGCCGATGCGCTGCAAGCCGAAATCGAAAGCGAGGACCGTGCCGGAGGTTGTGCCGCGGGCCTTCTCAGGCATGTCCCGCTTGGTCGGCGAGCCGCGCGTAGTCCAGCCCGAGCAGCTCCATCGCCGCGGCCAGCCGCTCCTCGGCCGGCAGGTCGAAGATGATCGCGTCCCTGGCCTCGACCGTCAGCCAGGCGTTCTGCGTCAGCTCGTGCTCGAGCTGTCCCGCCGACCAGCCCGCGTAGCCGAGCGACACCAGCATCTTCGCCGGCCCCTCGCCGCGGCCGACCGCCTCGAGGATGTCCTTCGAGGTCGTCAGCCCGATCGGGTCGCGCACCCCGCAGGTCACTTTCAGCGTCGATTGCCAGTCGCCGGCCGGCAGATGCAGGACGAAGCCGCGGTCGGTCTGCACCGGCCCGCCGAAATAGATCGGCGCGTCGGCGAGCGCATTGTTCTTCAGGTGCAGCGACAGGCGCTCGAACAGCGCCTGCAGGGTCATGTCGATCGGCCGGTTGACGACGATGCCGAGCGCGCCCTGATCGTTGTGCTCGCAGACGTAGGTCAGTGTCCTGGCAAAGTACGGATCAGCCATGTTGGGCATGGCGATCAGGAAGTGATGCGTCAGGTTGATCGAGGACACGCTCAGCCGCTATTTTACCCTCAGATTTCCACCATTTCGAAGTCCTCCTTGCGCGCTCCGCACTCGGGGCAGGTCCAGTTCATCGGTACCTCGTCCCAGCGCGTGCCCGGGGCGATGCCTTCCTCCGGAAGACCGGCCGCCTCGTCGTAGACGAAACCGCAGATCAGGCACATCCAGGTCCGGTATTGCACTTGCTGTTCGGTCATCGGCAGCGGGCAGTAAAATTGCACCGGATATTAGCGCATGTCGTCCTCGCCTCCGATCGTCCTCAGCTTCGCCGCCTCCGATCCGTCGGGCGGCGCCGGGCTGCAGGCCGATCTGCTCACGCTCGCGAGCCTCGGCTGCCATCCGGCCACGGTGCTCACCGCGCTCACGGTGCAGGACACGCGCGGCGTCGAGAGCGTGCGCGCGCTCGAGCCGCAGTGGGTCGAGCGCCAGGCGCGCTGCCTGCTCGCGGACGTGCCGGTCGCGGCGGTCAAGCTCGGCGTGCTCGGCTCGGCGGCCAACGCCGCCATCGTCGCCGCGATACTCGGCGAGCGTCCCGCGCTGCCGGTAGTGCTCGACCCGGTGCTCGCCTCGGGCCGCGGCGACGCGCTCGCCGATGCGCAAACCGTGCCGGCGCTGTGCAGCGCGCTCCTGCCGCTCACCACCGTGTTGACGCCCAACAGCCTCGAAGCGCGCCGGCTCGTTGGCGCGGCTCCGGACGCAGATCTCGGCGCATGCGCGCGCCGCCTCGTCGAAGCGGGCTGCCGCTACGTGCTCGTCAGCGGCACGCACGAAGCCGGAGCGCAAGTCGTGAATACCCTGTTCAGCGCGCGCGGCGTGGTGCGCGAGGACCGCTGGCAGAGGCTGCCCGGGAGCTACCACGGCTCGGGCTGCACGCTGGCTTCGGCGATTTCGGCGTTTCTCGCGCGCGGCAGCGATATCGTCGATGCAGTGCGGGAGGCGCAGGATTACACCTGGCGCGCTCTCGCAGCCGGATTCCGCCCCGGCAAAGGTCAACTCCTTCCCAATCGTTTCCACGATGAAGCTGCACGGCCTGTACGCGATCACGCCTGACCGCGTCGACAGCGCGCGCATCGCGCGGGCGATCGAGGGCGGCATCGCAGCCTTGCAATACCGCAACAAGCGCGCGACTCGCGAGCAGAGGCTGCGCGAGGCGAAATCGCTTGCCGCCCTCTGTCGGAAGGCGAACGTGCTCTTCATCGTCAATGACGACGTCGAGATCGCCATCGCCTGCGGCGCGGACGGCGCGCATCTGGGACGCGACGACGGCGATATCGCCATGGCGCGATCGAAGCTGAAAGGCAGGCTGCTCGGCGTTTCCTGCTACAACTCGCTCGAGGCGGCGCGCGCGGCGGTTGCGGCCGGCGCCGACTACGTCGCCTTCGGCAGTGTCTTCCCCTCCCCGACCAAACCCGGCGCGGTGCGTGCCCCGCTCGCGCTCTTCGCCGAGGCGCGCGCGCTCGGCGTGCCGCTGGTCGCGATCGGCGGCGTCACGCTCGAGAACGCGCCGCAGCCGCTTGCCGCCGGCGCCGATTGCGTCGCGGTGATCTCGGACCTGTTCGATGCGCCCGACGTCGCGGGGCGCGCGCAGGCCTACGGCAGGCTGTTCGCGCATGAAATCGCGCAGTGAGCAGCTGTTCGCGCGCGCGCGGGAGCGCATTCCCGCGGGCGTGAATTCGCCCGTGCGCGCCTTCGGCGCGGTCGGCGGCTCGCCGCCCTTCTTCGAGCGCGCCTCGGGCGCCTGGCTCTGGGACGCCGACGGCAGGCGCTACATCGACTACGTCGGCTCCTGGGGGCCGATGGTCGCCGGGCACACGCATCCGGCGGTGGTCGAGGCAGTACAGGCCGCCGCCTCTCGTGCGCTGTCCTTCGGCGCGCCGACCGAAGCCGAGGTCGAGCTGGCGGAGGCGATCTGCCGGCTGGTGCCCTCGGTCGAGCAGCTGCGCCTGGTGTCCTCGGGGACCGAGGCGACGATGACCGCGATCCGCCTCGCGCGCGGGCACACGGGCAGGAGCCTGATCGCCAAGTTCGAGGGCTGCTACCACGGCCACGCCGACAGCCTGCTGGTGAAGGCGGGCTCGGGCGCCCTCACCTTCGGCAATCCGAGCTCGGCCGGTGTGCCAGCAGAAGTTGCTTCACTGACCTTGGTTCTTAACTTTAACGATCTTCCCCAAGTAGAAAAGCTATTCCAGGAAAAAGGCAAGCAGATCGCTTGCGTGATCGTCGAGCCGGTCGCGGGCAACATGAATCTGGTGTTGCCCAAGCCGGGTTTCCTCGAATCGCTCAGGGAAAACTGCTCCCGGTACGGCGCGGTGCTGATCTTCGACGAGGTGATGACCGGCTTTCGCGTCGCGCTCGGCGGCGCGCAGGCGCGTTACGGCATCAGGCCCGACCTCACCACGCTCGGCAAGGTGATCGGCGGCGGCCTGCCGGTGGGCGCGGTCGGCGGCAGGCGCGAGATCATGCAGAAGATCGCCCCGCTCGGACCGGTCTACCAGGCCGGCACGCTTTCGGGCAATCCGGTCGCGGTCGCCGCGGGTTTGGCGACCCTGAAGTTAGTTGAAGAGAAAGATTTTCAAGCCAGGATCGAAAAGACCACGCAATCCCTGGTCGACGGGCTCAATTCAGAAGCGAAGAAGGCAAAGATCGAGTTCTCTGCGCAATCGATCGGCAGCATGTTCGGCCTGTACTTCCGCGCCTTGCCACCCACGACGTTCGCCGAAGTCATGCAGTGCGACAAGGAGCGCTTCAACCGCTTTTTCCACGCCATGCTCGCGCGCGGCATCTACTTTGCGCCGTCGGCCTACGAGGCGGGCTTCGTTTCGGCCGCCCACGGCGCGCCCGAGATCGAGGCCACGCTCGCGGCGGCGCGCGCGTCCTTCGCCTCGCTATAGGAGAAACAGGGTCGCGAGGCCGAGGAAGATGAAGAAGCCGCCCGAGTCGGTGCAGGCGGTGATCAGCACCGAGGCGCCCACCGCCGGGTCGCGCCCGAGGCGCGCGCGGATGAGCGGAATCGTCACGCCCATGGCAGCGGCGAGCAGCAGCGTCAGCAGCATGGCGAGCGCCATCACGCCGCCGAGCGCGACGTTGCCGTAGAGCAGGAAGGCCGCGACCCCGAGCAGGGTGCCCCAGAGCACGCCGTTCAGCGTCGCCACGCCGAGCTCCTTGCCGATCAGCTTGAGCCAGTAGCTCGCCTGGATCTGGCCGAGGGCGAGCGCGCGCACGATCATGGTGATGGTCTGGTTGCCCGAGTTGCCGCCGATGCCGGCCACGATCGGCATCAGCGCGGCGAGCGCGACCAGCTTCTCGATCGAGCCCTCGAAGGCACCGATCACGCGCGAGGCGATGAACGCGGTCACCAGGTTGATCGCGAGCCAGGTCCAGCGGTTCTTGAAGCTGTTCAGCACCGGGGCGAAGATGTCCTCCTCCTCGCGCAGCCCGGATTCGGCGAGCTGCGCCTCGGCGCTGCGCTGCCGGATGTAATCCATCACGGTATTGACGGTGAGCCGCCCGACCAGGCGCCCGAAATGATCGGCGACCGGCGCCGATACGAGGTTGTAGCGCTCGAAGGCCTTGGCGGCGTCCTCGGCGAGATCCTCCGGGTGCAGGGTCACGCTTTCGGACAGCACCACCTCGCCGACGGCGCGCTCGAGGTCGGTGACGATGAGGCGCGCGAGCGGCAGCGTGCCGCGCAGCCGACCCTCGCGGTCGACCACGAACAGCTGGTCGGTGTGCGCCGGCAGCTCGTCCAGCCCGCGCAGCGTGCGCGTCGCCGCCTCCAGCGTCGCGTCCTCGCGGACGATGATCTGGTCGAAATCCATGAGCGCGCCGACGGTGCCCTCGCGGTACGACAGCGCGGCGCGCAACTGCTCGCGCTCCTCCTGCGGCAGCGCGCGGATGACATCCTGCACGACCTGCGCCGGCAGATCCGGCGCCAGGTCGGCGATCTGGTCGGCCTCCAGCGCGCCGGTCGCCGCGACCAGCTCCTGCGAGTCCATGCTGGCGATGAGCGACTCGCGCACCGCATCCGAGAGCTCGAGCAGGATCTCGCCCTCGCGTTCGGCCCCGACCAGGCCCCAGACGGCGAGCCGCTCCTCCAGCGGCAGCGATTCGAGGATGCTGGCGATGTCGGCCGAGTGCAGCCGCTCGAGCTTCGCGCGCAGCTCGGCGAGGCGCCCGGCCAGGCCTTCGACCAGCTTTTGCCGCCGCAGCAGATCCTGGACTTGCTGCAGGTTGCGCTGCAGGTCCTCCACTTCGAGACGCGTCGGCAGCTCGCCCATGCTAGGGAATCTGCGCCGCCGGCATGCGTGCGCGCACCGTCTCGATGCGCGCCTGCAGGTAGGCGGTCTGGCGTCCGGGGGCGTAGCGCCGCGGGCTCGGCAGGATCGCCGCCAGGTACGCGGCCTGCTCGGCGCTGAGCGCCGAGGCGGTGGCGCCGAAGTGGTAGCGCGCCGCCGCCTCGGCGCCGAACACGTTCTCGCCCCACTCGGCGAAATTGAGGTACAGCTCGAGGATCCTGCGCTTGGACATCGCCGACTCGAGCATCCACGTGATGACGGCCTCCTGGCCCTTGCGCAGCCAGCTGCGCTCGCCGGAGAGGAACAGGTTCTTGGCCAGCTGCTGGCTGATGGTCGACGCGCCGGCGACCACCCTGCCGCGCTTCTCGTTTCGCTCGATCGCGCGCGAGATCGCTTCCCAGTCGAAGCCCTCGTGGCCGACGAACTTGGCGTCCTCGGCCGCGATCACGGCGCGCTTGAGCTGCACCGAGATGCGCTCGTAGCCGACCCACTGGTAGACGATTCTCGCTCTGGGGTCCTTGGCGCGGAGGCGCGCCAGCCGCGCCTCCATGAACGCGGTACTGGTGGGCTCATAGACGCGCCACCAGAGCACCTGCGCGTAGAACCAGCATTGCACCGCGAGCACGGCAAGCACCAGCACGCCGAGGCCGTAGCAGAAGACCTTCCAGGCGATGCGCGCGATGCGCAGCATGCGGGCCCCGCCTCAGCGCTTGCGCAGCGCCGCCAGCACCGGCGCTGTATCGGGCCGCACGCCGCGCCAGAGCAGGAACGATTCGGCCGCCTGCTCGACCAGCATCCCGGTGCCGTCGTGCGCTTCGGCGCCGGCGGCGCGCGCCGCAGCGAGGAACGGCGTGTCGCGCCCGTACACCATGTCGTAGGCCAGCGCGCCGCGCACGAATAGCCCGGCGGGCAGCGGCGGCGACTCGCCCGCAAGGCCCGCCGAGGTCGCGTTGATCACCAGGTCGAAGCGCTCGCCGCCAAGCGCTTCGTAGCCGCCGCCTGCGGCCGCGCCGAAGCGCAGCGCCAGCGAGCGCGCCTTGGCCGCGGTGCGATTGGCGATCACCAGGCGCGCGGGCCGCGCCGCGAGCAGCGGTCCGAGTACTCCCTGCGCCGCGCCGCCGGCACCCATGAGCAGAACGCGCTTGCCGGCGAGCGCGCGGCCGAGATTGGCGGTCAGGTCGCGCAGCAGCCCGGCGCCGTCGGTGTTGTCGCCGCGCACGGCGCCGTTGCCGAATATCAGGGTGTTCACCGCCTCGGCCGCGCGCGCCCGCTCGCTCGCCTCACCGCCGCAGTAGCGATAGGCCTGCTCCTTGAACGGCAGCGTCACGTTGGCGCCGCGCCCGCCGGCGGCGCGGAAGGCGTCGACCGCGCGCGCGAATTCCGCCAGCGGCGCCTCGATGCGCAGGTACTCGATCTGCTGGCCGGTGGCGCGCGCGAACTCGGCGTGGATCCAGGGCGATCTGGAATGCGCGACCGGATTGCCGATCACCGCGTAGCGGTCGGCCATGCCCTACTCGTCGGTCCAGACCTTGTCGCCCTGAGCGAAGAACCAGGTCCGCGTGATGACCAGCAGATCGGTGTCCTTGCGGATGCTGGCCGGGAAGGCGGCGAACGGTGCCGCCATCCTGACGATGCGGAATGCGGCGGCGTCGAGCACCTTGAGGCCCGAGGAGCGGTCCAGCTCCACCGACTCGACGCTGCCGTCGGGCCGGATGGTCACCGTCAGGCGCAGCACGCCGTAGAGCTTGCCGCGCGCCTCGGCCGGGTAATTGAGCGTGCCGACGCGCTCGATCTTGGCGCGCCAGTCCTCCTCGTACTGCGCAAAACGGTACTCGCGCGCGTTGGCGCCCAGGAAGCGCTTGCGCGGCCGCTCCTGGTAGGCCCTGGTCTGCCGGGCGATCTGCGCCTGCAGCTGCAGCATCGCGAGCGAGCGCTGCGCCATGTCGCGCCCGGAATCCTGCGGCGCGGCTTCCTCCGGCGGCGTCTGGCGCTGCCCTTCGGCCGGAACCGCGGCGCGCTGCTCGCGCGCCTGCGCGAGCAGCCGTTGCTGCTGCGCCTCGAGCTCGCGCTGCCGGCGCTTCATCTCGGCGAGGCTGCGCCCCGGATCGCGCGGCCGGGTCACGGGCAGCGCGCTGGTTGCGCGCTGTCGCTCGGCCGTGTTGCCGCCGCCGTCGAGGTTCGCCTGCGCGAGCGCCTTGGCGCGCTCGGGCTTCTCGCGCGTCTTGGCATTCACCAGGATCACTTCCAGCGGCTGGTTGGCCGACTTCCAGCGCAGCGAATCGGGAAAGCGGAAGTGCACCGAAAGCAGGACCGCGTGCAGCAGGATCGACACCCCGACCGAGGTCGCCAGCACCCGCGAATGGCGATCGAGCCCGCTCCAGTACTCGCGCGGGTCGAGCAATAAGGTCGCGGCGCTTCCCTGCAAAATCACCCCGATGGCGATGAGCCGCGGCTATTTTAGGCCTTTAGCCAGCCGCTTGCCCGCCCGCGGCTGTGGACGGCGTCACATCCGGCCCTAGGGTCGAGCGCCAGCTGCAGGCGAGGCTGCGCTCGATCAGGTCGATACGCTCGATCGCCAGCCGCACGCGCGTGCCGGGAGCCAGCTCCGGCAGCGAGGGCACGCGCACGCTGAGCGGCACGCGCTCCAGGCGCACCAGGTTCTCGCGCAGCACCACGCCGTCCGCCTCGGCCAGGCGCTCCTGCTCGAGCCAGCGCAGGCACCAGTAGCCCTCCAGCGCGCGCTGGTGCTCGTCGTAGCGCGCCGTGGTCACCTCGAAGGCGCGCAGCGCCGCGAGCAGCGCCTCCGAGTTGCGCGCGAAAGGGGCGCGCTGGCCGCGCAGCGCGCCGGCAAGCTGCCACTGGTTGACGAGGTCGACATAGCGGCGCAGCGGCGAGGTGAACCACGCGTACGACGACACCCCGAGCGCATCGTGCAGCTCGGCGTGCACGCTCATGCGCACCTTGCCGGGGCCCTGCACGCGGTAGATGGCGGCCACGTCGCGCTCGGCGAGCAGCTCGCCCCAGCTCGCGTTGGCGAGAATCATCAGCTCCGAGACCGCCTTGTCGAGCGGCACCCCGCGCTTGCGCCGCTCGACCGCCACCCGGCCCGCGTCGACCCTGACCACGTACTCGAGGGCGGCGGCGCCCGCGCTCGGCTTGCCCCGGCGCTTCTCGAGCGACTCGGCGAGCCGCCACAGGGTGCGCAGCTCCTCTTCGAAGGCGAGTCCCGTGCGCTCGCCGGCCGTGAAGGCGCCATTGAGCGCGTCGTGCTCCGCGTGCCGCAGGTTCGCGGCCACCCGCACGCGCTCGAGCCGGCTGTGCCGGCCGCGCAGCGAAAAATCGCGCGCCGAGACGCTCAGGTAGAGCGACGCCGCCGGCCGCTCGGCGCCCTGGTCGAGCGACAGCCGCGCGATCGCGTCGCCGGGCAGCATGGTGAACTTGCGGTCCGGCAGGTACACCGTCGACAGGCGCTCGCGCGCGATCGCCGCGAGCGCCGAGCCGGGCGCAAACGCGAGCGCCGGAGCGGCGATGTGAATCCCGACCCTGAACTCGTCCTCCGACACCCGCGTCACCGAGAACGCGTCGTCGATCTCGGTGGTGCCGACATCGTCCAGGCTGAAGACAGCGCCCTCGGCGAGCGGCAGATCCGCGGGCGCGGCCGGCGCATCGTGGGCCGGGAAAGCGTCTCCCCCGGGGAAGAACTCGTGCAAGAAGCGGCCGAGGTGATAGTCGTGGCTGTCGCCGAGCTGCCCGCAGCGCTCGAACAGGCGCGCGGCCGAGAGGCCGCTCTGCGCGCAGGCCGCATCGAGCGCCCGGCTCTCGGGCTTGCCGCGGTCCGGCGCGTACAGCAGCTCCGCGCGCAGCCGCGCCACCTCGGGCGGGCATTCGAAGCGTGCCAGCCTAGCGGCCCAGTCGGCGATGGTCTCCTGCAGGCGGCGCTTCTTCTCCTGCCCGGCGAGCGCGAGCCTGAGGGTGTCCTCGGGCGCTGCCTGGAAGCGACCCTTGCCGCGCCGGTAGAAGTACATCGGCGCCGAGTGCAGCTTGATGAGGACGCCGGCAGCCTCGGCCGGGGCCGGGTCGCGGCCGACGTAGTCGCGCGCAAGCTCCTCGAAGCCGAATTCAACGCCCTTGCGGCATTGCCACAGGAAATCGGTGTCCAGGCCGTCGGCGAACCTGCGCGCTTCGGCGAGCAGCTCCGCGCCCGAGGGCCGCTCGAACGAGAGCACGACGCTCGCGGCCCTGATCTTGGAGCGCCGCCCGTGCGGGCTCTCGACCTGGAAGGAGGCGGGATTCTGCGCCAGCACCGCGCCGACCTTGAATTCGCCCTCCTCCTCGTACAGGACGTTCATGCGCGCACCCCGGCGAAATCCAGGATGCGGCCGATGTGCTCGGCAAAGCTCTGCAGCGTATGGTCGCCGCCCTGGCGGATCACCATGCGCGCGCCCTCGTACTTGCGCGCGGCCTCGCGCCAGTCGAGCACCTCGTCGCCGGTCTCCAGCAGCAGCAGGTAGCGCTCCGGATCGACGCGCTGCAGGAGGAGCGCGCGCCAGCCCTCGAGGTGCGCGCGCGTCAGCTCGTACGGCGCGCCGGTATGCAGGTTGGTCTGCGTGCCGAGGTACGCCTCGAGGCCGATGTGCGGCGTGATCGCGGGGTTGATGAGGACCGCGCAGCAGTCGAGCTTCTCCGCCAGATACGTAGCGTAGAAACCCCCGAGCGAGGAACCTACGAGGCAGTCACTCTTGGTCAAATGCAATGGTTCGATTTCCCGTAGCGCATCGGCAGCGAGCGGCGGCAGCGCCGGGCAGGCATACAGATGCCCGAGCCCTCTACCCTCGAGATACGCCTTCAGCAGCTGCGCCTTGTGCGAGGCCGGCGAGCTGTTGAAGCCGTGCAGATAGACGAGCATCGCCGGCTCAGCCGTGCGCCAGCGCCGCCAGCAGCTTCTGGTGGATGCCGCCGAAGCCGCCGTTGGACATCACCAGCACCTGGTCGCGCGGGCGCGCCGCAGCGCCGATCGCCGCGACCAGGGCCCGCAGGTCGCGCTCGCAGCGCGCGCGTGCGCCGAGCGGCGCGAACACCGCGGCCGCGTCCCAGGCGAGTCCGGCGCCGTAGACGTAGACCAGGTCCGCGGCGGCGAAGCTCCCGGGAAGCGCTTCCTTCATGACGCCGCGCTTCAGCGTGTTCGAGCGCGGCTCGAAGACGGCGAGGATGCGCGCCCCGGGCGAGCGCTGGCGCAGCGCGGCGATCGATTCCCGGATCGCAGTCGGGTGGTGCGCGAAATCGTCGTAAACGCTGACGCCCCGGACCGTGCCCTTCAGCTCCATGCGTCGGCGCACGCCGCCGAAGCGGCCGAGCGCCGCGATCGCCGCCTCGGGCGGCACCCCGGCGTGCCGCGCCGCGCCGATTGCGGCGAGCGCATTCTGCCGGTTGTATTCGCCCGCGAGCCCCCATTTGAGCCGTCCGAGCGCCCTGCCCTGCCAGGCGACCTCGAACTGGCCGTCGCCGTCAGGCGCGCCTGCCTGCCATCCCGTGGGGCAGCCGAATTCTTCGAGGGGTGTCCAGCAGCCTTGAGCGAGCACTCGCTTCAATGCCTCGTCGCGACCGTTCCAGATGATCCTTCCGGATCTCGGCACGGTCCGCACAAGATGATGAAATTGTCGCTCAATCTCAGCAAGATCACCGAAGATGTCCGCATGATCGAACTCCAAATTGGTCAGAATCGCGGTCTTGGGATGGTAATGCACAAATTTGGAGCGCTTGTCGAAGAAGGCGGTGTCGTACTCGTCCGCCTCTACGACGAAGAGATCCGAGCCGCTCTGGCGAGCCGAGACTGCGAAATCAAACGGGATGCCGCCGATCAGGAATCCAGGGGTCCTGCCGGCTTGCTCGAGGATCCAGGCTAGCATGGCGGCCGTGCTGGTCTTGCCATGAGTGCCAGCAACAGCGAGCACCCACTTACCACTCAGGACCTGATCGGCGAGCCACTGCGGGCCGGACTGGAAGCGCGCGCCACGCTCGAGGATCGCCTCCATGAGCGGATTGCCGCGCGTCACGACATTGCCCACCAGCCAGAGATCGGGTGCGAGGCGCAACTGCTCGGCGCCATAGCCTTCGATCAGCTCGACGCCGAGCGCCGCGAGCTGCTCGCTCATCGGCGGATAGACGTTCGCGTCGCAGCCGGTGACGCGAAATCCGGACTGCTTCGCGATCGCCGCGATGCCGCCCATGAACGTGCCGCAGATGCCGAGGATATGGAGATGCACCGCCAGCGCCAGCGGAGCGCGCGCAAGACCGCCGGCGCGCTGCCCCGAAAGCAGGCGATTGTACAATCGGCGATGGCCCGCAAGAACGCGCGACAGAACGGCATGCGGGCGCGCATCGCGGCGGCAGCGGCGCGCATCATGGCCGAGGACGGCATCGACGATTTCGCGCTCGCCAAGCGCAAGGCGTCGCGGCGGCTCGGTGCCTCGGACACCGAGGCGCTGCCCGCGAACGAGGAAATCGAGGCCGAGCTGCGCGCCTACCGGGCGCTCTACCAGGCGGAGGAACACTCCGAGCGCATCGCGCAGATGCGCCGGGTTGCGCTCGAAGCGATGCGTGCGCTGCTGCGCTTCAACCCCTACCTGACCGGCCCGGTCCTCAGCGGCCTCGCCGGGCCGTACGCCGAGATCGAGCTGCAGCTGTTTCCCGAAAGCCCCAAGGAGATCGAGCTCTTCCTGCTCGAGCGCGGCATCGCCTATGTCGCGAGCGAAGGGCGGCGCTTCGCCGGCGACCGCGCCCGCGCCGTCGCGGTGCTCTCGCTCAACTGGCGCGGCGCGGCGCTGCGGCTCTCGGTTTTCGACCCGCGCGACGAGCGCCTGGCGCTGAAGACTTCGCAGGCCGGACGGGTCATGCCGCGGGCGGGCATCGCCGAGGTGGGCGCGCTCGTTTCCTCGCCCGATCGCTGGGGGCGTTGAAGCGCGCAGACCCGGACTCGATCCTCGGGTCCACGGCAAAGGCCTGAAGGCCCAACTTCGGCTAAAATGCAGCCATCTGCTGCGAATATGGCAAAAAACTCAAAATCCAGATCGATAGTGGTCCTGCACGGTCCCAATCTCAATCTGCTGGGGACCCGGGAGCCGAGCGTCTACGGGCGCGAATCGCTCGAGAGCATCAATCGCCGGCTGACCGCGACGGCCCGGGCCGCCGGCGTGCGCCTGGAGTGCTTCCAGTCGAACCACGAGGGTGAGCTCGTCGACCGCATCCAGCGCGCCAAGAAGGAGGGGGCGGGTTTCCTCATCCTCAATCCGGCCGGCTACACGCATACCAGCGTGGTGATCCGCGACGCCCTGACCGCGGTGCGGATCCCCTTCGTCGAAGTGCACCTGTCGAACATCTTCGCGCGCGAGCCCTGGCGCCACCACTCGCACTTCACCGCCGTCGCCGTGGGGGCGATTCTCGGGCTGGGCAGCAGCGGCTATGACCTTGCGCTCGCCTACGCGCTCAAGCATCTGAAGGCCTGAAGGGGGCCCCGCGGGCTTCCCGGGAGGAATCCGGATGGATCTGCGCAAGCTGAAGAAGCTGATCGATCTGGTCCAGGAATCGGGCATCGCCGAGCTCGAGATCACCGAGGGCGAGGAGAGGGTGCGCATCGCGCGCGGCGGCGGCGTCAGCGTGACTCCGGGCACGGCCGCGGCGCATCCCGCTGCTTCCGCCGCAGGCGCCGGGGTTGCGGCCTCAGCCGCCGCCCCGGCCGCGGGGGCCGCGATCGCCCCGGGCGAGCCGGCACCGGGCGAGGAAGGCCACACCGTGAAATCGCCCATGGTCGGGACCTTCTACCGCGCGCCTTCGCCCGAGGCGAAGCCGTTCGTCACGGTCGGCGAGCAGGTGAAGGAGGGCCAGACGCTGTGCGTGATCGAGGCGATGAAGCTTATGAACGAGATCGAGTCCGACGCCTCGGGGCTCGTCAAGGCGATCCTGGTCGAGAACGGCCAGCCGGTCGAGTACGGCCAGGCGCTATTCATAATCGGCTGAAGAATGTTTGAGAAAATCCTGATCGCCAACCGCGGCGAGATCGCCTTGCGCATCCAGCGCGCCTGCCGCGAGCTCGGCATCCGCACCGTGATGGTCCATTCCGAGGCCGATACCGAGGCGAAGTACGTGCGGCTCGCCGACGAGTCGGTGTGCATCGGCCCGGCGGCCGCGGCCTCGAGCTATCACAACATCCCGGCCATCATCAGCGCCGCCGAAGTCACCGACGCGGAGGCGATCCACCCGGGCTACGGCTTCCTGTCGGAGAACGCCGATTTCGCCGAAAAGGTCGAAGCGAGCGGCTTCGTGTTCATCGGGCCGCACCCCGAGAACATCCGCCTGATGGGCGACAAGGTGAGCGCCAAGCAGGCGATGATCAAGGCGGGCGTGCCGGTGGTGCCCGGCTCCGAGGGCGTGCTGCCGGAGCAGGGCGCCGAGATCGTCAAGATCGCGCGCAAGCTCGGCTACCCGGTGATCATCAAGTCCGCGGGCGGCGGCGGCGGGCGCGGCATGCGCGTGGTGCACACCGAGGCGGCGCTGCTCGGCGCGGTCAACCTCACGCGCCAGGAGGCCCTGGCCGCGTTCGGCAACGGCAGCCTCTACCTGGAGAAATTCCTCGAGAATCCGCGCCACATCGAAATCCAGGTGCTCGCCGACGAGCACCGCAACGCGGTGTTCCTCGGCGAGCGCGACTGCTCGATGCAGAGGCGCCACCAGAAGGTGATCGAGGAGGCGCCCGCGCCCGAGCTGCCGGCCAAGCTGCGCGACCGGATCGGCGAGCGCTGCGCCGACGCCTGCCGCAAGATCGGCTATCGGGGCGCCGGGACCTTCGAATTCCTCTACGAGGACGGGGAGTTCTTCTTCATCGAGATGAACACGCGCCTGCAGGTCGAGCACCCGGTGACCGAGATGATCAGCGGCCTCGACCTGGTGCAGCTGCAGATCCGCATCGCCGCCGGCGAGCGGCTGCCGTTTCGCCAGAAGGACGTCGTGCTCAAGGGGCACGCCATCGAATGCCGCATCAACGCCGAGGATCCGTACCGCTTTACCCCGTCGCCCGGACGCATCACCGCCTACCACCCGCCGGGCGGACCCGGCATCCGGGTCGACTCGCATGCTTACGCCGGGTACAGCGTGCCTCCCAACTACGACTCGCTGATAGGGAAAGTGATCGCTTACGGCACGTCGCGCGAACAGGCGATCCGCCGCATGCGCATCGCGCTCTCGGAAATGGTGGTCGAGGGCATCCAGACCAACATCGCGCTGCATCTGGAGCTGCTGAACGATCTTCGCTTCCTGCGCGGCGGCACCTCGATCCATTACCTCGAGCAGAAGCTCGCCGAGGAGACCAAGCAGAAGAAATAGCCCGGTGGCCTGGCTCTCGATCCGCTGCGAGCTGCAAGCGCCGCAGGCCGAGGCGCTCTCCGAGGCGTTGCTCGAGGCCGGCGCCGACTCGGTGGACCTCGAGCCCGGAGCGCAGCGCACGCGCATCACCGCGCTCGCCGCAGCCGATCTCGACCCGCGCTCCCTGCTCGCCCGCGCGGCGCAACTGGCCGGCGTCCCCGCTCCCGAATTCCTCACCGGCCGGGTCGAGAACGAAGACTGGGTGCGGCGCTCGCAGGCGCAGTTCGGCCCGCTGCGCATCGCCGAGCGGCTGTGGATCGTGCCGAGCTGGCATGCGCCGCCCGATGCGGCGGCGCTCGTGGTCCGGCTCGACCCCGGGCTCGCCTTCGGCACCGGCAGCCATCCCAGCACTCGCCTCGTGCTGCGCTTTCTGGAGCGCAACCTGCGGGGCGGGGAGCGCGTTCTGGACTACGGGTGCGGCTCGGGTATATTGGCGATCGCCGCCGCCAGGCTCGGCGCGGGCGAAGTCGCCGCGGTGGATTCCGATCCGCAGGCGATCGAAGTCGCGGCGCAAAATGCGCACCGCAACGGCGTGGCGCTGGGCGTGTCGGCGCCCGGGTCGCTGCCTGCCGGAACCTACGACATCCTCGTGGCCAACATCCTGGCAAATCCGCTCATCGCTCTCGAGACCGCCCTCGCCGCGCGCCTCCGGCGCCGCGGCCGCATCGCGCTCTCCGGGATCCTCGAGCCGCAGGCGGCAGAGGTACTGGCCGCCTACTCGGCCGACTTCGAGTGCGCGGCGACGGAGACGGAGGAGGGCTGGGTGCTGCTGGAAGGCGGGCGCCGGTGACCGCCGCCACCCGCCGCGGGGGAGCGCGTCGATGACCCTCACGACGCGCTGTCCGAGCTGCGGCACCGCGTTTCGCGTCCAGCCGACGCAGCTTTCGGCGCGCGGCGGCAAGGTGCGTTGCGGCAGGTGCGCAAGCGTGTTCGATGGCGTCGCCGCGCTGGTTGCCGAGGCGGCGGCGGCGCCTGGCGCCGCAAATGCGCCCGAGACCGAGCCTTCGCCGCAGCTCGCGCTGTTCGAATCGACGCGCAAGCTGCCGCCGCTCGCCGCGGCGGGCGACGCCGCCAACGAGGACGCGCCGGTGGCCGATTTCCTCGACGAGGAGCCGCGCGCGGGGCGGCGCATCGTGTGGGCGCTCGCCGCGCTGCTCGCGCTCGCCGTGCTCGCCGCGCAGGCAGTGCTTCACTTCCGCGACGAGGTCGCGGTGCTCCTGCCGGAGTCGCGCGCGCGCCTCGCCGCGGCGTGCGCGGCGCTCGGCTGCGAGCTCAGGCTGCCGCGCCGCCCCAAGCTGATGGCGATCGAGTCCTCCGACCTGCAGGCCGACGGCCGGCGCGACAGCGTCATCGTGCTGAACGCCGTGGTGCGCAATCAGGCGCAGTTCGCGCAGGAGTACCCGGCGCTCGAGCTGACGCTCACCGACGAGCGCGACGAGGCGCTGGCGCGGCGCGTGCTGATGCCCGCCGACTACCTGGCGGGCGCCTCCGCCGAGCGCCTCGCGCAGGGCATCGGCCCGGGTGCCGACGTCGCCCTGCGCATGCACTTCGACGCGAGCGGCGTGCGCGCGGTCGGCTACCGGATGTACCTGTTCTTTCCATGAGCCGCGCGGGCGCGAAGACGCTGGTCACCGGCTCGATGGCGTACGACACCATCATGGTGTTTCCGGACCGCTTCCGCAACCATCTGCTTGCCGATCAGCTGCACATCCTCAACGTCTGCTTCCTCACCCCCGAGATGCGGCGCGAGTACGGCGGCACGGCGGGCAACATCGCCTACAACCTGAAGCTGCTCGGCGAGGATGCGCTGCTGATGGCCACCGTCGGCGAAGACATCGGGCCCTACCTCGCGCGCCTCGAGTCGCTCGGCATCGAGGCGGGGTTGCTCAAGCGCATCCCGGGCCAGTTCACCGCGCAGGCCTTCATCACCACGGATCTCGACGACAACCAGATCACCGCCTTTCACCCCGGCGCGATGAACTTCTCGCACCAGAGCCGCGTCGGCGCGGAGCTGGGCGCCGAGCTCGCCATCATCGGCCCGGACGGCAAGCAGGGCATGCTCGAGCACTCGCGCCAGTGTGCCGCCTGCGGGATCCCGTTCCTGTTCGACCCGGGGCAGGGGTTGCCGATGTTCTCGCGCGACGAGCTGCTCGAGATGGTGCGCCTCGCGAGCTACGTGGCGGTGAACGACTACGAGGGCAAGCTGCTGGAGGAAAAGACCGGGCGCTCGCTCGCAGAGCTGGCGCGCGAATTGAAGGCGCTCGTCGCCACCCTCGGGGCGCAGGGCTCGCTGGTGCTCGCGGAGGGCAAGCGGCACGAAATCCCCTGCGTGCAGGCCGATGCGGTGCTCGATCCGACCGGCTGCGGCGATGCCTACCGTGCGGGCCTGCTCTACGGCATCGGGCACGGCTGGGACTGGCCGAGCACCGGTCGCCTCGCCTCGGTCATGGGCGCGATCAAGATCGCGCAGCGCGGCGCGCAGAACCACCGCCCGGTGCGCGCGCAAATCGAGGAGCGCTTCCGGCGCGCCTTTCAGTATTCGCCCTGGAACTAGGCGAGCCCCGCGCGGATCTTCGCAGCGTACTCTTCGAGCTTCTCGCGCGGCGGGTTCTTCACCGGCCAGACGAGCTCCATGCCGTCGCCCGCGTGGCGCGGCAGCAGATGCACGTGGTAGTGAAACACCGTCTGGCCCGCCGCCTTGCCGTTCGCTTGGTACACCGAGAGGCCTTCCGGATCGAAGGTCTTTTTCAAGACTGAGGCGATCTTCCGGCAGGCACGCGCGATCGCTGCCGCCTGCACCTCGTCCAGCTCGTAAAGATTGGCGGCGTGTTTTTTGACCGCCACCAGCACGTGCCCCGGGTTGACCTGGCCGATGTCCATGAAGGCGAGCGTGTGCTCGTCCTCGTAGATGCGCGTCGCGGGAATCTGCCCGGCCACCAGCTTGCAGAAGATGCACTCGCTCATCGGCCTTCCTTGATCGGTTGATAGCCGGGCGAGGGTACCTGCACGAGCCAGCGGTCCTCAAGCCGCAGCGCGGAAAGCGCGCCGCCCCAGACGCAGCCGGTATCGAGCCCCGCGATCCTGTGGTTCAACTGCAGCCCGGCGGAGGACCAATGCCCGAACACGATTTGCGGTTCAGGCATTTTTCTCGTCTGGAACCAGGGGAGAAAGCCAGGCGGCGGATTTCTTCCGGTTTCCTTGAACTCCATGACGTCTTCGAGCGTGCAAAAGCGCATCCGCGTCATGGCGTTGACGATCACGCGCAGCCGGTCCCAGCCCGCCAGCGCATCGTCCCAGCGCTCCGGCTTGCCGCCGTACATGTTCTTGAGGAATTCGCGGTAGTCGGGCGCGGCGAGGGCGTCTTGAACTTCTTTCCCCAATGAAAATGCCTTGGAAATACTCCAGGCCGGCAAGAGTCCCGCGTGGACCATCGCCCAGTTCCCCTCCGCGTGCATCATCGGCCGCGTGCGCAGCCAGTCGACCAGCTGTTTCGCGTCGGGCGCGCCGAGCACGTCGGTGAAGGTGTCGTCCTTGCGCTTGCGCTCGAAGCCCTCGAATTGCGTTATGAGATGAAGATCGTGATTGCCGAGGACGGTGACGGCGCTTTCGCCCAGATTCCTGACGAACCGGAGAACTTCCAGGGATTTCGGCCCGCGATTCACCAGGTCGCCGACGAACCACAGCCGGTCGCGCGCCGGATCGAAGCCGATTCTCCCGAGCAGCGCCTGCAGCTCGTCGAAGCAGCCCTGCACGTCGCCGATCGCGTAGCGCGCCATCGGGAATGAGGCCCGCTACGCCGCGCGCACCGCTTCGCGGTAGCGGCGCTCGAGCGCCTCGTAGAGGCGCCCCGGCAGGGCCTCGGAGCGCGTGTCGAGCGTCTTCAGCAGCTCCTCCAGATGTGCGTTGTCCTCGAGCCCCTGCCAGATCTTGACGTACTCGCCCGTCTTGTAGCCGTGGTCCTGGCGGAAGTGGTTGAGGATGTTCTTGGACACGTAGGCGGTATAGAGGCTCTCGGCGGTCAGCCCGCAGCCGGCGAACAGCGCCACGACCAGCGGCAGGTGCACGCGCCGCAGCGCCGCGAGCGCCGCGAGCAGCTCCAGCCGCTCGCGCATGTCCATCGCCGCCGGCCGGTAGGCGCGCCCGTCGAACTCGAATTGCGCCGACGCGCTCCAGTCGGCCGCGATCGCGCGCGCCGCCGCTTCCTGGTCGTTGCCGGCGAGAACGAGGTAATGCGACATCAGGAAATGCCAGATGTCGATGAGTTCGATCCTCAGCTGCGCCATGTCGGGTGTCTGCTGCTTCCACCATTTCCAGCCGTAATGCTCGAGCGCCTCGGCGCTCTCGACGAACACGGCGCGCAGAAAGGCGAAGTTGGCGCGATGCCATTGCGGATCGATCTTGCGGTTCATCTCGACCTGCAGGCCGAGCATGCTGCGGAGGACGGCGAGCGAGGGGGCGTTCATGGGCGCCCCGATCATAGCGCGCGGATCAGAAGCTGGCGTCGAGTCGCCGGTACTGGATCGCCTCCGCGATGTGCGCCGCGCGCAGCGCGGTTTCGCCGGCGAGGTCGGCGATCGAGCGCGCCACGCGCAGCACGCGGTGATACGCCCGCGCCGAGAGCATGAGCCGGGCGAAGGCGTGGCGCAGCAGCTGGTCGCCCTCTTTGTCGGTGGCGCAGTGGCGGTCGATCTCGCGCGTGCCGAGCAGGGCGTTCGGCACTCCCTGGCGCTCGAGCTGGCGCCGGTGCGCGGCGAGCACGCGCGCGCGCATCGCCTCGCTCGGCTCGGTGGCGCCGGGGGCCATCAGGTCCGATTCGCGCGGGGCGGGGACCTCGAGCTTGATGTCGATGCGGTCGGCGAGCGGCCCCGAGACGCGGCCGCGGTAGCGCGCGATGCGCTCGGGCGTGCAGCGGCAGCGCCCGGCGGGCGAGCCGCAGTGCCCGCAGGGGCAGGGGTTCATCGCCGCGACGAGCTGGAAGCGCGCCGGGAACAGCGACTGGCGCGCGGCGCGCGAGATCGACACGCGGCCCGACTCGAGCGGCTCGCGCAGCGCCTCCAGCACGTCGCGGTCGAACTCCGGCAGCTCGTCCAGAAACAGCACGCCGCGGTGCGCGAGCGAGATCTCGCCCGGCCGCGGCAGGTTGCCGCCGCCGACCATCGCCGCGCCCGAGGCGCTGTGGTGCGGCGCGCGGTAGGGCCGCTCGCCCCAGCGCGCCGCCTCGAATCCGGCGGCCGACACCGAGTGGATCGCCGCCACTTCGAGCGCCTCGGCCTCGGAGAGCGGTGGCAGGATCCCCGCAAAGCGCGCCGCAAGCATCGACTTGCCGGTGCCGGGCGGCCCGATCATGAGCACGCTGTGAGCGCCCGCGGCGGCGACCTCGAGCGCGCGCTTCGCCTGCGGCTGGCCTTTCACCTCGCAGAAATCGGGATACACGCAGGCCGGGGCGTGCGCCGGCGCGTCGAAGCGCGGCAGCGGTGCCTCGCCGCACAGGTGCGCGACGACCTCGAGCAGCGTGCGCGCCGGCAGGATGTGCGCACCTTCGGCGAGCGCGGCCTGCGGGGCGTTGCCCTCGGGCAGCACGAAGGCGCGCGCCGCTTCGCGCACGCGCAGCGCCATCGCCAGCGCACCGCGAACGGGCCTCAGGTCGCCGGTGAGCGACAGCTCGCCCGCGAACTCGTGCGCGGCGAGCGCCTCGGGCGCGATCTGGCCGCTCGCCGCGAGGATGCCGAGCGCGATCGGCAAATCGAACCGTCCCGAGTCCTTGGGCAGGTCGGCGGGCGCGAGATTCACCGTGATGCGACGCGCGGGAAATTCGAATCGGGTGTGGTTGAGCGCGGCGCGCACGCGGTCCTTCGCCTCGCGCACCTCGGCGTCGGGCAGGCCTACGATGGTGAAGGCGGGCAAGCCGGGCCCGAGGTGCACTTCCACCGCCACCTCGGGCGCATCGATGCCCGCGAGCGCGCGGCTCGCCACGGTTGCCAGCGACATTGAACCTCCACGTGCGATGAACGCAGCGCCCGAGCGGTTGGTTTACGGCCGGGGCTTGCGGGACTCGATCTCGGCGGCCGCACCCGGCCGCTCACTCCAACAGTTGGTATCGCCCCACATTCGCCGCATCTCCTCCGCCCGCTACTTCGCAGGCAGGGCAGCCCGCCTTATGGATCACTCGGATGGGAGTGAGCCATTGCGCCTTGGTAGCCCTACCAGCGCCCAGCAGGTCCAACTCGCATAGAGCCTGCACCGGCCGCAGGCCGGAGATGTACACCGAGAACTCATTAACGGCGCACGCCGCGAGCGCAGCGTTCAACCCCACGACCGAGGGCGCGGCTACTTGCAGACCCCTCACGTAACCCCGGGCGCGCATGAACTGCTTCTGCTCTTCCGTCGCGAGCCAGTACCGGGCTTCCTCGGGGTCGATCTGGTTCATGCAGTACATGCAGGGACCGCTTGGAACGACCACCGCCAGCCTGCCGCCC
>JACOVA010000022.1 GCA_016177575.1 Betaproteobacteria bacterium
CTTTTAATCCGTTGGTCGGCGGTTCGAATCCGCCACGGCCTACCAACTCCTTCAGTTTCCGAAACCGTAGAGCTTCGCCGGGTTGCCGGCGAGGATGGCGTTCCGGGTAGCGGCATCGGGCACCGCCTCAAGGAGAACGTCGAGCAGCTCTCCCGCATCGAGCGCGCGGTAGGGCAGGACTTCGCTGTCCTTTATCGCCTTTCCTGAATGAAAGCCGATGTGCGGCCAGTCCGAGCCCCAGACCAGGCGTTCGGGGGCGCGCGCGGCGAGCGCGCGCATGAAGGGGATCGCGTCGCGCAGGCGGCCGCTCGAGCGCGTGATGCGGTCGGCGCCGGCGTGTTAGACGAAGACGTGCTTCAGGGCGGCGAGCCGCAGCACTGCCTGGAAGCCGGGTTGCGCGGTGCCGGCGGTCGCGTCAGGCAGGCCCATGTGGTCGATCACGACCGGCACCTCGCAGCGCGCGAGCAGCGGCTCGAGTTCGATGAGCGTCGCGGCGTGCGCGAAGACCTGCAGGTGCCAGCCGAGCGGCGCGAGCCTGCGCTCGCAGGCAGCGATGATCTCGCCGCGGTCGCCGGGGTGGCGCGAAGCGAGGGTGACGAGATTGAGCCGCACACCGCGCACCCCTGCGAGCTGCATTTCCTGCAAATCCGTTTTCGGAGAATCGGGCGGCAGGACGGCGACTGCGCGTCCGCGTGGGCCGAGCATCCCGAGCGCGGCGAGCATGGCGCGGTTGTCGAAGCCGTGCCCGCTCGCCTGCACGAGCACGGTGCGCTCGAGGCCGACCGCGCGCTTCATGCGCTCGTGGACTTCGAGCGGCGCCTCCGGAGCGTTGTAGGCACGCTCGGCGGCGAGCGGGTAGCGGCCGAAGGGGCCGAGCACGTGCATGTGGCAGTCGGTCGCGCCTCGCGGCAGCGGCTGCGAGGGCGCGCGCTGCGCGCGATCGAGCGGCGTCACCGCCACAGTCGGAGAATTACGATGGGCGGACAGCGCGCGCCGCTAGATCAGCAACCCGATGTACTGGATCACCAGCCAGGCGGCGATCAGGCCCATGGCGATCATCGACAGGCGCCGGTGCTTCTCGTAGGCGCGCTGCGCTTCGGGTGTCGGTGATTCGGCGATCTGCCGGGGCGCGTTGCGGAAGTGCAGGAACAGGAGCAGCGCGCCGACCGTGACCGCGAACAGTCCGATCGCATTAAGCACCCAGGCAGTCGTCATGCTTCTCCCTTCCCTCTTGTAGGGGCGCTGCGGGCGGGATAGTAGCACCGACTGCGCCGGGCGTTTTTCAGCCGCTACTCGCGCACGCGCGCGAGCTTTTCGACTTCCGGCAGGCGCCTGAGCTGGCGCATGACGCGCGCCAGATGCTGGCGGTTGCCGACCTCGAGCACGAACAGCATCGTGGTATAGACCGCGCGGTCCTCCTCCATGCTGATCGAGTCGATGTTGGAGCCGGCCTGGGCGATCTCGGAGGCGACTTTGGCGAGCACGCCGCGCTGGTTGGCGACGGTAACGCGGATCGCGGCCTGGAACAGGCGGCTCGTCTTGCGGTCCCATTCCACGTCCAGCCACTGCTCGGGCTCGACGCGGCGCGAGCGCGCCGCCTGGCGGCACTCGGCGGTGTGCACCACCAGCCCCTGGCCCTTCTTCATCGAGCCGACGATCGCATCGCCCGGGATCGGGCGGCAACAGCTGGCGAGCTGCACCGCCATGCCCTCGGTGCCGCGGATCACCACGCTCGCGCCGGCGCCGCGCGGGCCGCCGCCCCTGGCGTCCTCGCGCTCGCTCCTGCGCAGCAGCCTGCGCGCCACCACCGCCGGCAGGCGCCGCCCGAGGCCGATGTCGGCGAGCAGCTCCTGGCGCGAGCGCGCACCCGAGTCGCGCACCGTGCGCTCCCAGTTCGCCTGCTCGATCGCCGCCGTGCTCTGGCCGACGGCCTTGAGCGCCTGCTCGAGCAGCCGCTCGCCGAGCGCCGCGGACTCGTCGTACTGCATGGTCTTGAGGAAATGGCGGATGTTGGAGCGTGCCTTGCCGGTGCGCACGTACTGCAGCCAGGCCGGATTGGGCTTGGCGTAGCCGGTGGTGATGATCTCGATGCGGTCGCCGTTGCGCAGCTCGGAGCGCAGCGGCACCAGCTCGCCGTTCACCTTCGCCGCCACGCAGCGGTTGCCGATGTCGGTGTGCACCGCGTAGGCGAAGTCGACCGCCGTGGCGCCGCGCGGCAGCGACATGATGCGGCCTTTCGGCGTGAAGACGTAGACCTCGTCGGGGAACAGATCGACCTTGACGTGCTCGAGGAACTCGTGCGAATCGCCCGACTGGCTCTGGATCTCGAGCAGCGACTGCAGCCACTGGTGCGTCTTTTTCTGCAGATCGGAGAGCGAATCGACCTCGCTCTTGTACATCCAGTGCGAGGCCACCCCGGCCTCGGCCAGGCGGTGCATCTGCTCGGTGCGGATCTGCACCTCGACCGGCACGCCGTAGGGGCCGATGAGCGCGGTGTGCAGCGACTGGTAGCCGTTCGCCTTCGGGATGGCGATGTAGTCCTTGAACTTGCCGGGCACCGGCTTGTACAGCCCGTGCAGCAGGCCGAGCGTCAGGTAGCAGGTGGGCTGGTCCTTCACCACGATGCGAAAGCCGTACATGTCGTGCACTTCGGCGAACGACAGGTGCTTCTCGATCATCTTGCGGTAGATCGAGTACAGGTGCTTCTCGCGCCCGCTCACCCCGGCGGCGACGCCGGCCTCGGCAAGCCTCGCCCTGACCGCGGCTTCGATCTTGCCGATCACCTCGCGCCGGTTGCCGCGCGCCGCGCGCGTCGCCTTGGCGAGCACGCGGTAGCGCATCGGGTGCATGTGCGCGAAGGCGAGCTCCTGCAGCTCGTGGAACAGCGCGTTCAAGCCGAGCCGGTTCGCGATCGGCGCGTAGATCTCCATGGTTTCCTGCGCCACGCGCCGGCGCTTGGCGGGCGCAACCGCGGCGAGGGTGCGCATGTTGTGCAGGCGGTCGGCGAGCTTGATCAGGATGACGCGCACGTCGCGCGCCATGGCGAGCAGCATCTTGCGGAAGTTCTCGGCCTGCGCGTCCTCGGCCGACTGGAACTCGATCTTGTCGAGCTTGGAGACCCCGTCGACCAGCTCGGCGACGGGCTTGCCGAAGGTGTCGGAGATCTCGGCCTTGGTGACCGAGGTGTCCTCCATCACGTCGTGCAGCAGCGCCGCCACCAGCGCCTGGCCGTCGAGATGCCAGCCGGCGAGGATTTCGGCCACCGCGAGCGGGTGCGAGATGTAGGGATCGCCCGACTGGCGCGTCTGCCCGGCGTGCGCCGACTCGGAAAAGCGGTAGGCGTCGGCGAGGCGGGCGACGTCGCTCGGCTTCAGGTAGCCGAAGCGGCTTTCGTCGTGGACTGGGACTGCGGCCATGAGGGAAGGTTAGCGCAGTTCTCCCCCGCTGCCGTCATCCCCGCGAACGCGGGGATGCATCGCTAAGAAGCTGGGTTCCCGCTTGCGCGGGAACGACGTCGTCTTACAGCGTCGGCGTCGTGCTC
>JACOVA010000027.1 GCA_016177575.1 Betaproteobacteria bacterium
CGCACGAATGATTCGTGATCGAGCGCAAGCTGCGCCAGCGCATGAAGATCCCGGTGTTCCACGACGACCAGCACGGCACCGCGATCATCGTCGGCGCCGCGATCGTCAATGGCCTGAAAGTCGTCGGCAAGAAGATAGAGCAGATAAGGCTGGTCGCCTCCGGCGCAGGCGCGGCGGCGCTCGCCTGCCTGGAGCTGCTGGTGACGATGGGCTTGCCGCGGGCGCACATCGTGGTCACTGACATCGAGGGCGTCGTCTACCAGGGGCGCAAGCGGGAGATGGACCCGGACAAGGCGCGCTTTGCCGTCGAGACCCGCGCGCGCACGCTCGACGAGGTGATCGGCGGCGCCGACGTGTTCCTCGGGCTCTCGGCGGGCGGCGTGCTCAGCCCGGCGATGGTGAAGAAGATGGCGGCGCGTCCGCTCATCCTCGCGCTCGCCAATCCCGAGCCCGAGATCCGGCCCGAGCTCGCGCGCGCGGCGCGCCCCGACTGCGTCATCGCCACCGGGCGCACCGACTACCCCAACCAGGTGAACAACGTCCTGTGCTTCCCGTTCATCTTCCGCGGCGCGCTCGACGTCGGCGCCACGACCATCACCACCGAGATGGAGCTCGCCGCGGTGCACGCGCTCGCCGAGCTGGCGCAGGCGGAGGCCTCCGACATCGTCGCGCTCGCCTACGGCGGGGAGGACCTCAAGTTCGGGCCCGAGTACCTGATCCCGCGGCCGTTCGATCCGCGCCTGATCGCCAGGATCGCGCCGGCGGTGGCGAAGGCGGCGATGGATTCGGGGGTGGCGACGCGGCCGCTCGCCGACCTCGACGCCTACCGGGCGTCGCTGGTGCAGTTCGTGTACCACTCGGGGCTGATCATGAAGCCGCTGTTCACGGCGGCCAAGGCCTCGCCGCGGCGCATCGTCTACGCCGAGGGCGAGGACGAGCGCGTGCTGCGCGCGGTGCAGATCGTCTGCGACGAGGAGCTCGCCCGGCCGACGCTCATCGGCCGGCCGCAGGTGCTCGAGCAGAGGATCGAGCGCCTCGGCCTGCGCATCCGGCCGGAGCGCGATTTCCAGCTCGTCAACCCGGAGCACGATGCGCGCTACCGCGACTACTGGCAGACCTACCACCGGCTGGCCGAGAGGAAGGGCGTCTCGCCCGAGTACGCGCGCATCGAGATGCGGCGCCGGCTGACGCTGATCGGCGCCATGCTGATGTACAAGGGCGAAGCCGACGGCATGCTGTGCGGCACTTTCGGCACCCACGCGCTGCACCTGCACTATGTCGACCAGGTGATCGGGCGGCGCCCCGGCACGCGGCACTACGCGGCGATGAACGCGCTCATCCTGCCGAACCGCACGCTGTTCCTGTGCGACACCTACGTCACGCCCGATCCGGACGCCGAGCAGGTCGCCGAGATGACCATCCTCGCCGCCGAGGAGATGCGCCGCTTCGGCGTGGCGCCCAAGGTGGCGCTGCTGTCGGCCTCGAGCTTCGGCTCGGTCGACCTGCCCTCGGCGCGCAAGATGCAGCGTGCGCTGGCGCTGCTCGCCGAGCGCGCCCCGGAGCTCGAGGTCGAGGGCGAGATGCACGGCGACGCGGCGCTCTCGGACGAGATCCGCCACAAGGTGTTCCCGCGCTCGCGCATGCAGGGCCCGGCCAACCTGCTGGTGATGCCGACGCTGGATGCGGCCAACATCTCCTTCAACCTGCTCAAGGTGGCCTCGTCGGAGAACGTCACCATCGGCCCGATCCTGCTCGGCGCGGCGCGCCCGGTGCACATCCTCACGCCCTCGGCCACGGTGCGCCGCATCGTCAACATGACCGCGCTCACGGTCGCCGACGCCAACGCGCCGCGCGGCCAGGAGCAGACCCTTTTCTGAGGGCCCGATGGCGAGCGAAGCCAGCGCCGGCAACATCGCACCGTTCCCGCCCGCCCGCGTCAAGCCGCGCGCCGGCCTGGTGCTGACCGGGGGCGGGGCGCGCGCCGCC
This sequence comes from Betaproteobacteria bacterium, assembly GCA_016177575.1. Lineage (GTDB taxonomy): Bacteria > Pseudomonadota > Gammaproteobacteria > Burkholderiales > SG8-39 > RBG-16-66-20. Next base: position 1,987 of record JACOVA010000027.1, read on the forward strand.
TACCAGGTCGGCGTGGTGAAGGCGGTGCGCGACATCCTCGGCAACCCGGTCAAGAACCCGTTCCCGATCCTGTGCGGCACCTCGGCCGGGGCGATCAATTCCACCACCCTGGCGGTGTTCGCCGACAACTTCACGCGCGCGGTGGGCAACCTGCTCGAGGTGTGGGAGCACATGCACTGCCACCACATCTACCGCACCGACGTGTCGAGCATCGCGCGCCGCGGCGTGCGCTGGCTCGCCGCCATGTCGTGGCTGTCGCGCCAGAACCCGATCTCGCTGCTCGACAACGCGCCGCTGCGCGAGATGCTCGAGCGCACCCTGCCGTTCGAGCGCATCCAGCAGCACATCGATGCCGGCGACCTGTACGCGGTGAGCGTGACCGCCTCGGGCTACACCACCGGACAGAGCGTGTCGTTCTTCCAGGGCGGCTCGGGGCTGGAGGGCTGGGAGCGCAACCAGCGCATCGGCGCCGCGGTCTCGCTCAAGCTCGATTACCTGCTGGCGTCGTCCGCGCTGCCGTTCATCTTCCCCGCGGTCAAGGTGCACCGCGAGTACTTCGGCGACGGCTCGGTGCGCCAGATCGCGCCCATCAGCCCGGCGCTGCACCTGGGCGCCGACCGCGTGCTGGTGGTCGGCACCGGGCGCCAGACCTCGGACATGGCGCGCGCGCGCTCCAACATCTACCCGTCGCTGGCGCAGGTCGCCGGCCATGCCCTCAACTCGATCTTCCTCGACGGGCTGTCGGTCGACCTCGAGCGCATGGAGCGCATCAACCGCACCCTCAAGCTGATCCCGCAGGAGAAGCTGGCCGAGGCGAAGCTGCCGCTGCGGCCGGTGAAGGTATTGTTCATCTCGCCCTCGCAGCCTCTCGAGCGCATCGCCGCGCGCTTCGTGCACGAGATGCCGCCCATGGTGCGCTTCGTGCTGCGGCCCACCGGGGCGATGAACCGCTCGGGATCCAACCTGGCGAGCTACCTGCTGTTCGAGGAGCCGTTCTGCCGCACCCTGATCGATCTGGGCTACCAGGACACGGCGAGCCGCGAGAGCGAGGTGCGCGAGTTCTTCGAAGGCGTGGAGGGATAGAACATGGCCGAGCCGGGCGCGCCGCAGGACCCGTTCGAGATGTTCCGCCGGCTGTGGGGCCCGCTCGGCGTGCCGGTGCCGGGAATGGCGATGCCCACGCTCGATCCGCAGGAGATCGAGAAGCGCATCCAGGAGCTGAAATCGGTCGAGCTGTGGCTGACCATGAACCTCAACATGCTGCGCATGGCGATACAGGGGCTGGAGATGCAGAAGGCGGGGCTGACCGCGATGCAGCAGGCGATGAGCGCGGCAATGCCGCAGGACCCGAAGGACAGGAAACCCTAACCAGGAG
>JACOVA010000044.1 GCA_016177575.1 Betaproteobacteria bacterium
CTGTTCGCGCCGATGTACGGCCGCAACGTGTGGCTGATCGACATGTGGGGCACGATCGTGCACCGCTGGCAAGTCGAGAACCTGCCGGGCAATTACGGCCAGCTCCTGCCCAGCGGCAATCTCCTCTACGCCGGCCGCACGCTGCCGCCCGCCATTCCCGAGTTCGCCGGCAACGGCGGCCAGCTGGCGGAGTACGATTGGAACGGCAAGATCGTCTGGGAGTATCGCGACCCGCACCTCAGTCATTGCTTCGCGCCGCTCGCCAACGGCAACGTGCTGGTCGCGAAGTGGCGTGCGGTGCCTGCCGAAGTCGCAGCGCGCGTACGGGGTGGACAGCCGGGTACCGAGCGCGATGGCGAGATGTACGGCGAGGCGATCCAGGAGATCGCGCGCGACGGCGCCGTCGTATGGGAATGGCTCACCTACGAGCATCTCGACCCCGAGCTCGACGTGATCGGACCGCTGCATCCGCGCGACCGCTGGACCAACCTGAATTCGCTGTCCGAGATGCCGGACGGCAACATCCTGGTCAGCTTCCGCTGCATCAACACCATCGCGATCATCGAGCGCGCGAGCGGCAGGATCACCTGGCGCTGGGGACCGGGACAGGTCGCGGGGCAGCATCACCCGACGCGGCTCGACAACGGCAATATCCTGCTGTTCGACAACGGCGCGCACCGCGCCTACACCACCATCGACTACTCGCGCGTGATCGAGGTCGATCCGCGCACCGGTCGGATCGTGTGGGAATACAAGGAAAACCCGGTGTTCGACTTCAACAGCTTCATCTGCTCGGGAGCGCAGCGCTTGCCGGGCGGCACCACCGTGATCTGCGAGTGCACCAAGGGGCGCCTGTTCGAGGTCACCGCCGGGGGCGACATCGTGTGGGAGTACCTGAGCCCCTTCTACTACGAGCACCCGATCTTCGGCACCAACAACATGGTATTCCGCTGCATGCGCTACGACGCTTCGTACGCGGGGCTGCTCGGCGCGGACCTCGACCCGGAACGCTACGCCGATTTCAACGCCCTGGTGCCCAGGCGCTTCGTGCGCAGCCCGCGCAGCCGCGAGGCGCTGCGCACGCGCTACGACGTCGGAGCGCTCAGCAAGGGTGGACACTGATATCAACCAGAGGAGAGAAGACCATGCCCAGAATCCTGTCGGCACTGCTGCTGTCGCTATGCGCGGCGAGCGCGCTCGCGCAGTCGTTTCCCTCGCGCCAGGTGCGCGTCGTCGTCGCCTTCCCGCCCGGGGGCTCGGCCGACGTGCTGGCGCGCTACCTGGCCCCCAAGCTCTCGGAGATCTGGGGCCAGCCGGTGGTGGTCGAAAACAAGCCCGGCGCCTCGGCCAACATCGGCGCCGATCACGTCGCCAAGTCGGCGCCGGACGGCTACACGCTGCTGCTCGGCACCCCGGCGCTCGCGGTGAGCGCGGCGGTGTTCTCCAGCCTCACTTACGACGCGATGCGCGATCTCGCGCCCGTGGCGATGCTCTCGGTGTTCCCGAGCGTGCTGGTGGTGCACCCCTCGGTGCCGGCGACCACGCCGCAGGAGCTGGTGCAGTACGCGCGCGCCAATCCGAACAAGCTGAATTTCGCCTCGGCCGGCACGACTTCCGCGATCCGCTTTGCCTTCGAGCACCTGCGCCAGATCAACAAGTTCGAGGCCGTGCACGTCGCCTACAAGGGCTCCGCGCCCTCGACGCAGGCGATGCTCTCGGGCGAGTCGCACACCATGATGATGACGCTGGTCGACGCGCTGCCGCACCTCAAGAGCGGCCGGCTGCGCCCGCTCGCCGCCACGACGGCGCGGCGCATCGCCGTGCTGCCCGAGCTGCCGACGCTTGCCGAGACCATCGCTCCGGGCTTCGACTACATCATCTGGCACGGCTTTCTCGCGCCCGCCGGGACCCCGGCTGCGGTGATCGACAAGGTCAACCGCGACACCAACGCGGTGCTGCGCCGGCCGGAGGTCAACGAGCGCCTCACCGGGCTCGGCATGGAGGTGCGGCCCGGCACGCCGGACAGCCTGGGACAGCTGCTCGCTGCCGAGATCAGGAAGTGGCGCGAAGTCGCGCGCATCGCCAACATCAAGGCGGACTAGGATGAAAATCGAGCGTATCGAGGCGCTGCCCATACGCCTGCCGCTGAAGGCGGTGGCGACGCTGTCGCGCGGCGTGTCGCGCACGCTCGAGGAAGGCAAGCAGCTCGTGCTGGTGAAGATGACCGCGGACGACGGCTCGGTGGGCTGGGGGGAGGCCGGACCGAGCCGGCGCTGGTCAGCCGAAACGATCCACTCGTGCTACACGAGCATCAGGCACACCCTGGCGCCGGCGCTCATCGGCAGGGACCCCTTCGACATCGCCGGCCTGCATGCGGCCATGAACGCCGAGCTTGCCCCCGGGCTCGATCCCGGCCAGCCGGTGGCCAAGGCGGCGCTCGACCTGGCGGCGCACGACCTCGTGTGCCGCAAGCTCGGCATCAACCTGCAGGCCTGGCTCGGCGCGAAGGGCGCAGACCGCATCGAGCTTGCGTACCTCGTCTCAGCGCCCGACCCCGAGGGAACCGCGAAATCGGTGCAGGCAGGGCTCGCCGAGGGCTACCGCGCTTTCAAGGTCAAGGTGGGCCACGAACCGCGGCTCGACATCGAGCGCGTCCGCATCGTGCTCGACCTGGCAAAGGGCTGCACGGTGTGGCCGGACGCGAATCAGGGCTACGCGCTCGAGGACGCCCTGCGCGCCGCGCGCGGCTTCGAGGCGCTCGGCATCGAGCTGTTCGAGCAGCCGATCGCGATGGCGGATTTCTACGGCATGAAGAAGCTGCTCTCGGCCACGCGCATGAGCATCGCGCTCGACGAGGCGGCGATGGGCCTGCCGCTGGTGATCGACCTGATCCGCCGCGAGGCGATCGAGGCGCTGGTGATCAAGGTGAACAAGACCGGCGGCATCCACTACGCGCGCCAGCTCTGCGATCTCGCGCGCAATGCCGGCCTCAAGCTGATCGGCAGCGGGCTGATGGATGCGCCGATCGGCTTCGCGGCCTCGGTGCACCTGTTTGCCGCTTACGGCATCGACTACCCCTGCGACCTGAACGGGCCGCAGCACATCGCCGGCGACTATCTCGCCCAGCCGCTGCCGATGCAAGGCAGGTTCGCTCTCGTGCCCCAGCTGCCGGGCCTGGGAGTCGTGATGGACGAGCAAAAGATCGCCGCGTTTGCCCTCAAGCTATAGAGAAACGGAGGATTGCCATGAAACGAGTCAACATCCTGCTCGCCGCTCTGCTCGCCCTTGCGGCGTCTCTCGCCCAGGCCCAGGCCTATCCGACGCGCCCGGTGAAGCTGCTGGTCGGTTTTCCCCCGGGCGGCTCGACCGATCTCGCCGCGCGCGCGCTCGCCGACCGGCTGTCGCAGGCGCTCGGCCAGACGATGGTGGTGGAGAACAAGCCGGGCGCGAGCGGCAACATCGCCGCCGAACTGGTCGCGCGCTCGGCGCCCGACGGCTACACCCTGCTCATGGCGGCCACCTCCTTCGCCACCGCGCCGGCGTTTTTTGCCAAGCTTGGCTGGGATCCGGTGAAGGATTTCAGCCCGGTGGCCCTGGTTGCCACGGTGCCGATCCTGGCTGTGACCAACCCTTCGGTGCCGGCGAAGACGCTGGCCGAGCTGATCGCCTACTCCAAGGCAAATCCCGGCAAGCTGAACCTCGCCTCACCGGGCGCCACCACGCTCACGCGGCTGTCGGGCGAGATGTTCAAGCAGGTGGCGGGACTCGACTGGGTGACGGTGCACTACAAGGGCGGCGCGCCCGCGATGCAGGACCTGGTGGGCGGCAGCGCCCAGGTGATGTTCGCCAACATCTCCGACGTGATCGCCCAGGTCAAGGCCGGCAGGCTCAACGCCATCGCGGTGACCACGCCGAAGCGCTCGCAGATCGTGCCCGAGGTGCCGACGCTGGCCGAGTCCGGGTTCCCGACCTTCTCGTTCTCGACCTGGCAGGCGGTGGTCGGGCCGGCGAACCTGCCGCGCGAGGTAGTGCAGCGCCTCAACGCGGAGATCGTCATGGCGATGGCCGCCCGGCCGATGAAGGAGCGCTTCCTCGCCATCGGCACCGACGCCGCCACCAGCACGCCCGAGGAGCTCGGCCGGTTCCTCGCCGAGGAGGTGGTGAAGATCAAGCGCATTGCCGCCTCGGTCGGCGCGACGACCAACTGAAACCTGCCTGGCGGTGCCGCTGCAAAGCCGGACGACCGATTGACTGGAGGTTCTTGCCGTGTCCTACGATTTCATCATCATCGGCGCCGGCCACAACGGCCTCGCCTGCGCCGCCTACCTTGCAAAGGCGGGCGCCAAGGTCCTGGTCGTGGAGCGCAGCGCGCGCGTGGGCGGTGCGTGCCACACCGCGGAGGCGACGCTGCCCGGGTTCAAGCACAACATCTGCTCCGTCGTTCACACCCACATTCCCACCGGCCCGGTCTATCGCGACCTGGAGCTCGAGCGTCACGGCGTAAGGTACGTTTACCCTGAGCATCTGCGCGGCACCATCTTTCCCGACCACCGGAGCATCGTCATGTATCGGGAGCCCGAGAGGATGGCTGCCGAATTGAGCAGGTTCTCGGTCAACGATGCCCGCACCTTCAGGACGCTGCACGACGACTACGGCGAGTTCCTCGAATCGACCTTCCTGCCCCTGATGTACTCGCCGCCGTTGCCGCCTTCGCTGCAGAGCGCCGAGCTGGAGAAGTCCGAGGAGGGCAGGAAGCTCCTGCAGTGGCAGGCGAGCACCCCGGTGCAACTGCTCGACGAGCTGTTCGAAAGCGAGGAGGTGAAGGTGCACTTCCTCTCGCGGCTGACGGTGCTGGGATTCGCCCCCGATCAGTTCGGACAGGGATGGATCTGCCTGTTGCGCATCCTCAAGGCCGAAGCCCCCATCTGCGTGGGCGGCTCGCAACAGCTGGCGCAGGGGCTGAGAAGCGCCGTCGAGGCGCACGGGGGCGTCGTTCAGACCGGCGCGGAGGTGCAGCGAATCCTCCTGCGCGGCAACAGGGCCACGGGGATACAGACGGGGGATGGCAGCCGAATCGAGGCCGCGAAGGCGGTGGTCACCAACGTCGAGCCGAAGAAGAGCTTCCTGCGCATGGTGGGAGAAGAGTTTCTGCCGGCCGCTTTCGCTACGCGCGTCAAGAATTATCATGCGCGCGGGCGCTCGCTCTTCGTCCTGCACCTGGCGCTCTCCGAGCCGCCGCAGTACAAGGCGGCCGCGCACAACCCGCCGGTCGACATCGCGTTCAGCCAGGAAATGTTCGGCGGCACCGTGCGCGAGCAGGTGCGCGCCTACCATGAAGTCTCGATGGGCAGTCCTCCGCGCAAGGAGATGCTGCAGATCACCCTGCCCACGCTGTACGACCCTTCGCAGGCCCCCGCGGGCAAGCATACGGCGGTCGTCTGGCAGTACGCGCCGTACCGGCTGGAGCCCGGGGGGGCGGAAGGATGGAAGAATCTCAGGGAGGAATATGCCGCGCATGTCCTCGATCTGTGGCGCTCGTACGCTCCGAACCTCTCGAGGGACAAGATCCTCGCGATGGCGATTCAGGATCCGACCGATACCGAGCGGCAAAACGACAACCTCGTGAACGGCGTCGATGTGGTGGGAGACATGACGCCCGACCAGATGGGATATTTCCGGCCCTTCGCCGGCTGGTCCGGCTACAAGACGCCCGTTGAAGGCCTTTACATGTGCGGCGGCTTCTGCCACCCGGGCGGAGGGGTGCATGCCGGGGCAGGGCACAACGCCGCCGGCGTGATCGCGGAGGATTTCAAGCTGAAGAGGTGGTGGGACTGATGCCGCGGCGCGAGGCGAAATTCGAAGTCAACGCCCCGCCGGATGAATTGTGGCGATTCATTCGCGACTTTCAATCGCTGTGCACCTGCATTCCGGGCGTGGAGCGCATCCGCCTGGTCGACGACAGGACCGCCGATCTGACGGTGAAGGAAAAGGTCGGCGTCGTGCCCCTGATCCTGGACCTGCGGGCGCGCATCGAATCGGAGCAGCCGCCGCACCGGCTTCATGCCACGGCGAAGGCCGAGCATCTGACCATGGCGATCGACGTCAGCCTGCAGGCGGGCCCGGTGGGCACCGAGCTGCTCGCCGTGTTCGACGTCAGGGGCGAGGGCCAGCTCAAACCGATCGTCGATCGCCTGTTCGAGCGCCGCGCGACCGAGCGAACCGCCCAGTTCGCCGACAGCCTGCGGCAACGCTTCGGCGCGGTCGCGCCGGCAAGCGCCCCGGCGCAAGCGCGCCCGGGCCTTATCCGCACGATCCGCGGGTGGCTCGCCCGCCTCTGGCGGCGCCTTACTTCGACATCTTGATCGAGCGGTCGAGAAACTCGTTGGTGTAAGTGCTCTTGACGTCGAAGGGCTTGTCGATGCCGACGTAGTCGCGCACCAGCTCGTAGTCGGCCTTCATGCGGCCGTCGTCATGGATGCCGAGCGCCACGCTCTTGGAGAACCTGTCGCTCATCAGCACCTCGACCAGCCCCCAGTTGGTGAGCTCGTTGTCGAATTTGAGCGCGCCGTTGGCGTCCACGAGCGCCTTCACGCAGGGCTTGGCATCCTTGACGCAGAAGGCGAAGGCGCGCTGCGTCACTTCGACGAACTTGCCGACCAAGCCCTTGTTTTTCTTGAGGAACTCGCCGTTCACGATGACCGAGTTGCCGTAGGGATTGAGCCCGATGTCGCGCCAGGCGACGAACCCCATGTCGCTGCCGAGCTCGCGCTGGAAGATGTGGTGGATGTTGTAGAACGAAGTCGTGATGTCGATCGACTTCGCCTTGAGCGCCGAGAGCTTGGCGTTGGCGTCCACGTTCACCCACGTCACCGACTTGGGATCGATGCCGTTCGCCTTGGCGAGCGCCGGCCACATCGGGCGCGCGCCGTCGGCGGCCGGGTTGCCGATCTTCTTGCCGGGGAAGTCCTTGATGCCCTTGATGCCGGAGCTCTTCAGCCAGTACAGGCCCTGCGGCGAGTTGGCGTAGACGTTGAACACGCCGACCGCGTCGGTGCCCTTGCCCTTGCCGATCAGTACGTTGCCCATGTCGGCGAGCCCGATCGAGTTGGCGCCGGCGCCGACTTTCTGCACCGCGAGCATCGAGCCCTTGCCCGGCTCCAGATTGAGGTCGATGCCCTCCTTGGCGTACCAGCCCTGCGCCTTGGCGTAGTAGTACGGGGCGTGGTCGCCCCCCGGCACCCAGTTGAGGATGAAGTCGAGCTTCTGCTGGCCGTAGGCGGGGAGCGTCACCGCTGCCGCGAGCGCGGCGATGAGAATCCTTTGCATGATGTCCTCCTGTGCGCTCGATGGTAGAAGGACGCCGCGCGAGTGTCAACGGCCCTAAATTTAACCGGCTGGTTACTTTGCCCCGCATTGCTCCCGGCTGCCGGCGGGCGCGGCCCCGCTGCGCGCCCCCGGCAGCGCCCCCCGGGGCGCCCCTTCGCCATCGCCCGCGCGCTCGGCTACCATCCGGGATTCTGTCGCCGGCACATCGATGAGGATCCCATGAACGCTAGCACCGTGCGCTGGACGCTCGCCGTCCTCGCGCACCTCGCCCTGCTGCTCGCCTGGTACCTGTTCGTCAAGCTCGGCAATGTGCCGCGCTTCGTGATGCCTTCGCCGAGCGCGACCCTGGATGCGCTGCTGCAGCCGAACTACGACTGGTGGGCCAACATGGCGGTCACCGCCACCGAGATCTTCGCCGGCTATGCGCTGGCGCTGGTCGCGGGCGTCGCGCTCGCGCTCCTTTTCACCTGGTCGAAGGCGCTCGAGGCGTTCTTCATGCCGCTGCTGGTTTCGCTCAACATGATCCCGAAGGTGGCGCTCGGGCCGCTGATCATCGTCTGGTTCAAATACGGCGTGTTCCCGAACACGCTCATGGCGTTCTCGATCTGCGTCTTCCCGATCCTGCTCACGACGGCGCGCGGGCTGCGCGAGATCGAACCCGAGCTGCTCGACCTGGTGAACTCTCTCAAGGGCTCGCGCTGGCAGCTGTTCACCAAGATCCAGCTGCCGGGATCGCTGCCCTACATCTTCTCGGGCATGAAGGTGGCGGCGATCCTGGCGGTCGCCGGGGCGATCGTCGGCGAGTTCCTCGGTTCCGACAAGGGCCTCGGCTACCTGATGCTGCAGGTGCAGGTGACGCTCGATACGCCGGCGATGTTCATGGCGGTGTTGCTGATCACCTTGATCGGCATGGCGCTCTACGGGCTGGTGCTCGGGCTGGAAACGCTGCTGGTGCCGAAGGACGCGCGCGTTGACTGAAAGGACGGCCCTTGCCGGTTGAGCCTTTCATCCGCATGCGCGGGGTCAGCAAGACCTACCGCAGCGGCAAGAAGGAGCACCTGGCGATCTCGGATGCGACCTTCGACGTCATGCCCGGGGAGCTGGTGTCGCTCGTGGGACCCTCGGGCTGCGGCAAGTCGACGCTGCTCAAGATCCTTGCCGGGCTGCACCCGAACGACGGCGGCGAGCTGAAAATCGGCTCGGCGACGCACGCCTTCGACCCGGCGCGCGACGTCGGCATGGTGTTCCAGGCGCCGCTGCTGCTCAAATGGCGCCGCATTCTGCAAAACGTGCTCCTGCCCGCGGAAATCCTGGGTTTGCCACAAAAGGAATCCAGGGAAAGAGCAAAGGACCTCCTTGCATTGGTCGGCCTCGCCGGCTATGAGGACAAGTATCCCTACGAGCTCTCGGGCGGCATGCAGCAGCGCGCGGCGATCGCAAGGTCGCTGGTGCACGACCCCAAGCTGGTGCTGATGGACGAGCCCTTCGGCGCGCTCGACGCGCTCACGCGCGAGAAGATGAACCTCGAGCTGCTGCGCATCTGGAAGGAGGCGGGCAAGACCATCGTCTTCGTCACCCACGGCATCTCGGAGGCGGTGTTCCTCGGCACGCGGGTGGTGGTGCTCACGGCCGGCCCGGCGCGCATGGCGGACAATTTCGAGATCGCGCTGCCGCGCCCGCGCACGCTCGACATGAAGACGCACGAGCGCTTCGGCGACTACACACGCCGCATCTACCGGCTGCTGGGAATGGAATGAGGAACGGCAAGCGCGACCCGGAGAAGAACCGCGGACGCATCCTCGGCGCGGCGCAGGAGGAATTCGCGCGCTTCGGCCTCGGCGGGGCGCGCGTTGACCGCATCGCCGCGCGCGCCGGCGCCAACAAGCGCATGCTCTACTACTATTTCGGCAGCAAGGACGACCTGTTCCTCGCCGTGCTGGAGGAGAGCTACCGCAGCATCCGCGAGGCCGAAAGGCAGCTGCGCCTCACCGACCTCGACCCGCGCGAGGCGATGCGCCGGCTGGTCGAGTTCACCTGGGAATACTATCTTGCGCACCCGGAGTTCCTGACGCTTCTCAACAGCGAGAACCTGCACCGCGGCCGGCACGTCAAGCGCTCGCGGAGGATCATCGCCATGCACTCGCCGTTTGCCGCCATGATCCGGCAGGTGCTCGCGCACGGCGCGCGCGCGGGCGAGTTCCGGCGCGGCGTCGACCCGGTGCAGCTCTACATCTCGATCGCGGCGCTCGGCTACTTCTATCTGAGCAACCGGCACACGCTCTCGACCATCTTCGAGCGCGATCTGCTCGCGCCGCGCAACCGGTCCGCGCGCCTGCGGCACATGGTCGATCTGGTGCTCGGTTACCTGAGGCGCGCATGAGGAGCGCCATGTCAAGGAACGCGATATGAGAATCGCGTTGTGCAACGAAGTGATCGCGCCGATGCCGTTCCCGCTGCAGTGCGAGTACGCCGCCAAGCTCGGCTACGACGGCCTCGAGATCGCGCCCTACACGCTCTCGGACGAGCCGCACCGCCTGGGCGCGGCGCAGCTCGCCGCGGCGCGCGCCGCGGCGCAGGACGCCGGCGTCGCGGTGACCGGCCTGCACTGGCTGCTGCTGAAGCCCGCGGGCCTTTCGATCAGCACCCGGGACGAGGCCACGAGAAGGAAGACCGTCGACGTGATGCTAGCGCTGATCGACCAGTGCGCCGAGCTGGGCGGGCGCTACCTGGTGCACGGCTCGCCGCAGCAGCGCCGCGTCGATACCGGCGACACGCGCGCGGGCGCGACCGCGCGCGCGCAGGAGAGCTTCGCCGCAATCGCCGAGCGCGCCGAAAAGGCGGGTGTCGTCTACTGCATCGAGCCGCTCGCCGCCGATCAGACGCCGCTCATCAACACGCTGGCCGAGGCAGTGGCGCTGGTGAAGGCGGTCGGCAGCAAGAGCGTGCGCACCATGCTCGACTGCAGCGCCGCGGGCCGCATGGAGAAGGAGCCGCTGCCCGCGCTGGTCGACAAGTGGCTGCCGAAGGGCATGATCGCGCACGTGCAGGTGAACGACCGCAACCGCCGCGGCCCCGGCCAGGGCGAGCAGCGCTTCGCCCCGCTGCTGCGCGCGCTGGTGCGCCACAAGTACGCCGGCGACATCGCGGTCGAGCCCTTCGACTATGTCCCCGATGGCCCCGGCGCCGCGGCGCGCGCGATCGGCTACATCAAGGGCATTCTCGAGGCGCTGCGGGAGCGCTGATGCCCAGCCGTGAGCGCGTACTCGCCCTGATCCGCATGGTGGAGCAGGGACAGTTCCTCGACGCGATCCGCGAGTTCTACGCCGAGGACGCATCGATGCAGGAGAACGGCGAGCCGCCGCGCGTCGGGCGCGACCGGCTGATCGAGCACGAATGGCGCATGCTCGAAGCGCACAGGGAGGCGCGCACGCTTCCCGGCTCGTGGTTCCTTCTGGAGGGCGACCGCGTGGTGATCCGCTGGGTGTTCGAGTTCACGCGCCGCGACGGCACCCGCTTTCGCATGGACGAGCTCGCGCACCAGCGCTGGCGCGGCGAGCGGATCGCCGAGGAGCGCTTTTACTATGACCCCGGGCAGCTGCGGCGCCGCTCTTGACGCGCGACGCATGCCGCGCGGACAATGTAACCATCCGGTTACATCATGGAACGCCGCTGGACGCCGTCAGGTTCGAAATCGACGCGATCGCACTCCTGGAGCGGGAGGTGCAGCTGCGCATGCCTTTCCGCTTCGGCGTGGTGACGCTCACCGAGTCGCCGCAGGCCTTCGTGCGGCTGCGCATCCGCACCGAGGACGGCAGAGAGGCCGAAGGCGCGGCCGCGGAGCTGCTCGCGCCCAAGTGGTTCGACAAGAACCCGGCGCTGACAAACGAGGACAACTACGAGCAGCTGCGCGCTTCGCTGCGCGCGGCGCGCGAGCGCTACCTCGCGAACGGCGCGCGCACCGCCTGGGCGCACGCCTCGCCCGGCAAAGGCCTGGTGGAAAACTACGGTCCCGCGCTCCTGGATCGCGCAGTGCTGGACGCTTTGACGCGAGGTCTTGGGGTTTCTTTTTATGCTGCAGTAAAGAGAAACCTCATAGGTGCGGAGAAATTCGAGGGACTGGACTTGCCTGATTTCTTTTCAAGCTTGACCCCAAGACAATCAGTCGCCGCGCGCCACACGGTCGGCCTGGTCGACCCGATCACCGCGGCGGACGTGAAACAGCGCGTCGACGACGGGCTGCCCGAGACGCTGGAGGAAGTGGTGGCGCGCTACCGCCAGCGCTATTTCAAGCTCAAGGTCGGCGGCGACCTGGCGGCGGACGTCGAGCGCCTGGCCGCGATCGCGGCGGTGCTCGATCGCATGCGCGAGCCCTATCACGTTTCGCTCGACGGCAACGAGCAGTACGATGACATGGCAGGCGTGGCCGAGCTCTGGTCGAGGATGAAAGCGGACGCGCGCCTGAAGCGGCTGGTGCAGAGCATCCTTTTCATCGAGCAGCCGGTGAAGCGGCAGAGGGCCCTCGAGCGCAGGATCTCCGGGATCGACAAGCCGGTGATCATCGACGAGTCCGACGACTCGCTCGATGCCTTTGCGCGCGCCAGGGCGCTCGGTTACCGGGGCGTTTCGTCCAAGACCTGCAAGGGACTTTACAAGTCGCTGGTCAACGGCGCGCGCTGCGCCGCGTGGAACCGCGAAAAATCGGGGTCAGAGCCCGATTTCTTCATGTCGGGCGAGGACCTCACGATCCAGCCGGGGCTCGCGCTGCAGCAGGACTTGGCACTGGTCTCGCTGCTGGGACTGACGCACGTGGAGCGCAACGGCCATCACTACGTCAACGGCATGGCCGGGCTGCCGCAGCGGGAGCAGGCGGCGTTCCTCGCCGCCCACCCCGACCTCTACGAGCGCAGCCACGGAGCGGTGCGGGTGCGGATCCTGGACGGGAATCTCTCGATCGGCTCGCTCGACTGCCCGGGGTTCGCAAGTCGTGCCATGCCGGATTGGCATGCAATGAGGAGAATGCAATGAGCTTTCGCGTGCTGAGCGCCAATCACACCAGCTTCACGGTTTCCAGCCTCGACCGGACGCTGGCGTTTTTCACCGTCTGCCTCGGCTTTCAGCTGGTCTCGCGCGCGCCGCGCGATCCGCGGATCATCCAGAAGATCACCGGCGTCGAAGGTGCCGACATGGAGATCGCGTTTGTGCGCGGGCCCGGGCAGGTCGTCGAGCTGATCGAATACAAGGCCCCGGCCTCCAAGGGGCGCGTCAGTGCGCGGCCCTGCGACACGGGTTTCGCCCACCTGGCGCTCGACGTGGACGATGTCGAGGCAGCGGTTGCGGCGGCGGCGGATTACGGAGTCGCTGCGATCAATCCGCCGGTGGCGATCGACCAAGGACCGAACAAGGGCAAGAAGGTCGTCTACCTGCGCGACTGGGACGGCGTCACTCTGGAATTCATCGGCAAATAGCGATGGCACAACGACGCATCGGGATCATCATGCACGGCGTCACCGGGCGCATGGGCATGAACCAGCACCTCGTGCGCTCGATACTCGAGATTCGCAAGCAAGGCGGGGTGGCGCTCAAGGACGGCACGCGCCTCATGCCGGATCCGATCCTGATCGGCAGGAACGCGGCAAAAGTGGAAGAGCTTGGGAGACAACACGGAATTTCCCGTTTTGGAACGAATTTGCATGAAGCGTTGAAATCGAAGGAGGACGAGATCTTCTTCGACGCGGCTTCCACCCAGCTGCGTCCCAAACTGCTGATGCAGGCGATCGCGGCGGGCAAGCATGTGTACTGCGAAAAGCCGGTGGCGACCTCGCTGGTCGATGCCATGAAGCTGTACAGGATGGCCAAGCAAGCGCGCATCAAGCACGGCGTGGTGCAAGACAAGCTCTGGCTGCCCGGGATGCTGAAGCTCGCCAAGCTGCGCGACGAAGGCTTTTTCGGGCGCATCCTCTCGGTGCGCGGCGAATTCGGCTACTGGGTCTTCGAGGGCGACCGGCAGCCTGCGCAGCGTCCGTCGTGGAATTACCGCAAGCGCGACGGCGGCGGCATCATCCTCGACATGCTGTGCCACTGGCGCTACGTGCTCGACAACCTGTTTGGCGAGGTCAAGGCGCTGTCGTGCCTGGGGGCGACCCACATCCCGTTCCGCTGGGACGAGAACGGCAGGAAATACCGGGCGACCGCGGACGACGCGGCGTACGCGACCTTCCGGCTCGCCGGCGGCGTGATCGCGCATTTCAACTCCTCGTGGGCGGTGCGCGTGCGGCGCGACGACCTGCTCACGCTGCAGGTCGATGGCACCAGGGGCAGCGCGGTTGCCGGATTGCGGCGCTGCCTGGTCCAATCCCATGAAAGAACGCCCAAGCCGGTGTGGAACCCGGACATCCCCCAGCCGATCAACTTCTTCGATGGCTGGGAGGAAGTGCCCGGCGACGGTTACGACAACGCATTCAAGGTGCAGTGGGAGCTGTTCCTCAGGCACGTCGCGGGCGAGGGCAGCTTCCGCTGGGGACTGCTCGAGGGCGCCAGGGGCGTGCAGCTCGCCGAGCTCGGCCTGAAGAGCTGGCGGCAGAAGAAATGGCTCGAGGTGCCGAGGCTGCAGCGATGAAGCGCGACACGATTCTGACGCTCAAGCTCCCGCGCGGCAACGGCCTGGAGGACTACGCCGTGAGAGAGCCGGAGCGCTTCGAGAAGCCAACGCAGCCGTTCACGCGCATCGCGCTCGCGGCGGCGCACGTGGTGGCGGATCCGCTTTCGGCGAAGGAGCCGTGGCTCGAAGCCGCGATCGACTGGGATGCGACCGTCGCCTACCGCCAGCATCTGTGGTCCTGGGGTTTCGGCGTTGCCGAGGCGATGGACACCGCGCAGCGCGGCATGGGACTGGACTGGTCCAATTCGCTCGAATTGATCGGCAGGACGCTGGACGCCGCACAGGACTTCAAGGGAGCAGAAGTCGCTTCGGGGGCAGGTACGGATCACTTGCCCCAGAGTGAGAAGCATTCGATAGAAATTATTCTCGCCGCCTACGAGGAGCAATGCTCGGCGATAGAAAAGCTGGGCGGCCGCATCATCCTCATGGCGAGCCGCGCGCTCGCCGCCTGCGCGCGCTCGCCCGACGACTACGCCAGGGTCTACGACCGGATCCTCGGCCAGGTGAAGGCGCCGGTGATCATCCACTGGCTGGGCGAGATGTTCGATCCTGCGCTGGAGGGATATTGGGGAAGGAAGGATCATCATGCGGCGATGCAGGTGTGCCTCGACGTGCTGGCGCGAAATTCCTCCAAGGTCGACGGCATCAAGATCTCCCTGCTGGACAAGGACAAGGAGATCGCGATGCGCAGAAAGCTCCCCCGGGGCGTGCGCATGTACACCGGCGACGATTTCAATTTCGCCGAGCTGATCGAGGGCGATGCAGCCGGGCACTCCGACGCGCTGCTGGGAATTTTCGACGCCATCGCGCCCGCAGCCTCGCAGGCGTTGTCTTATCTATCAGAGAATCAAACTCAGAAATACCATGGAGTACTGTCACCCACGGTTCCTCTCTCCCGCCATATCTTCCGGGCGCCGACGCGCTTCTACAAGACGGGCGTCGTCTTCATGGCCTGGTTGAACGGCCACCAGGAGCACTTCGCCATGGTCGGCGGCCAGCAGAGCGCGCGCAACCTGCTGCATTTCGCCGAGCTGTTCCGGCTCGCCGACGCCGCCGGCCTGCTCGCCGATCCGGCGCTCGCCTGCCGCAGGATGAAACAGCTGCTCGCCGTGCATGGCATCGCCTGACCCGCAGCGCCTGTCGCTCAACACCGCGACGGTGCGCAAGCAGTGGAACCTCGCGCAGGCGATCGAAGGCTGCGCGCGCCACGGCATCCGCGGTATTTCGCCGTGGCGGGATCAAGTCAAGGAGCTTGGTTTGAACCAAGCAAAAAAAATGATTCAAAACCAAGGGCTGGCGGTGACGGGGCTTTGCCGCGGGGGCTTCTTCACCGCGCAGCACTGGTTGGACGACAACCGGCGCGCGATCGAGGAAGCGCACGAGCTGCAGGCGCAATGCCTGGTGCTTGTTGTCGGAGGTTTGTCCGAGGGTTCGAAAGATCTGCCGGCTGCCCGAGAGCGTGTGACAGATTCAATTTCAAGATTACTTCCGGAAGCAAGAAAGGCCAGAGTGCCGCTGGCAATCGAGCCCCTGCACCCGATGCAGGCGGCCGATCGTGCATGCGTCAACACGCTCGAGCAGGCGCTCGATATCTGCGAATCACTGGGGGACGGGATCGGCGTGGCGGTCGATGTCTACCACGTCTGGTGGGACCCGAAGCTCGAAGCGCAGATCAGGCGCGCGGGCGCGGGGCGCATCCTCGCCTACCACATCTCCGACTGGCGCGTGCCCACGCGCGACACGCTCAACGACCGCGCCATGATGGGAGACGGGGTCATTGACCTGAGATTGATTAGAAGCTGGGTGGAAGCCGCAGGCTATGCGGGCTTCCATGAAGTGGAGATCTTCTCGGAGCTAGACTGGTGGAAGCGCGATCCCGACGAGGTGCTGCGCACCTGCAAGGAGCGCCACTTGCGCAGCAGCTAGATCCGCCGATGAGCGGGTTTGACGAAGATCAATGCGCCGGCCGGGCCGGGCGCTAGGCTGAAACTCATGAGAGCCGCCGATGTCATGGTGAAAGACGTCATTTCCGTGGCGCCCGGCGCTTCGGTACGGGAGGTCGCGTCGCTGATGCTCGAGCGTCGCATCAGCGGGGTGCCGGTGGTCGACGGCGAGCGGCGCGTTCTCGGCATCCTGAGCGAGGGCGACCTCATCCGCCGGCCCGAGCTGGGGACCGACAAGCACCCGGCCGGCTGGCTGAGCGTGTTTCTCTCCGAAGACGAAAGTGCGCGCGATTTCGTCAAGACTCACGGCATGACAGCGCGCGAGGTCATGTCGCAGCCGGCGATCTGCGTGGCGCCGGACACGCCTCTGGCGGCGGTCGTGCGGCTCATGGAGCGGCACCGCGTCAAGCGCCTGCCGGTCGTGGAGCATGGCAGGCTCGCCGGCCTGCTGACGCGCGCCGACCTGCTGCGCGCGCTGGTTGCGCAGCAGAGCGTTTCGCCCGCGGCATCGAGCGACCAGGAATTGCGCGATCGCATCGATTCCATGCTGCGCCACGAAGGCTGGGCGTCGAGCGCCTTCGTCCATGTTCTGGTGGAGAATGGCGTCGCGCAACTCTGGGGCGCGGTGGAATCCGCCTCTCAGCGGGAGGCGCTCATGCTCGCGGTGCGCAGCGTCCCCGGGGTGCGGGACGTGCAGCCGCACCTCGGCCGGTCGATGGCGGGCTGACCCGGCTTTCACGAGGCAGATCTGCAGGCAGCGCCACCCGCTGACCTGAATGCGTGCCGGCCTGCTCTAAACTGCGGGGCATGATCCGCCGGATATGCCTGGTGGTCGTCGCGACCGGTCTCGCGTTGCCGGTCGCCGGCGTCGCGCAGCCGACGCCGGCGCTGCCCGAGTCCTACGGCCGCATGATCGCGTTGCTCGATTACATGACCGCCCATGTCGGCGAGCTCCTGCTCGCCTGCGCCGCGAAAAGCATCCTCACCGAGGAGCAGGCCGAGGCGCGCTATCAGGCCTACCGCAAGCGCAATGGCGCGCTGCTCGAGCGCGCCGAGCGCTGGCGGCAGGACGCCGAGAAGCGATTGCAGGCGCGGGGCGAGGAGCGCGAGGCGCGGCGGCTGGCGGAAGAAGCCAGCTTCAGCGCGATGGCGGCTGCCTCGGCGCGCGCCCAGGAGGAGATCGACAAGGCTGGCGACGTTCGCGCGGCCTGCGCGCCGAGGCTCGCTGCGATCGAGTCCGGCGGCTACGATCTTTCGGGCAACGCCGAGTTCGTCGAGCTGCTGAAAGCGAGGCCATGAGGATCTTCATGACTGGCGCCTCCGGCTACATCGGCGGCACTGTGGCCGCTGCGCTGATCCGGGCCGGGCACTCGACCACCGGGCTCGCGCGCAGCGACGCCGCCGCGGAGAAGCTCCGCAGGCACGGCATCGCGGCCGTGCGCGGCGAGCTGTGGAGCCACGGCATCGTCAGGGACGCAGCGCGGGAGGCGGACGCGGTGATCAATTGCGCCAACGCGGAGGATCCCTTCGTGGTCGCCGCGATCCTCGAGGGGTTGGCGGGTTCGGGCAAGCCGTTCCTGCACACCAGCGGCTCGAGCGTGGTTGGCGACAAGGCCATCGGCAAGTTCTCGCCAAAGGTTCACTACGAGGACACGCCTTATGAGCCGGTACCGGAGAAAATACAGCGCGTCGCGGTCCAGCGGTCTGTGCTTGCCGCGGCAAGCAAGGGCGTGCGCTCGGTGGTGCTCTGCCCGAGTCTTATCTACGGCCAGGGCCGGGGGGCGAATCCGGACAGCATCCAGGTCCCGAACCTGATCCGCCAGGCCGTGAAGAGCGGCGTTGCGCGCTATATCGGCGACGGCGAAAACGTCTGGTCCACCGTTCATATCGAAGATGTCGCCGATGCCTATCTGCGCTCGCTCGAGGCCGCCAGCGCGGGGTCGTTTTTCTACATCGAGAATGGCGAAGCCAGCCTGAAGTCCATCGTCGAGTCGATCGCGCGCCTGCTCGGCGGGAAAGTGCCGGCGCAGAGCTGGAGCATCGACGAGGCGATCGCCGAGTGGGGACCGCAGTCCGCATGGTTTTCGCTCGGCGGCAACAGCCGGGTCAACGCCGACAAGGCGCGGCGGGAACTCGGCTGGAAGCCGCGGGGCGCAGGCCTTTTCGACGAGATCGAGCGCGGCTGGTACCGGCGCCAGCTCGGAGCCGGCGCCTACGCGCCGCGCTAGCCCGCGGCGATCGGCCCCAGGCCCCAGGAAAAGAGCGGCCGGCCGCCTTCCGGCGTGACCACGGCCACTTCCTCCAGCCAGTAGCGCTCGCGCTCGGCGCCCGGCACGAGCAGGTGCAGCGGCACCACCATGCCTGCCTCGAGCGTCCAGTCGCTGTTCGGCTTGCCGTCGGCCGTGGCCTGCTCGAGATCCATGTGCGAGAGCCCGAGGCCGTGAAAGAAGATCACGGCGGCGTCGGCGTCGGCGACGCCTGCCTTGCGATAGGCCTCGCGGGCACGCGCCTGCAGGGCGCTCACGCGAATGCCGGGTCGCATCGCCTCGAGCAGGGCCTCGGCGGCGCGCGCCGTGGCATCGGCATTGCGCTTGCCGGCGCCCTCGGGCGCGCCGCCCGCCGCCCAGGTCTTGCCGCCGTCCCAGCAGTACAGATCGAGCGTGCCGTGGCAGTCGAACATGACATGCGCCCCGGGCTCGATTACGCCGTCCTCCAGGCTCGACTGCAGCACGATCGCCGCATCGCCGCCGCGCGGGTGGCCCCACACCATGCCGCCCGGATCGCGCACGAATCCGCCCAGCTCGACCGCGGCGCGCGTGTAGGTGTGCGAGAGCTCGCGCCACGTCATGCCGCGCTGCCAGGCGGCGATGGTGCGCTCGATCGCCGCCTGGTTGAGCCGCGTGGCGCGCTCGAGCAGTCGTAGCTCGGCAGCGGTCTTCACTGCGCGCGCGTACATGAGCGCGTCGTAGCCATCGACGGGCTCGATCCTCGCGAGCCCGAGGCGCATGCCCAAGGCGAGGTCGTCGAAGGCGACACGGCCACGCGCGAGACCGACGTCGGCGAGCGCGGCGCGCAGCACCGCGCCCATGTCGAAGCCGTAGTGGCGACGCGCGTCATCGAGCCAGGGAACGCCGGCGCCGCTCGCCGGAATAAAGCGCTCGATGTCGGTGCGCTTCGGCGGCAGATCGAGCGGCATCATGACCGCGCGGAACGGCCGGATGTCGGCGATCCAGGTCGGCTGGGCGAGGAAAGTCGCAAGGTAGTAGTCGGCGACGACGAGGATCGGGTGCTCAGGCGCGTGGCGCGAGAGCATGACCGCGTATGGGCGCGGCTCGTCGGACTTGTGCGCGATGGCGTTGAAGCCCGAGAGGTAGAAGACGTTGAGCGCGCCGGTCGCGACGACGCCGTCGAGCCCGCGCACCCGCATGCCGGCGAGCAGCCGGTCGAGATTCGGCATGGCCGGCATTGTCTACGATCCCGGCACGACCCAGAGGAAGAGCGGATGCCCGTCGGCCTCGATCGTCCGGTCCGGCTGCCAGTCGCCCAGGCCGAAGCGGTGCGAGACGATGCGCGTGCCCGGACGCAGCTCGGCGCGCAGCCGCGGCGCGAGCTTCCGGTTCACCTCGGGAAGGAGGAAGAGCGTGACCACCGTCGCCTCGCGCAGGTCGGCGAGGAAAAGGTCCTGGTGGCGGAACTCGACCCGCTTCTCGAGCCCGGCGACGCGCGCGCTGCAGCGCGCCGCTTCGACGAGGCTGCTGTCTAGCTCCACGCCGACGCCGCGCGCGCCGAAATCGCGCGCCGCGGCGATCGGGATGCGCCCGTCGCCCGAGCCGAGGTCGACGACCACGTCGGCGCGCGATACGCCGGCCAGCCGCAGCATCGCCGCGACCACCGGGTGCGGCGTCGGCAGGTAGATGAGATCGGCCTCGTGCGGCGGCACCGGCCCGGTCGGGTTCTTCGGCGCGCATTGCGCGTGCGCGAGCGGCGCTGCGAGCGCCGCGAGCAACGCGAGCATGGCTAGGGCGAGCTTCGGCATTGGCGCATCATAGCGGCGTGAACGGCTTCCCGATCGCAGATGCGCACCAGCATTTCTGGGACACGCGCGCGCAGCGCCATCCGTGGCTCGCGGTCGAGCCGCCGCCCGCGTTCCGCTACGGCGATACCACGCGGTTGCGCCGGCCCTATTTGCCGGCCGACTATTTCGCCGATGCGCGCGGGCATGAAGTGGTGAAGACGGTGTACGTCGAGACCGAGTGGGATCCGCGCGATCCCCTGGGCGAGACCGCGTGGGTAGGGCGCCTGCGCCGCGACACCGGCTTTCCCACCGTCATGGTGGCGCAGGCGTGGCTCGACCGCGACGATGCTGCCGCCGTGCTCGAGCGGCAGGCCGCGCATGCGTTCGTGCGCGGCATCCGCCACAAACCACGCCCGGGGGCGATGCGCGATGCGCGCTGGCGCGCGGGCTACGCGCTGCTCGCGCGCTTCGGACTGCGCTTCGACCTGCAGGCGCCATGGAGCGAGCTCGCTGACGCCGCCGAGCTCTGCCGCGCGTATCCCGGTACGCCGCTGATCCTGAATCACACCGGTCTTCCCGCCGAGCGCAGCGCCGCAGGCCTCGCGGGATGGCGTGCGGCGCTGCGCCTGCTCGCCGCGGCGCCCAACGCCGCGATCAAGATCTCCGGAATCGGCGTGCCCGGCGTGCCCTGGAGCGCCGCGCTCAATCGCGACATCGTGCTGGCGGCGATCGAGATCTTCGGCGTCGAGCGTGCCATGTTCGCCAGCAACTTTCCCGTCGACGGCCTATGCGCAAGCTTTGACGAGATTTACCGCGGTTTTCGCGAGATTGCCGGTGTTTTTTCTGTATCTGAGCAAAAGCAACTGTTCTACGGCAACGCGTGCCGCATCTACGCCATGGAGTAATGCATGTCCAAACTCGATATCGGCTACGTCGGCGTCGGCCTGATGGGCGGGCCGATGGTGAAGCGACTCCTTTCTCTCGGCTACCGCGTGAGGGCGTTCGACATCGTGGCCGGCAAGGTTCTTGCGTCGGGAGCGGAGCCGGCCGCTTCGGCCGCCGACGCCGCGAGCGGCGCGGACCTGGTCCTGCTCAATCTGCCGACCACGGAGGCAGTCGAGGAAGCGGTGTTCGGCGCGAACGGCGTCGCATTTGCTATCCGGCCGCCGCAGCTGGTGATCGATTTTTCGACGATCAAGGTGGAGAAGTGCCGCGCTTTTGCGCGCAAGCTGCGTGATGCGACCGGCTGCGATTGGATCGATGCGCCCGTCTCCGGCGGCCCGCCCGCCTCGGGCGCGGGCACGCTCACGATCATGGCAGGAGGCGAAGCCGCCGAGATCGAGCGCGCCCGGCCGCTCTTCGCCGACCTCTCCGGGCGCTTCACGCACATGGGGCCGGCGGGGGCGGGGATGGTGGCGAAGATGCTCAACCAGCTCATCGTCGGCTGCGGGCACGCCGTGATGGCGGAGGCGGTGATGCTCGCCGAGTCGGCCGGCATCGAAGCCGCGCGCCTGCCCGAATGCCTGGCGGGGGGCCACGCCGACGGCTCGCTGCTGCAGAAGCTCTGTCCGCGGATGGCCAGGCGGGACTTCACGCCGCTCGGCTACGCGCGCCAGCTGCTCAAGGACCTGGAGATGGTGCACCAATTTGCAGCAGACCTGAGGGCGCCCACGCCGATGACGGGCGAGGCGTTGCTGCTCTACCGCGAGCTGGTCCGGCTCGGCCACGCCGAGCTCGACAGCGGCGCGGTCCTCAAGGTCTACGAGCGCCCGCCGGCGCCGGGCGGCGGGGGGGCTGTGAATTCACCACGTGGTGAATTATGATGCTCTTGGCCGCGCTGGGAGGCGCGGGCGGGAAGTTCAATCGGGCTCGACGGACGCGTGGGCGCCCGTCGGTCCAACGGAGGAGGGGCCAATGATCAGCAACGGGAAGATCCGGTGGACGGCTGCCGCTGTGGCCGTCGTCGCAGCTTTTGCGATGAGCAGCGCGCAGGCGGAGCAGCCAAAAGTGAACTGGCGGATGCAGAGCGCCTTCGGCAGCACCCTGACGCACCTCGGCACTTCGGGCGTGCGCTGGGTCAAGGACGTCGAGGAGATGACCGACGGCAACTTCGTCATCAAGTTCCACGAGCCCGGCGCGCTGGTGCCGCCGCTCGAGTGCTTCGATGCCGCGGCCAAGGGATCGGTGGACGCTTGCTGGACGACGCCCGGCTACCACACCGGCAAGTACCCGGCGCTCGCGTTCTTCACCACGGTGCCTTTCGGGCCGGCGTACGGCGAGTTCTTCGCCTGGAAGATCTTCGGCAACGGCAACAAGCTGCGTCAGGAGATCTACGACAAGCACGGCCTGTACGCGATCGACGGCTTCGCCATCGGCCCCGAAACCTCGGGCTGGTTCCGCAGGGAGATCAAGTCGACCCAGCAGCTGAAGGGTCTGAAGATGCGCTTCTTCGGGCTCGGGGCGCAGGTGATGCAGAAGCTCGGCGTCTCTACGCAACTGCTGGCGGCCGCCGACATCTTTCCGGCGCTCGAGCGCGGGGTGATCGACGCCACCGAGTTCTCGATGCCGGCGATGGACGTCAAGCTGGGCTTCCACCAGGTGGCGAAGTTCAACTACTTCCCGGGCTGGCACCAGCAGGTGTCGGTGAGCGAGATCCTGATGCCGAAGAAGGGCTTCGACGCGCTGCCCAAGTCCTACAAGAGGATCCTCCAGGTCGCGGCGGGCAACCAGGTCCACTACACCTACGCCGAAACGGAAGCGTTTCAGTTCGGGGTGATGGCCGAGATGCAGGCCAAGCACAAGGTGCAGATCAAGCGCTGGAGGGACGCCGACCTCGCCACCTTCGAGAAGGCCTGGCTGGAAGTGCTGAAGGAGGAGTCGGCGAAGGACCCGCTGTTCAAGAAGATCGCGGACGATTTCCTCGCGTTCCGCAAGAGCTACGCCGTTTGGGGCGAGTCGCAGGTGCTGAAGCCGACGTACCTCAAGAAGTGACCCGCGCGCGCGCGTCTGGCGCGCATTGTGCCCGCGCGCCGGGAATCCGCCCGGATCCCGGCGCCGCGGCGCTCTCCAGTAGCTTGTCCTGAGGAGCACGGATGGAGTACCTGCTCAGACTCGGAAGCCGGCTTGCGAACCGCTACGTGGTGGCGATCGCGCTGATCCTGCTGATCGGCGTCGGCTACGCCTACGTGGCGGGCCTGAGCCCGGCCGCGCGCGGAGAGCTGCTCCACAGGGCGCAGGAATTCCTGCCGCTCCTCATGTTCATCACGCTCGGGGTGCTGCTCTTCACGGGCTACCCGGTGGCGTTCATCCTGGGCGGGATCGCGCTGATCTTCGGCCTGCTCGGCTATTTCCTGGGCACCTTCAAGCTGGTGCACTTCTTCAATTTCCTGCCGCGCATCTGGGGCCAGGCGGCCGAGAACCTGGTGCTGGTGGCGATCCCCACCTTCATCTTCATGGGCGTGATGATGGAGCGCAGCGGCATCGCCCAGGACCTGCTCTACTGCGTGCAGGTGATCCTGAAGCGCGTCCCGGGCGCGCTCGCGCTCGGCGTCACCATCATGGGCACGATCCTCGCCGCGATGACGGGCATCATCGGCGCCTCGGTCACCATGATGACCGCGCTCGCGCTGCCGACCATGATGAAGCAGGGCTACAGCCATGCGCTTTCCTGCGGCACCATCGCCGCGGCCGGAACGCTGGGCATCCTCATTCCGCCCAGCATCATGCTGATCGTCATGGCCGACCTGCTCTCGGTTTCGGTCGGCAACCTGTTCTCGGCCGCGCTCGTCCCGGGGCTCACCCTCGCCTTGATGTATCTCACTTTCATCTTCTTTGCCGCGAAGCTCAAGCCCTCTATCGCGCCGCCGCTGCCGCCCGAGCTGCTGACGGTCCCGAAGGGGAAGATGGCGCCGCTGCTGTGGCGCGCGTTCTTCCCGCCGGTGTTCCTCATCGGCCTCATCAAGCTCTCGATCCTGCTCGGCTGGGCGACGCCGAGCGAGGCGGGCGCCGTCGGCGCGGCCGGCGCCATCGTGCTCGCGGCGCTCTGGGGCCGGCTCAACTTCAAGATGATGGACGCGGTCTGCCAGAGCTCGGCGCGCACCATCTCCATGGTGTTCTTCATCATCATCAGCGCCACCTGCTTCGCTCTGGTCTACCGGCAGCTGGGCGGCGACGACCTGGTCGAGCGGCTGATCAGGGAAGCGGGACTCGGCAGCTGGGGGTTCGTGATCCTGGTGATGCTGATCGTGTTCTTCCTCGGCTTCTTCCTCGACTGGATCGAGATCACGCTCATCGTGCTGCCGGTGTTCGCGCCGCTCGTCAAGACGCTCGACTTCGGGACGCATGTGCCGCAGGAGGACGTCGTCTACTGGTTCCTGATCCTGCTGGCGGTCAACCTGCAGACGTCGTTCCTCACGCCGCCGTTCGGCTTCGCGCTCTTCTACATGAAGGGCATCGCCCCCAAGGAGGTCAAGATTCAGAGCATCTACCGGGGCATCGTGCCCTTCGTGATCATTCAGGCGATCGGCGTGATCCTCGTCATGACCTTTCCAAACCTCGCGCTGTGGCTGATGAAGGTTGCCTACGAGTGAGCGGAACCCCGGGTGGCTGAGCCAAGCGATGAGCGCAAACTGAGCGGCGAGCTGCCTGGAGCGGTGCGCGTCGCCGACCGGCTGCGCCGGGCCGTGGATTTCGTCGGCCGCTGCGCGGCCTGGCTCAGCGTGCCGGTGGTGGTGATCACCTGCATCGACGTCATCGGCCGCAAGGTCGCCTACATAGACGACGAGACCGGCCGGATCCACAGCCTCCAGCTCTGGCTCGCGGGCACCTTCGGGCGGTTTTTCGAGTCGACGATGCTGCAGGAGCTCGAGTGGCATTTCCACGCCGCCCTGTTCGCGCTGGTGCTGGGTTACGGCGTGGTCTACAACACGCACGTGCGCATCGACCTGATCCGCGACGGCGTGCGGTTCCGCGGCAAGGCGTGGCTGGAATTCATCGGGCTCACTTTTTTCATGCTGCCGTTCTGCGCGGTCGTAATCTGGTTCGCGTTCGACTATACCTATGCCTCGTATACGGTGAACGAGATCTCCGCGTCGCAAGTCGGGCTCTCGCACCGCTGGATCATCAAGGCCGTTCTCGTTTTCGGCCTGGCGGTGGCGATGCTCTCGGGAATCGCGGCCTGGCTGCAGGTGGCGACCATCCTGTGGGGGCCGCGGGAATTGCGCTTCCCGCTGATGACGCTCGACTGGCCGGAGACGGACGCCAAGATCGAGGGCAAGGAGCGCATCAAGCTGGAGGACGAGTACGGGTTGCGGCTCTCGGATTCGCCCGCGCCCGCCTCGCCGTTGCCCGGCGAAGCCGCGGCGGAGGCCGAGCCGCCGGGCTCGCGGCGCGTGGCGTAGCGGAGAGGCAGCGGTGGTCGACCTCGACTGGGAAAAGCTCGTCAAGCGCTACGTCTGGCACGACGAGCGCACGCCGTACTTCACGCGGGTCGCGCACCTTACGCGCCGCCAGGCGCACTACGAGCTGTTCGGCTACGCGTTCTTCGTAGGCGTGCTGTCCGCGGTGCTCTCGGTCGCAGCGCTCTCGGGAGAGCTGCCGCGCGCGGATGCGGTGGGCGTGTCGATCTACAGCTTCACGGTGTGCTGCGCCGCGATTCTTCTCGGCGCCACCCGCCACCCCTGGGCGGCCCTGTGGTGCGCGAGCGCGCCGCTCGCCGCGCTCGGCTACTTCGCGCTCTACGGGTTTCATCCGAACCTCGAGCTCGCCGACAAGGTCTTGCTGGTGGTCCTGATGCTGCTCTGGCTGTGGTACGCCAGGCGGCCGCTGGCGATCGCACGCGCATGGCCCGGGCTCCCCGGCCCGGCCGCGCCGGACTGAGCGCGCGGGGCGCAGCGCCGTGCGCGGGGTTCGCATTCACGCGTGGGCGTTTGGCACGGGGGTGCTGTGTCTCGCAGGCGCGAACTGGCTCACCGGCGGATCCTGGTGGTCGTTCTGGCCGATCGCTCTCTGGAGCGTGGCGCTGGCGCTGCATTACTTCGTGCGCAAGGCGGGCACGGTAAGCGAGCGCTGGGCCGAGGAGCGCGCCGCGGACCTGCACTCCAAGAGCTACGACGCGCACCACATCGACCGCATTGCCGGGCGCCACGACGGCAAGACGGGCGAGCCCCCGGCTAACCCCTGAGGTCGCGCGGGAGGCGCGGCGGCCGGCACCACACGCCGGAGAGATCCGGGTCGAGCCAGGACACCGCGATCGCCCAGACGCCGGCGATGATCGTGGTGACGCCGAACCACCAGGCGCGCTCCCTGACGAACGCGGGAACCGCGTCGTCCGCGCCGAAGATCGCATAGGCGCC
>JACOVA010000026.1 GCA_016177575.1 Betaproteobacteria bacterium
AGCTTCTGCTTCGCCTCCCCCCTGGCGATCGCCTTGCGCGCGCGCTCGATGCCGCTCTCGAGCGACTTCGCCACGCCGGCGACGTAGAGCGCGGCGCCGGCGTTGAGCAGCACGATGTTGAGCGCCGGGCCCGGCTGGTTCTCCAGCACCGCGAGGATCATCTGCCTGGACTCCTCCACCGTGTTCACCTGGATCGCGCGCCGGTCGTAGACCTCGAGGCCGTATTGCGAGGGGTGCAGCTCGTACTCGCGCAGCTCGCCCTTGACCAGCTCGCCCACCATGGTCTCGCCCGAGATCGAGATCTCGTCCAGCCCGTCGCGGCCGTAGACCACCATGACGTGCCTGGAGCCCAGCCGCTGCAGCACGCGCACCTGGATGCCGACCAGGTCGGGATGGAACACGCCCATGAGCTGGTTCTGCGCCCCGGCCGGATTGGTGAGCGGCCCGAGGATGTTGAAGAGGGTGCGCACGCCGAGCTCCTTGCGCACCGGACCGGCGTGCTTCATCGCCGGATGGTGGCTGGGCGCGTACATGAAGCCGACGCCGACCGTTTCCACCGCGCGCGCGATCCGCTCGGGCGCGAGCTCGAGCTTCGCCCCCAGCGCCTCGAGCACGTCGGCGCTGCCGCTTCTCGAGGAGACCGAGCGGTTGCCGTGCTTGGCGACGCGTGCGCCGGCGGCGGCGGCGACAAAGGTCGCGGCCGTGGAGACGTTGAAGGTATGTGCGCCGTCGCCGCCCGTGCCGACGACGTCGACGACGTGCTGGTGGTCCTTGAGCGGCACCACGGTGGCGAACTCGCGCATCACCTGCGCGGCGGCGGCGATCTCGCCCACGGTCTCCTTCTTCACCCGCAGGCCGATGATGAAGCCGGCGATCTGCGCCGGCGTCAGCTCCCCGCGCATGATCTGGCGCATGATGTGCAGCATCTCGTCGTGAAACACCTCGCGGTGCTCGACCGTGCGCTGGATCGCTTCGGCGATTCCGATCTTCATTGGCTCCTCCCCTGCAGAAAGTTTTTCAGCATTGCGTGCCCGTGCTCGGTCAGCAGGGCCTCCGGATGGAATTGCACGCCCTCGACCGCGAGCGAGCGGTGGCGCAGCCCCATGATCTCACCGTCCTCGGCCTCGGCGCTCACCTCCAGGCACCCGGGCAGCGAGGCGCGCTCGACCGCGAGCGAGTGATAGCGCGTCGCGCTGAAAGCCTCCGGAATCCCGGCGAACACCCCTTTTCCGTCGTGCCGGATGGTCGAGTTCTTGCCGTGCATGACGCGCTGCGCGCGCACTACCTTGCCGCCGAAAGCCTGGCCGATCGCCTGGTGGCCGAGGCACACGCCGAGGATCGGCACCCGGCCGGCCATGCGGCCGATCAGCTCGAGCGTGATGCCGGCCTGGTTCGGCGTGCACGGCCCCGGCGAAATGACGATATGTGAAGGGTTCAGCCCTTGAATCTCTTCAATTGAAACTTCGTTATTCCTGAAAACCGAAACCTGCCTGCCGAGTTCCCCGAGGTACTGCACCAGGTTGTAGGTGAAGGAGTCGTAGTTGTCGATCACCAGAATCATGGTCCCTCCGGCTCCTCAGGCGAGCTCGGCGGCGCGCAGGATCGCGCGCGCCTTGTGCTGCGTTTCCTGCCACTCGGACTGCGGATCGGAGTCGGCGACGATGCCGGCTGCCGCCTGCACGTGCAGCCTGCCCTCCTTCAGCACCGCGGTGCGGATCGCGATCGCGACGTCCATGTCGCCGTTGAACCCCAGGTAGCCGACCGCGCCGCTGTAGACGCCGCGCTTCACCGGCTCGAGCTCGTCGATGATCTGCATCGCGCGCACCTTGGGCGCGCCGGTCACCGTGCCGGCCGGAAAGCTCGCCTTGAAGACGTCGATCGCATCCAGCCCCGGCGCGATCCTGCCCTCGACGTTGGAGACGATGTGCATGACGTGCGAATAGCGCTCGATCACCATCTGCTCGGTCACGCGCACCGATCCGGTCGCCGCGACGCGGCCGACGTCGTTGCGGCCGAGGTCGATCAGCATCACGTGCTCGGCGCGCTCCTTGGGATCGGCGAGCAGCTCGGCGGCGATCGCCGCGTCCGCCTCCGGGCTCGCGCCGCGCGGCCGCGTGCCCGCGATCGGCCGCAGCGTGACGCTGCCGCCCGAGAGCCGCACCATGATCTCGGGCGAGGCGCCGATCACGTGATGGTCGCCGAAGTCGAAGTAATACATGTAGGGCGACGGGTTGACGCCGCGCAGCGCGCGGTAGAGCGCGAGCGGCGGCGCATCGAAGCGGCGCGAGGTGCGCTGCGAGATCTGCACCTGCATGCAGTCGCCGGCGAACACGTATTCCTTGCAGCGCCTCACCGCGGCGAGGAACAGCTCCTCCGTGAAGGTGCAATTCAGTTCTTCTTCGGTTTTCCTTTCCTGGGAAAACCCAAGAGAAAGCTCCTCCGGGATCGGTGCCGCCAGCCGCCGGCTGAGCTGTTCAAGACGCCCGCGCGCCCCGCGAAGTGCGTCGGGCTCGCGTGGATCGGCGTAAACGACGAGGTAGAGCTTGCCCAGCACGTTGTCGACCACCGCCAGCTCGTCGGACACGAGCAGCAGCAGGTCGGGCGTGCCGAGCGCATCGGGCTTGTCGCCCTTCAGCGCCGAGGGCTCGACATGGCGGACGGATTCGTAGCCGAAATAGCCGACCAGCCCGCCGCCGAAGCGCAGCGCCGCGGGCACCGGAGCGACGTGCTGGCGCGCGAGGTAGGCGCGCAGGAACTCGAAGGGGTCCGCATCGGCGCGCTCGATGCAGACGTCGGCGCCGCGCGCATCGCGCAGCAGCCGGCGCACGCCGGTGCCGCGCACTTCGATCCGCTCCGCGCACGCCAGGCCGATGAACGAGTAGCGGCCGAAGCGCTCGCCGCCGACCACGGATTCGAGCAGGTAGGTGAACGGGCCGTTCGCCAGCTTGAGATACACGGCGAGCGGCGTATAGAGATCGGCGCGCGCCTCGGCGATCACCGGCACGCGCGTGTAGCCCTGCTTGGCGAGCTGCTCGAAATCGCGCTCAGTCATGAAACGCTCCGACAAAATGCCTGGTACTGCTCGGGGACCTACCGGGTGCGGAGAACAATCCCCCGCGGAAACACAGGATTCAGCTGCGCCAGGGGCGCCAGCGTTGCCAGGATTGAAGCTCGGGAGCGTTGGAGGAATTGCGCACGGCGGAAAAAACTATACCACAGCGAGGCGGTCGCGCATGTCGCGGATCGTGTTCGCGTAGTCCCTGGAGCCGAAGATCGCCGAGCCGGCGACGAAGGTGTCGGCGCCCGCCCTGGCGATCTCGGCGATGTTGTCGGCCTTGACGCCGCCGTCGACTTCCAGCCAGACCTCGCGCCCCGTCGTCTGTGATGCCGCCGCGATCCTGCGGCGCACCTCCGCGATCTTGGGCAGCACCGAGGCGATGAATTGCTGGCCGGCGAAGCCGGGATTGACCGACATCAGCAGCACCAGATCGAGCTTGGCGAGCGTGTGGTCGAGGTGCGACAGAGGCGTCGCCGGATTGAGCGCCAGGCCGGCCTTGCAGCCGCATTCCTTGATCAGCGCGATGGTGCGGTCGACGTGCTCGCTGGCCTCGGGATGGAAGCTGATGATGTTGGCGCCCGCCTTGGCGAATTCGGGGACGATGCGGTCGACCGGTTTCACCATCAGGTGAACGTCGATCGCGAGCCGGGTGCGCGGCCGCAGCGAAGCGCACACCAGCGGGCCGATGCTGAGATTGGGCACGTAGTGGTTGTCCATGACGTCGAAATGCAGCAGGTCCGCGCCGGCCGCCTCGACCGCGCCCGCCTCCTCGCCGAGGCGCGCGAAATCGGCCGAAAGGATCGAGGGGGCGATGCGAAACCTGGCAGCCGGCATGGCGGCGAGCATTCTATCCCGTGCATTTACAATGCGCGCATGAGCCGGGACAAGCGCTACGAGATCGCGGTCAGCGCCGCGGTGCAGTACCTGGCCGAGCAATCCGACGAGAAGGCCGGGCGCTACGTGTTCGCCTACACGATCAGCATCCGCAATACCGGCAACGCGACCGCGCAGCTGATCAGCCGGCACTGGATCATCACCGACTCGCAGGGGCTGGTGCAGGAGGTGCGCGGCCTGGGGGTGGTCGGGGCGCAGCCGGTGCTGCGCCCGGGGGAGAGCCACGAGTACACCAGCGGCACCGCGATCGCCACCCCGGTGGGCACCATGCGCGGCAGCTACCAGATGGTCGCCGACGACGGCACACGTTTCGAGGCGGCGATCCCGGAGTTCACGCTTTCCGTGCCGAGGGTCCTGCACTAGGCGCGCCATGGCGGACTGGTCCATCGCCCCGGTGATCGACTGGCTGATGCACAAGGGGCGGCATCTGCCGACGCGCGAGGCGGTCGTGGGCGGGATCTGCGAGCGCGTGCGCGCCGCCGGCATGCCGATCGACCGCGTCGCCTTCTTCCTCTGGACGCTGCATCCGCAGTACGCCGGCGTGGCGCTGTTCTGGGACGGCGAGAAGGTCGCGCTCAACCACGGCGTGCACGGCTTCCAGGCGACCGACGTGTATCGCAACAGCCCGGCGGCGCGCATCGCCGAAGGCGAGCGCGTCATCCGGCGCCGTCTCGAGGATGCAGCCTGCGCGCTCGACTTCCCGGTGCTGCAGGAACTGCGCGAGCAGGGCATGACCGACTACGTGATGGCCGAGGTGGTGTTCAGCGACGGCGTGCGCAACTCCGTCAGCCTGACCACGCGCCAGCCGGGCGGCTTCAGCGAGCACGACATCGCCGAGACCCAGCGCCTGCTGCATCCGTTCGCGCTCATCATGGAGAATTTCAACAACCGCGACCTCGCGCGCACGCTGCTCGAGACCTATCTCGGGCGCATCTCGGGCGCCAAGGTGCTCGACGGCCAGATCAAGCGCGGCGACGGCCAGAGCATCGACGCGGTGATCTGGTTCTCCGACCTGCGCGAGTCGACGCCGCTGTCGGCCGCGCTCGGCGAGCAGCGCTTCCTCGAGCTGCTGAACGACTACTTCGTCGCCACCGCCGGCGCGGTGCTCGAGCACGGCGGCGAAGTCCTGCGCTTCATCGGCGACGCCTCGCTTGCGGTGTTCCCCACCGCGGGCGAGGCGACGCGCGCCGTGTGCGCGCGCGCCGTCGAGGCCGCGCGCGCGGCCCGCTCCCGCGTGCAGGCGACCAACGACGCGCGCCGCGCCGCAGGCCTGCCCGCGTTCGCCTGCGGCGTCGGCCTGCATCTCGGGCGCGTGCACTACGGCAACATCGGCACGCCCGAGCGGCTCGAGTTCTCGGTCATCGGTGTCGCCGCGAACAAGGCCGCGCGCATCGAAGCCCTGTGCAAGGAGACCGGGCAGGACGTCGTGCTCTCGAGCACGATGGCATCCGAGCTCGGCGCGCCCTGCCGCAGCCTGGGAAAATTCGCGCTGCGCGGAGTCGGCGAGGCGGAAGAGGTTTTTGCCCTTCCGTGATCCCGGCTAGCGCGATTCGGCCGCCATGCGGCGCAGCTGCGCGGTGGTCTTGGCCAGCCGATCCGCGAGGATGCGGATGAGCGCGATCGCCGCGTCCGGGTTGCCGCGGATCACGTTGACGAACACGTCGCGCGAGATGCGCAGCACCTCGACGCGCGTGCGCGCCGCCGCGGTGGCGGTGCGCGGCACGTCACCGAAGATGCCGATCTCGCCGATGACGTCGTTGCGCCCCAGGGTGTTCACCAGCAGCGGCCCCTTGGGCGTCGGCACCGTGATGTCCACTTCCCCTTCCATGACGATGTAGGCGCTGTCGGGCGGGTCGCCGGCGCGGAACATGACCTGGCCCTCCGCGTAGGTCAGCCGGTCGCTGGAGAAACATAACAGCTTCTGCATCGCCGGATCGGTGGTGCTGAAGATCGGCACCCGCCGGATCAGCTCGAATTCCTGCTCAAGGCTCATGGCTGCTCTCCTTTGCCGCTGTCCATCACGCCGGCGTGATCCTGCTCATCCGGCGCTCAGTAGTTTTTGCAGCGCGCCGCCGCGCGCCTTCAGCTCCTCGAAGCGGCCCTGCTCGGCGACACGGCCGCGCTCGAGCACCAGCGTGTGGCCGAAGCGCTCGGCGAGGTCGTTGCGCTGCAGCGCCCAGAACACGCAGCGTCCCTTGCGCGCCTCGAGGATGCTGGTGACGATGCGGTTCTGCGAGCCTGCATCGAGGTTCGCCGCCGCCTGGTCGAGCACCAGCACCGCCGGGCGCTTGAGCAGCGCGCGCGCGATCGCGACCTTCTGGCGGTCCGACGAGGACAGCCGCGCGCCGCCGACGCCGACCTGGTAACCGAGGCCGATCGAGACCACGTGCGGGCGCAGCTTCAGCTCCTCGAGCACATCGTGCAGCAGCGCGCCGATGCGCGCCGAGGCCTGCGCCTGCCCGGTGGCGACCTTGCCGAACAGGATGTTGTCTTGCAGCGTCGCGGCGCCGTTGTAGCGCGTGGCGTCGAAGAACTCGACCGCGGGCTTCAGCGCGGCCGGCAGGCGTTCGGCGAAGTAGCGGCGCGCCGCGAGGATGCGCTCCTCGAACGCTTCGTCGATCAGGCCCAGGCGGTGGCGGGCCGAAATCATCTTGAACGGCAGCGCGAGCAGCAGATCACGCTCGGCCTCGCCGATTCGCTCCAGCCCCGCGTCGGCCGCGCGCCCGAGCACCGCCTTCACCTCGGGCAGGTCGTCCTGGCGGATGAAGCTGAAGCGCTCGAAGAACTCGTGCCCCGGCGGCAGGCCGCTGAACAGCTCGACCATGGTCTCGGCGAGCTTGTGTCCGGTCTTGAGCAGATCCTCGGTCAGCCCGGTCTCCTGCAGCACCCGCCGCATGTAGTCGTTGTGCGCCAGATTGTCGATGTCGAATAGCTTGCCCAGCGGCGTGCCGAACAGCAGGTTCTCGGCCAGGGTCGCGTTGCGGTTGTAGCGCCCGGCGTCGAACTGCTCGACCAGGCCCTGCATGTCCGGGGCCGCGAGCCGTGTGCGGACCGCCGCCCTGGCGCGCAGCGCGTTCTCCGCGAGACCCGGGTGCTGCGCCGCGTCGACCGCGCTTCGCAGGCCGAGCTCGAAGATGGTCTCCTCCAGCTCGACCGTCTGCAGGACCTCGACGATGCGCTGCTCCATCTCCTCCGGCCCCGCAGCCCCCGCGGCCAGGTAATCGATCCATTCCGCGTTGTAGTCGAGCAGCGTGCTGTCGGTGCGCTTGGCCTCGCGCATCTGGAATTCCTGCTCCCGGAGCTGCGCGCCCTCGTAGCTCGCCTCGCGCCGCGGGAAGTGCTTCAGGCCGTAGAGCAGGTTGTCGCGCACGCTGACCGGAAACAGGTACGCCGCGGGCCCCACGTAGGCGAGCGCGCGCCCGGTCACCGCCTCGGGCGCCTTGATCATGTCCACGCCGCCGACCTCCAGCGAACCGCTGCTCGGCAGCACCAGCCGCGAAAGCATCTGCGTGAGCTCGGCCGCCCCCGCGGCGTGCGAGCCGAGGATCGCCACGTGCTGGTCGAGGTCGACCTCGAACGAGACGCCGTCGATCAGCTTGGTCCCGGCCTCGCCGGCGAGCGTCAGGTTGGAGGCGCGCAGGCGCCCGGACTGCGGCAGCTGCGGGGCGGCGATCGGCTCATGCAGCTGCGCCGGCGCCAGGTCCTCGACCGTGAACTGCTCGATCACCTGCGTGTACTTGATCTGCACGTCCAGGCGCTGCTGGTCCCAGTCGATCAGCTCCTTGATCGGGCTGGGCAGGTCCTTGTAGGCCGCGATCACCGCGACCAGCGTGCCGATGTCCAGGCGCCCGACCACCACCAGGTAGCCGCCGATCGAATAGAACAGGAACGGCGCCACCTGGGAGAGGAAGTTGTTGAGAAACTTGATGAGGAACTTGCGCTGGAAGAACTCGAAGCGGATGCGGAAGATCCGCCCCAGGCGCGCGGAGATCTCGGCGCGCTCGTAGTTCGAGGTGTCGTGCGCGTGCACCTCGGCCGCGCCGTCGGCGACCTCGGCGATGCGCCCTGCAAGCTGG
Organism: Betaproteobacteria bacterium; assembly: GCA_016177575.1. Taxonomy (GTDB): domain Bacteria; phylum Pseudomonadota; class Gammaproteobacteria; order Burkholderiales; family SG8-39; genus RBG-16-66-20. Next base: position 8,029 of record JACOVA010000026.1, read on the forward strand.
CGGGCACCCAGCTGGCGCTGCTTGGCGAGCGCGAGGAGGCGCCGCCGCAGCCGCGGCACGATCACCGCCTGCGTCACGACCACGCCGAGCGCGATCAGTCCCAGGTAGACGTGCTGGAACATGATGAAGAACATCGCGGTCAGCGCCTCGCCGGAGAGGAACAGCGGCGTGATCATCGATTCGCCGACGAAGCCGCCGAGGGGCTCGACCTCGTCCTTGACCATGGTGGCGAGCTCGGCCGACTTGACGCGGCGGAAGCGGGCGAGCGGGAAGCGCAGGATGTGGTCGAACAGCGCGTAGCGCAGGCGCCGCAGCATGCGCTCGCCCATCCAGCCTTTCATGGTGTTGATCTGGAACTTGATCCCGCCGTTCACCACGATCAGCGAGAGGAACGCGATAGTCAGGGCAAACAGGTAGGGCAGCTGGTGCAGCGCGAAGCCGTCGAACAGCCGCAGCGTCTCGCCGCCGAGAAACGCCGGCAAGGCGAAGTGGATCTTGAGGAAGGCGACCGTAGCGTCGGGGGACGGGAAGCGCCGGCCCTGGATCGCCTCGTTGATGATCGCCTTCGGCAGGTCGAGGGTCGCGAAGTAGATCAGCATCGAGGCGACCACCAGCGGCACGATCATCAGCTGCTCGCGCTTGCTGTAGCGGAAGATGAACCCGAACAGGGATCGCTCCATCGGCGCGATGATAGTGCAAGCTGCGCGCGTTCGTGCGAGAGTATCGCCTCCGATGCAGACCGGGAATTTTCTCGTGCGATTCTGGGGCGTGCGCGGCAGCATCGCCGCCCCCGGACCTGCGACCGCGCGCTACGGCGGCAACACCTCCTCGATCGAGGTGCGCTGCGGCGATCGCCTGATCCTGCTCGACGCCGGCACGGGCTTGCGCTACCTCGGCATCCGGCTGCTTGCCGAGACGCCGCTCGAGGCGGATCTGTTCTTCACCCACACACATTTTGACCATGTCTGCGGGCTGCCCTTCTTCAAGCCCTTCTTTCAGCCGCAGAACGGCTTTCGCCTCTGGGCGGGGCATCTCGCCGGCGGTATGACGCTGCAGCGGGTGCTGCGCGAGTTCATGATGGCGCCGCTGTTTCCGGTGCCGCCCGAGGTGTTCCGCGCCCGCATGGAATACCGCGACTTCAGGGCCGGCGACACGCTCGCGCCGGCGCCGGGCATCGTGGTGCGCACCGCCCCGCTCAACCACCCCGACGGCGCGACCGGCTACCGCATCGAGTACGGCGGCAAATCGGTCTGCTACATCACCGACACCGAGCACGTGCCGGGGACGCCTGACCGCAACGTGCTCGCCCTGATCGCCGGCGCCGACATCTGCATCTACGACAGCATGTACACCGACGAGGAGTACGCGCAGTCCTACGTCGGCTGGGGGCACTCGACCTGGCAGGAGGCGGTGCGGCTCGCCAAGGCCGCCGGGGTCAGGCAGCTGGTGGTGTTCCACCATGATCCGGACCACGACGACGAGCGCCTCGATGCGATCGCGCGCGAGGTCGAGGCGGCGCTGCCGGGCGCCCTGCTCGCGCGCGAGGGTCTGGTGCTGAGTCCTTGATCGCATCCGCGGAGCCGGCCTGCGCCGCCCATCTGGAGGCGATCGAAGGCCTGGCCGGCGCGCTGGAGGCGATCGGCGGCGCTCCGCCCCCGGCGCCGCGCTGGTACCAGGACTGGTTTCCGCGGCTCGACGCCGCGGCGGCCTACGCCATGGTGCGCCGGCACCGCCCGGCGCGCATCGTCGAGGTCGGCTCGGGACACTCCACGCGGTTCCTCGCACGCGCCGCCGCCGACGGCGGCCTTGCCACGCGCATCACCGCGATCGATCCGCACCCGCGTGCCAGCCTGGAAGGGCTGCAGATAGAAATCCTGAACCGACCCGTGCAGGCGGCCGCGCCCGCGGTATTCCTTGGCCTTGGCGCCGGAGATTTTCTGTTCGTGGACTCGAGCCACAAATTCGCTCCCGGCAGTGACGTCGAATTCCTGTTCGCGCACGCCTTGCCCGTGCTGCCCGCGGGCGCATGGGTCCATTTTCACGACATTTTCCTGCCGGCGGACTACCCGGCGCACTGGGCCTGGCGCCGCTACAGCGAGCAGGCCGCGGTTGCGGCGCTGATTGCACGGGGCGGCTGGGCGGTGGAGTTCGCCAGCGCGTGGATCGTCGCCGAGCGGCCGCGGTGGCTCGCGCGCGGCGTGCTCGCGCGCCTGCCGCTCGTGCGCGGCGCCATCGAATCGAGTCTGTGGCTGCGGCGCATCGGCTAGGGGCGGGCTACTTGTAGGGATCGGCGGCGTCGCGTAGCCCGTCGCCGAAGAAGTTGAACGCGAGCACCACCACGAACACCGGCACCACCGGCAGCAGCAGCCACGGGTAGAGCGCCACCACGTTGATGTTCTGGGCCTCGTTCAGCAGCACCCCCCAGCTGGTCACCGGCGGCCGCAGCCCCAGGCCGAGGAAGGAGAGCGCGGTTTCGCCGAGAATCATGCCGGGCACCGAGAGCGTCACCGAGGCGATCAGGTGGCTGGCGAAGCTTGGCAGCAGGTGGCGGCCGATTACGCGTCCGGGCGTCGCTCCCATCAGCACGGCGGCGGTGGCGAAGTCCTCCTCGCGCAGCGCCAGGAACTTCGAGCGCACCGCGCGCGCGAGCCCCGGCCAGTCGAGCAGGCCGAGGATGATGGTGATGCCGAAGTAGATCAGCAGCGGGCTCCAGTTCACCGGCAGCGCGGCCGAGAGCGCCATCCACAGCGGCAGCTCGGGAAAGGAGCGCACCATTTCGATCAGGCGCTGGATCAGGGTGTCGACCCAGCCGCCGTAGTACCCCGAAATGCCGCCCAGCGTGATGCCGATCAGGAAGCTGACCGCGATGCCGAGCAGCCCGATGGTGAGCGAGATGCGCGTGCCGTAGACGATGCGCGACAGCAGATCCCTGCCGAGCCGATCGGTGCCGAGCAGGTAGAGCGTGCCGCCCTCGGCGGGACAGAGCAGGTGGAAGCGCCCCTCGACCAGGCCCCAGAACCGGTACTCGTCTCCCAGGCAGAAGAAGCGCAGCGGCTGCACCTTGGCCGGATCGGGCGTGTACTCGCGGGTGAGCGTCTGCATGTTGAGGTGCATGCTGTAGCCGTAGACGAACGGTCCGACCAAGCGGCCCTGGTCGAACAGGCGCACCTCCTGCGGCGGCGCGTAGATGTGGCGGGAATCGCGCGTGTGCAGGTTGTAGGGAGCGAGAAACTCGCTCACCAGCGTGGTGGCGTACAGCAGGACCAGGATCGCCGCCGAGACCACCGCGATGCGGTGGCGGCGGAATCTCCACCACATGATGCGCCACTGCGAGGCGCGGTAGAAACGCTCCTGCTCCGGCGTCAGCTGCTCGGCGGCATACGGCTCGAAAGGCTCGGCGGCGACGTAGTGCGCGAGGGCGGGCTCCCGCGTCGCGCTCATTTCGTCGCTCCGCCGCCGAGCCGGATGCGCGGATCGAGCACCGCGAGCAGCAGGTCCGAGATGAACATCCCGATCACGGTCAGGAGGGCGAGGAACATCAGGAACGAGCCGGCGAGGTACTGGTCCTGGCTGCGCAGGGCCTCGAGCAGCATCGGACCCGAGGTCTGCAGCGAGAGCACCACCGCGACGATGGCCGAGCCCGAGATCACGCTCGGCAGCAGGTTGCCGATGTCGGCGATGAAGGGGTTGAGCGCCATGCGCAGCGGATACTTGATCAGCAGGCTGAACTGCGGCATGCCCTTGGCGCGCGCGGTCACCACGTACTGCTTCTGCAGCTCGTCGAGCAGGTTGGCGCGCAGGCGGCGGATCATCGCCGCGGTGCCGGAGGTGCCGATCACGATCACCGGGATCCACAGATGCGTCAGCACCGAGCCGACCTTCGCCAGGCTCCAGGGCTGGTCGAGAAACTCCGCGTCCATGATGCCGCCGATGGCGAGGCCGAACTGGACGTTGGCGAAGTACATCAGCACCAGCGCGAAGAGGAAATTCGGCGTCGCGAGGCCCACGTAGCCGAGCAGCGTCAAGCCGTGATCGCCCCAGCTGTACTGGTGCGTGGCCGCGTAGACGCCGATCGGAAAGGCAACCGCCCAGGTGAACAGGATCACGGTGAAATTGAGCACGAACGACAGCAGCATCCGGTCGCCTACCACCGCGGACACCGGCAGGTCGTACTCGAACGACCAGCCCCAGTCCCCCTGCAGCAGGCCCGAGAAGCCGCGCTCGCTGCGCCACATCCCGACCCAGGCCGCGTACTGCTCGACGAACGGTTTGTCGAGGCCGTACTGCTTGCGAAGGAATTCGACCTTTTCGAGCGCCGCGCTGTCGCCCTGGCTCTTCAGCTCCGCGATCTGGTTGGAGAGGAAATCCCCCGGCGGCAGCTTGATGATGGCAAAGGTGACGAAGCTGATGACCAGCAGCGTCGGGATCATGATCAGGATGCGCCGGATGGTGTAGGTCAGCATGGCGCTAGTTGCGGGCCGGCTCGCTGATCCAGAACGTTTCCGGGCGGTAGATGCCGAAGAATGCGCCCGGGTCCCAGTTGTAGAGTCCCTTCTCGGGCACATTCCTGAGCGAGGCGCGCACCACGACGGGCTGCAGCACGCCGCAGACCACGCCGATCACGAACTGCTGCTCGGCGTGGATCTCGAGCATGCGCTGCCAGACAGCCGCGCGCTCCGAGCTGCTCACCGAGGTGCGCCAGGCGCGGCGCAGCTCCAGCAATTCCGCGGCTTCGGCGATGTCCGGCGCCTCGCCCGCCTTGCCGCGCGTCTCGAAATGCTGGCCGAACTTGGGCCACTGCAGCTGCTGCTGGCTGGTCGGCGCGAGCTCGTCGGGATTCATATCCGGCGTCGGGATGCCGTTGTCGAGGCCGCTCCAGACCGACATCATCGCCTCGCCCGAGAATACCCGGTTGCGCAGCACCTCGCGCTGCGACGGCTTGCTGAACAGCTTGATGCCGACCTCGCGCCAGGTCTCGCGGATCAGCTCGAGCACGTCGGTCTGCTCGGTGGTCTCGCCGGCGGTCTCGACGACGATCTCGAGCGGCCGGCCGTCGGGGAGCCGACGCGCGCCGTCCAGCCCGCGCTTGAGCCCCATCTGGTCGAGCAGGCGCGCGGCGACCTTGCGGTCGTACAGCGCCCAGCGCGTCTGGTAATACTTGCGGTAAAGGGGGCTCTGCGCCAGCACGGTGTTGTTGCCTTCGATGGCGAGGCCGAAGTAGAGCACCTGGTTGATGAGCGAGCGGTCGATGGCGAGCGACAGCGCGCGCCTGAAACGCACGTCGCGCAGCACCTTGCGCCAGACCGGGTCGTTGACGTTGAGATTGGGAAAGAGCGCGAACTGCGAGCCCTTGGCGGTGCGCCACAGCAGAGTGCGGTAATTGTTGCGCCGCTCGCCCTTCTTGAGGAAGGTGTAGTTGTTGAACTGCAGATCGCGCGCCTGCAGGTCCGATTCGCCGGCGCCGGTCTTGGCCGGGATCAGCTTGCCTTCGGCCACCGCCATCACCACGCGGTCGATGTACGGCAACTGCCGGCCGTTCGCGTCCACGCGGTGGAAATAGGGGTTGCGCACCGCGACGAAGCGGTCGGCCGGCGGCTTGGTGGTGTTCATCCAGGGCTGCAGCGTCGGCAGGCCCGGATTGTCGAACTGGTACATGTTGTCTTCGCGGTTGTGGACCTGCGACCAGCGCCGCTTCGACTTGCCGCTCGCCTCGGCCTGCGCGAGCTTGGGGTTGTACCTCTTGTGGAACTGCCTGAGGTAATGCGCCGGGCGGAAGATGAATAGCGGCGAGGCGCCCGCCATGCGCGGCAGGAAATCGGGGTTGGGTTTCGACCAGCTGTAGCGCACCGTGGTCCGGTCGAGAATCTCGACCTTCGGCGGCTCGCCCTCCACCACCAGGTCGCGAGGCGGTCCGGCCGGGCTGAGCTCCTTGTTGTTGGCCACGTCCTCCCAGTAGTAGCGGAAGTCCTCGGTCGTAAAGGGCGCGCCGTCGGACCACTTGTGGCCGTGGCGCAGCTTCATCGTGAACACGCGCGCATCCCGTACGTCGATGCTCTCCAGGATGTCGGGCACGATCTGCAGCGCGCGGTCGTAGCCGACCAGGCGCGCATAGCCGTAGACGACGAGCATGCGCACGTCGCGGCTGCGCCCGATCAGCATCTGCAGCGTTCCGCCGTGCTTGCCGGGCGCCGCCGATTTGCCCTCCAGCCGCACCACGAGCGGCGGCTCGGGCACGCGCGCGCCGACCGGCGGCAGCTTTCCGCTTGCCACCTCGCCGGCCAGCATCGGCGTCTCGACCAGCACGAGCGAAGACGCTGCGCCATGCCAGGCCGCGAGCGCGAGCAGAAGCAGGATCCTGGCGGCCCGGGTCATGCGGCGGATCCGGAGGCGCCGAAGCTCGCGTGCGCGCGCACATGATGATCGCCGCCGATGTCGATCATGCCGACATTGCGCGTCCCGTCGAGGCGGAACGGCGCCGGCCAGCTGCGCGGATCGGAGGCCTTGCCTTCCATGAGCGCGGTGAAGTCGAGCTTGCACTCCAGATCGGGGTCCGGCACCGCGGCGAGCAGCGCCCGCGTGTAGGGATGCACCGGGTTGCGGAACAGCTCCTCGAAGGGCGCGACCTCGACCAGGCGCCCGGCGCACATCACGGCGATGCGGTCGGCAAGGTAGTAGACCACCGCCAGGTTGTGCGAGATGAAGATGTAGGTCAGGTTGAGCCCCGCCTTGAGGTCGAGCAGGAGGTTCAGCACCTGCGCCTGCACCGAGACGTCGAGCGCCGAGACCGGCTCGTCGCAGATCAGCAGCTCGGGCCCGAGCGCAAGCGCGCGCGCGATGCCGATCCTCTGGCGCTGGCCGCCCGAGAAGCTGTGCGGATAGCGGCGCAGGAAGCGCACATCGAGTCCCACCAGCGTCATCAGCTCCTTCACGCGCGCGAAGCGCTCCTCTGCGTCGCCGACGCCGTGGATCACCAGCGGTTCGCTGATGATGTCGTGTACGGTCATGCGCGGGTTGAGCGAGCTGAAAGGGTCCTGGAACACGAACTGGACCTTGCGCCGGTAGGCGAACAGGTCCGCGCCCCTGAGGGAGAGCACGTCGCGCGGTATGCCGCGGTCGTTGAACACGATCTCGCCGCCGTCGGGCGCGAGCGAGCGCAGGATCATCTTCGCGGTGGTGGTCTTGCCGCAGCCCGACTCGCCGACCAGCCCGAGGCACTCGCCCGCGGCGACGTGGAAGCTCACATCGTCGACGGCGCGCACCTCGCCGGCGAGCTTGCGGCCGAGCAACGAGGTCTTGCGCGTCGCGAAGCGCTTGGAGACATTGCGCACCACCAGCAGCGGGTCGCCGCCCTGCGGCGCGACGTGCGGCCGCCCGCGGCCCGAGATCAGGTGGTCGGTGGCGGCCTGAATTTCGCGGATCGGCGTCAGGCGCTCGCCCGGCGCCATGTTGAAGCGCGGCACCGCGCGCATCAGCGCCTTGAGGTAGGGGTGGCGCGGATCGCGGAAGATGTCGACGAGGGTCCCGGACTCGACCACCCTGCCCTGGTACATGACCACCACTTCGTCGGCCATGTTGGCGACGATGCCCAGGTCGTGCGTGATCAGCAGCATGGCCATGCGGAACTCGGCTTGCAGCCCCTGTACCAGCCGCAGGATCTGTGCCTGGATCGTGACATCGAGCGCGGTGGTCGGCTCGTCGGCGATCAGCAGCGCCGGCCGGCACACGAGCGCCATGGCGATCATTGCGCGCTGGCGCAGGCCGCCGGAGAGCTCGAAAGGATAGGTGTGCTCGGCCTTGGGCGGATCGGCGAACCCCACCAGGCGCAGCATCTCGTGCACTGCGGCGCGACGCTCCGCCGCGCCCAGGTTCGAGCGGTGCAGCAGCAGCGCCTCGGCGATCTGGTTGCCGATCGTGTGCAGCGGCGAGAGCGCGGTCATCGGCTCCTG
>JACOVA010000023.1 GCA_016177575.1 Betaproteobacteria bacterium
TCGATGATCTCGCCCTGCTCCACCGCGACCCCGTAGTGCATCAGGTGCGCGTAGGTGGCGACCGTCCCGTCCTCGTGGCGCACGCGCACCAGGTTGCCCGCGCCCAGGCCGCGCGCGGCGGCCTCGTGGCGCCACTCGACCGCGCTCACCACCCCCGCGCGCGCCGCCGCCACCGGCGTCGCCTCGGGCATCCTGAAATCGACCGCGTACCGGCTGTCCGGCGAGGTGTGCGAGGTGATGAACCCGCCCGGCGCCTGGGTGACCGCGTAGGCCTGCCCCTCGAGGTAGGGCAGGCGGTAGAGCGGCCCGGGCGCCTCGGTGGCGGGCGCGCACGACACCCAGGCGAATGCCGGCGCGAGGCATACGACCTTGAACGGCGCGCGCATCGTGAAACAATACGCCTGCATGGCCCCCCGCATCGAGACCGTCCCCGTCCGCGGCAACGCGATGGAGGTGTTCCTGTTCACGCCCGCGGGCGACGGGCCGCACCCGGGGCTGGTGCTGTGCCAGCACATCCCGGTCGGCCACACCGGCATCGAGAACGACACCGTCACCCTCAAGATCGCCGAGCGCTACTGCGAGAACGGCTACGCGGTGGCGGTGCCCTTCATCTTCCACTGGTGGCCGAAGGGCGCCGACATCGAGACCAAGCGCGCCGCCTTCCGCGACGACTGGACGCGCATGGACCTGGATGCCGCCTACGCGCTGCTCGCCGCGCGCCCTACGGTGGACGCCACGCGCATCGGCATCGCCGGCCACTGCTGGGGCGGGCGCGTGGCGTGGCTGGGCGCCGCCACCAACCGGCGCTACAAGGCCTGCGCCATCTTCTACGGCGGGCGCATCAAGCTCGTCATGGGCGAGGGCAACCCGCCGGCGATCGAGCTCGCGCCGAAGATCCGCTGCCCGGTGATCGGCTTCTTCGGCAACGAGGACACCAACCCCACGCCCGCGGACGTCAACGACTACGACGCCGCGCTGACGGCGGCGGGCGTCGAGCACGTCTTCCACCGCTACGACGGCGCCGGCCACGCCTTCCAGTCGTTCGACAACCCCGAGCGCTACCGCAAGGAGGCGAGCGAGGATGCGTGGGCGAAGGTCCTCGGGTTTTTCGCCGCGAAGCTGAAGGCCGGCTAGCTCAGCGCCGCACCCGCAGCACCCACGCGCGCCAGCCCGCGGCGCCGGAGACGAGCCCGCAGCCGGCGGCGATCGCAAAAGCGAGCATGTAGCTGCCCGTACGGTCGAACAGCCAGCCCGCCATCCAGGGGCCGAGCGCGCTGCCCGCGGCGCTGCCCATCAGCCCCACGCCGACGATGGTGCCGAAGTGCCGGCCGCCGAAGCGGTCGCTCACCATCGCCGGGATGAGCGAGGCGGTGGCCGAGTAGCCCACGCCGAGCAGCACCGCGTAGCCGTAGATCGCCCAGCGCGCGGGCCCGGCCGCGAGCGCGGCGAGCGCCGCCACCGCGGCCACCATGATGGCGATGCCGCCGAGGTAGACCAGCTCGCGCTGCATGCGGTCCGAGAGCCAGCCGCCGCCGATCTTGCCGGCGATGCTCGAGACGCCGACCACGCCCACCACCGAGGCGGCGGCGATCGCGCTCACGCCCAGGTCGACGAGGTAGGCCACCTGGTGCACGTGCAGCGTCTGCGAGCACACGTTGCCGAAAAAGAACGCCGAGAACATCAACCAGAACGGCTGGCCGCGCACCGCCTGGGCGAGCGTCATGGGGTCGGAAGCCGGCTCTTCCCGGCTCTTCGCAACCGGGCCCCCGCCTCGATGCTCCCGCGGCAGGCGCAGCAGGAAGAGCGACGAGGGCACGATCCACAGCACGCAGATCGCGGCGAGCACGCGAAACGCCGTGCGCCAGCCGTAGGCGTCGATGAGGACCTGCGTGAGCGGCACCACCAGCAGCATCCCCACGCCCACGCCCGCGCTGACGATGCCGAGCGCGAGGCCGAGCCGGTCCTGGAAGTCGCGCTGCACCTGCACGATCGCCGGGATCCAGCCCGCCGCGGCCACGGCGATCGCGGTGAGCACGCCGAAGCCGAGGTAGAGCTGCCAGGGCTCGGCGATGAAGCTGTTCGCCCACAGCGCCAGGCCGAGCGCCGCGCCGCCCGCCGCCGTGAGCCCGAGCGGGCGCAGCCGGTCGCACAGCACGCCCACCGCCGGGTTGACCCCGCCGTGCACCAGCGTGAACACCGAGAACGCGCCGGCGAGCACCGAGCGGCTCCAGCCGAACTCCTGCAGCAGCGCGACCAGGATGACGCTGTAGGAGTACCAGATGCCGTAGGCGAGCGCGAGCGTGAGCGCGATGACGCCGAGGCTGAGCGAGCGGGTGGAGGGCAAGGGCTAGGGCTGTCCCCTTATATGGGTCACCAATCTCCTTAGTGTCCCATATAAAGGGTCAGCGCCCGATTCTTTCCCAGCGTGCGTCCGGGCCTCGCCCCAGGCAGCGCACCAGCCCCTGCGCGCGCAGATCCCGCAGCGCGCGAACCAGCGTCTTGCGGCTGATCCCTTTGCAGACTGCCTGGAGCTCGCCCACGGTGAACCTCGGCAGCAGATGCCGGATGGCGTTCTTCACCAATTCCCGCTTTGCGCCTTTCGCCGAGGAAATCGTCCCGACCCGGGCCTCGAAATCGCCGTAAGCGGCGGTCAACATGCCGAGGAAGTACTCCACCCAGGGCCGCAGGTCGTGCCGCGCCGCGTGCCAGCCCTGCGAGCTGCGATGCAGCGCCTCGTAGTAGGTCTCCTTGCTCTGCTCGACGATGCGCTCCAGGCTGATGTAGCGGCCGACGCCGTAGCCGCACTGGTAGAGAAGCAGCAAGGTCAGCAGGCGCCCCACCCGGCCGTTGCCGTCGGCAAACGGATGGACGCACTCGAAATCGAGCACCAGGGCGGCGGCGGCGAGCAGCGGCTCGACGCTCGAGGCCGCGAGCTCCCGGGCATGCAGGTCCACCAGGCGCTTCATGTACTTCGGCGTGGCGAGCGCCGACACCGGGCGAAACCGGACGACCTGGCGGCCGTCCGGCCGGATCTCGAGAATCGCGTTGTCCGTGCGCTTCCATCGGCCGGCCTTCGGGTCGGCGTACTTGTAGATGCTCCGGTGCAATCCCCTGATCAGGACCGTGGAGAGTTCCTGGCCCGCCGGATCCGCGTGGATATGCGCCAGCACATCCCGGTAGCCGGCGACTTCCTGCTCCGCGCGGTCCCTCGGCTTCGCGCGCTTGAGAACGAGCGGATCGATGCGCCCCTCGGCGACCGTCACGCCCTCGATCCGGTTCGACGACTCCACGCTCTGCACGATCGCCGCGCGCCGCAGTGTCTCCAGCACCTCGGGCGACTGGCGCGTGAACAGCGCCTCGCGCCCGCGATACTCGCGCAGCAGCCCGACGCTCGAAAGCAGGCCGTGCGAGATCGGCATGTCGCGCAGGTAGCCGTGCTCGAAAGACTTCATAGCCCCAGGGCCTCGGCCCGGCCGCTCATAAGCTAGCCCGCCCCCTCGACGATCCTCATGTCGCGCTCGGCCGCGTCCTTGCCGAGCACGCGCAGCGCCTCCTGGTAGCCCGGCCCCTCGTAGGCGGCGATGGCCTTCTCGAGGCTGTCGAACTCGACCACCACCGTGCGCTCCTTCTGGCCGAGCTCGTAGGTCTTCGCCGGCTGGCCGCGCACCAGGAACCGCCCTCCCGCCGCCATCACCGCCGGCCCGGCGAGCTTCGCGTACGCCGCGAGCGCCTCGGGCTTTTTGATCCTGCGATAGGTCACCACCATGTAAGCCTTCGCCATCGTCGCTTCCTCCAATTCAGGTTTTCCCGGCACCGCTCCGCCGCCTCGAACAGTCCCGCGATCGGGCGGCGGAGGCCATGCGATGATTATCCGTCATGCCGCGCCCCAAGCCCCCGGCCCGCGAGCTGCGCGCGCGCCTGCGCGCCCTCGTCAGCGCCGGCGAGGTCGCCGAGATCCGCCGCCGCATCGGCAAGCCGGTGATGATCGTCGACCTCCCCGAGGGCACGCTCGAGATCGAGGCGCGCGCCGGCGCCTCGCTCGTCCTCTACTACGGCTTCTCGGCGCTCGTGCAGTACGACGCCCTCGGCCGGGCGCTCGCGCGCTTCAAGGCGACGCGCGACGCCGGCGCCGTCCCCGGCTACCGCAGCAGCGTGCGCCCCTTCGAGGACTTCATGGGCAAATCCCGCCGTCGTCCCCGAGAGCCTTGATCGGGGACCCAGGTTCCAGCATTTGGCGGTCGGCCCGCGATTGATTCACTCCTTCGAAGGCGCCGGATCAGGTTTCGCGCGGTGCGCCTCGATCCATTTCCGCACCTCCGCAAGCAGTCGGCGCGCCTCGTCCGCGCATTCGCCCGCAACCGCGTCCGACACCGGCACGCCGCGGTAGTCGCTCTGGATCCTCGCCTTGCGGTAGGCCTCGAGCACCTGCACACGCCCGGCGGCCATGCCGATGGTCTTCGGCAGCGCCTGGATGACCACCTGGTGGTGTCCCGGCTCGCTGGTCGCCGGCCGGTAGCCGTTGGCCAGCATTGCGGCGAGCGCCGCCTGCATCAGCCCGCGATAGGCGAGATCCACGCGCGAATCCGGGCTGAGCGCCGCGACCGAGGCGTCCTTGAGCGCCCGCTCCGCCGAATCGAGAAGCCGCGCGATCTCCCGCTCATCGGCGGCGTGCGCCTTGAGCTTTCCGATGCGCGACAAGTTCTCCAAGGTCATCTTCCCCTCCGAGGACGAAGATGCGGCGCTCGCCAAGCACGCGTTTCAGGAACGGATCGCCCGCCGCCGTCTTCTTCCTGAACTCCAACGCCGGATAGACGCTAGGGTTGACTTCGCGCCGCAGCGCCTCCTGCGCTGGCCCGAGCGCGCCCACCACCTCCGCGAACTTCGCCTCGCCCACGACCATCAGGTCGAGGTCGCTCCCGGGCCGCTCGTCGCCGCGCGCGATCGAGCCGTACACGAACGCCGCGCGGATGCGCGCAGCGAGCGGAGCGAGCGCCTCACGCAGCACGTCGGCCACGCCCACCGTCTTCTTCAGGATGTTGCGCAGGTCCTCGTAGATCGGGCAGCCGGGGTCCGCCTGGAAGTGCACCTGGTTGCCCACGCGCCTGCGCGCGAGCACCCCCGCCGCGGCGAGCGCGTTCAGCTCGCGCACCAGCGTCCCCGCCGGCTTGCCGATCGCGCGCGCGAGCTCGCGCAGGTGCGGCGAATCCTCCGGCCGCAGCAGCAGGCGCGCCAGCACCGCGCGGCGGTGCGCGCCAAACAGGAGCGCGGCGAGGTTCTGCGGCATTTCCGGATCTGTTGCTCTAAAGGCGACAATTGTAGCTTATTCAGCAACATGTTGCCGCCGCCCGGAATTCCACAATCGCGCCGCGTGGCGCTACTCGGCGGTATGGACGGTGACCGTCCCGGGCTCCTCGACGCGGCGCGAGGCATCCAGCACCTCGATCGAGACGATGTTGCCGGCCGCGTCGTAGTCGAGAATGACGCCGGGCTTCTCCTCGTCGCTTTCAGCGACCGGGACGCCGCGGAAGATCACGGTAAGCGTGTCCGTCTTGGTGTCGTAGCTGACCCTCATTTCTCACCCAGGACGCCCAGCCAGGTTCAGGCGACCTCGAACTTCAGCTGCTTCAGGTCGGCCTTCGGCACGCGCCGCTTGAGATCGAGCACCTCGATGCCGACGACCTGCTTTTCCGCGTTGAAATCGAGCACGATGCCGGGCTTCACCTCTTCCGACTCCACGACTTTGGAGTCATCGAGGCGAAGGTAAAGCGCATCGGCCTTCTCGTCGTAGTGCATTTTCATCGGTTGCTTCTTTTCGGCTAGGGCTTGAGCGCGACGATCTTGCCCTTGCGCGACACGTAGATCCGCGTGCCGTGCATCCGTGCAACCCGGCGCGCGCGCTTGGCGGCCCTGCGCAAAGCCCTGCCGACCGCGAGAGAAAAGGCGTTCGGTTTCAGGTTGCCGTTGGCACGCCTCATCACGATTGCTCCAGTAGCTCGGGGCGATCCGACGAATTATCGTACACCGACCAGCGATCCGCCAGCGGACGGTACAGGTTCACGAAGTTCCGCCAGCTCCTGCCGAATCTTCGCAGGACATCGCTCCGAGGGACATCATGCCCGCCCTCTCGCACCCGCATCGCCACGCGGTGCAGCGCCAGCGAGGGAGAATCGACTCTCAGGTACACGATCTGGATCTCGTAACCCGCCCGCTTCCATGCGCGCAGCCTAGCCACGTAGCGGCGGCCGCTCAGCGTGGATTCGAACGCGAAATCCCGCCGCGCCGCCGCGAGCCGGTCGACCTCCCGCAGAAACAGCCGCGCCGCCGCGATCGCGGCAACCTCCGGCCGCAGCGGCGAGAGGCCACCGGCGATCAGGTCGGCGTTGACGAAGTGGATGACGCCGGCATCGCGCGGCAGGAACTCCTGCGCGAACGTCGTCTTGCCCGCCCCGTTCGGGCCCGCAATGACGATGCACCTGGGCACCCGCATCAGCCGAACCTCCGCGGCCTCAGCCCCGCCGGCGGGGCGGCGGCACGTGCAGCTTCAATCGCGCGACCCGCTTTCCCTTCCGGTGGCCGATCGCCTGCTCAAGTCCCCGCTTGATGCTTGCGAATGCCTTGCTCATCGCCCTTCCTCCTCTGCCGTGCCGCCCCCTATCGGCAACGGTCGAACGCGGACCCTTGCCTCCTCGAAGACGACCACGGCTCCTCTCTCGAGCGGCTCCGAAATCGCGCCGAGGTTCGCAAGCAACAACGCGATCTGCCTCTCGGGACGGCGCTCGGTGCCGCCGCGGAACAGGATCACCGATGGCTTGGCTGCGGCGCGAAGCGCGAGCAGCGATCCGAAATCCGTATCTGCCGAGACGATGATTCGACCCTCGCTCGCCGCGCGATCGAAAATCGCCGGGTCGTCGGCCTCCTGCATCTGATACTCGCGGACATGCGCGGAGTCGTGCCCCGAACGCCGCAGCCCTTCCGCCACATCGGGCGAAAGAGCATTGTCCACCAGGAACTTCACGGTGCTGCCAGCGGCAGCTCGCGTTCTCGCACCGCCTCAGCGGCGTACTTCAGCGCCTCCCGGATGTCGGCTGAGGTGAGATCGGGATAGGCCTTCAGGATCTCGGCCTCGGCCATACCGTCCGCAATCATCCCGACCACCGTGGCCACGGGAATCCGCAGGCCGCGGATGCAGGGGACGCCGCCCATCTGGGCAGCGTTGACGGTGATCCGGGTGAACTTCATGGCTTGCATTCTACGCTTGCACGCGCATCGCACCCCCGCCCCCGGATGCGAGAATTCCCCATGCCCCGCTCTGACCCTTCGGCCCGCGAGCTCCGCGCCCGCCTGCGCGCCCTCGTCGCGAGCGGCCGCACCGTCGCCGTGCCCGGCGCGACCGACGCGCTCTCGGCGAAGCTCATCGAATCGCACGGCTTCGAGGCCGTCTACATCGGCAGCTACGCCACCGCGGCGAGCCGCTACGGGCTGCCGGACACGGGGCTGCTCGCGCTCGATAACCTCGCCGCGCAGGCGCGCACGATCGCCGACGCCGTAGCCGTCCCGGTGATCGCCGACGCCGAGGGCGGCTTCAACGACCCCGCGGACATGTGGCGCACCGTGCAGGCCTTCGAGCAGGCAGGCGTAGCGGCGATCCACATCGAGGACCACATGGGCCCGGGCAAGCACACCGACCTGCCGCAGGCCCTGCGCCCGCTGGAAGAGGCCGCCGCGCGCATCCGCGCCGCGGTAGAGGCGCGCGAAGACCCGGACTTCCTCGTCGTGGCACGGTCGGATGCGAGCTGGATCGGCCTGGGGTTCTACGAGACCCTGCGGCGGCTCCAGGCCTACGCCGAGGCGGGCGCCGACCTCGTCTTCCCGACCCTCGTCACGGCCGAGCAGGTCGCCGAGATCCGCCGCCGCATCGGCAAGCCGGTGATGATCGTCGACCTCCCCGATGGCACGCTCGAGATCGAGGCGCGCGCCGGCGCCTCGCTCGTCCTCTACTACGGCTTCTCGGCGCTGGTGCAGTTCGACGCCCTCGGCCGGGCGCTCGAGCGCTTCAAGGCGACGCGCGACGCCGGCGCCGTCCCCGGCTACCGCGGCAGCGTGCGCGCCTTCGAGGACTTCATGGGCTACCGCGAGCTCGCCGGGCGCGCGCGCAAACTCCGTCGTCCACGAGAGTGACGTCGCCCCCGAATGCTTGGGCTAGAGA
>JACOVA010000029.1 GCA_016177575.1 Betaproteobacteria bacterium
CCGGTGCACGAGCCGAAAGTCACCAGCGCGGTCTCGCCCTCGCCTTCGACGCTTGCCCACCGGCCGCCCGGATCGAGCTGCGCGAGCTTGCGCGCGCGCTTGTCCATCTGCGCCAGGTGATCGCCCGGCTGCGAGGACGGTGTGCCGCGCTCGTTGTGCTCGAGGCCATCGGCCGTGTAGGTGCAGCCCGGCGTTCCGGGGATTGCCATCGGTGAAACGCCCGAGGGCGTGACGGCGTAGCGCCGATAGGGTCCGTCCGATCTTGCCTTTACTCTTTGAAATGCATCTTCATGAAGTAAAGGCGCATCGACCACTGCTCGCGCCTGTCCGAAATACTGGTCGGAGAGCACGATCGCCGGCACCTGCAGCGATTCGGCGAGCCCGACCGCCCACTGCGTGGCGTCCAGGCAGTCGGCGAGCGAGTTGGGCGCCACGACCACGTGCGGCGCGTCGCCGTGCATGCCGTAGAGCGCGATGTTGAGGTCGGCCTGCTCGCTCTTGGTGGCGATGCCGGTCGAAGGGCCGGTGCGCATCACGTCGACCACCACCACCGGAACCTCGGCGGCGACGCCCAGGCCGAGCGACTCGATCATGAGCGCGAGGCCCGGGCCGGAGGTCGCGGTGAGCGAGGGCACGCCGCCGTACGAGGCGCCGAGCGCCATGTTGATCGATGCCAGCTCGTCCTCGGCCTGGACCAGGGCGCCGCCGAGCTTGCCGAGCGCCGGCGCCATCCATTCGAGCAGCTCGGTTGCCGGCGTGATCGGGTAGGCGGCGACGAAGCGCACGCCGCCGCGCAGCGCGCCGTAGCCTGCGGCCTCGTTGCCGGTGATCAGCCAGCGGCGCGTGGCTTGCGGGGGTTTCCCCAGAATGATTTGATCCATTGCGGGGACCTGCGCGATTCCCAGCCGCACGGCTTCGATGCCGGCTTCCAGGCCTCGCTTCATCGATTTCCTCGCGGCGGCCTCGACGGCCTCGAGCGGCAACCCGATCAGGCCGGCGAGCGCACCGAGCGCCACCATGTTCGGCCACGCGCCCTTCACCCGGTCCGCGAGCGCCTTGAGCGGCAGCGGCAGGTAGCGCGCGCCGCCGCGCACGAAGGCCTCCGGCGGTTCGCCCTGCGCCGGGTCGCCGACCACGAGGCTCGAGGGCCCGAGCGGAATCTCCGCGGCGAAGCGCGCTACGTTCTGCCAGTCGATCGCCGCCATGATCTGGCAGCGGTCGTCCTGGCCGTCGGTCGGAAAGGTCGACACGCGCAGCATCGCCGCCGCCTCGCCGCCGCGGATCTGCGGGCCGCTGGTGCGGGTCATGAGGCCGTAGTAGCCGGCCAGCGCCGCCGCCTCGAGCAGCATGTTGCCCGCGGTCATCACGCCGGCACCGCCGCTGCCGGCCAGGGCGACTGAAATCGAGCTGTTCGACACGTCCAAGCGCTGCCTCCGTCCAATGCCGCCAATTTGGCCGAACCGCGTCGCCAAACCTTGAGGAAGATCAAATCGGGCGGCGATTGTCCGGGGTATTTATAGCTCCCATGACCCAAATCGGTATCCGAGTACCTATTTAAGGAGGAGCGTGCACATGGCGGCCCCCGAGACCCGTTTCCTCAAGGACCACGATCTGGCCGCGCCCAGCTATGCGGGCGTGCGCTATGAGCGCCGGCCGGCGAGGAAACCGGACGGCAGCGAGGTTCCCGGGCTCTACAACGCCTGGATCTGGCTCGACAATCCCGCGCAGTTCAATTCCTACACCACCGACATGGTGAAAGGCGTGATCCTCGCTTTCCGCACCGCATCAAATGCGCGCGACGTGAACTGCGTGGTGTTTACCGGCACGGGCGACAAGGCCTTCTGCACCGGCGGCAACACCAAGGAGTACGCCGAGTATTACGCCGGCCACCCGCAGGAATACCGCCAGTACATGCGGCTCTTCAACGACATGGTCTCGACCATCCTCGCCTGCGACAAGCCGGTCATCTGCCGGGTCAACGGCATGCGCATCGGCGGCGGTCAGGAGATCGGCATGGCCTGCGACTTCTCGGTGGCGCAGGACCTGGCGCGCTTCGGCCAGGCGGGCCCCAAGCACGGCTCGGCGCCGATCGGCGGCGCGACCGACTTCCTGCCGCTCATGATCGGCGCGGAGCGCGCCATGGCGGCCTGCGTGCTGTGCGAGCCGTTCTCGGCGCACGAGGCCTACCAGATGGGCATGCTCACCGACATCGTCCCGGCGCTCAAGGTCGACGGCAAGCTCGTCGCCAACCCGCTGGTCGAGACGCAGAAGATGTTTGACGAATTTGGTCGGCTTGCTTTCGGCAAGCCCCTCGCGGGAAAAGCGCTGGAAGAGGGAAAACAAACCTTCAAGAAAGGCGTCGTCGATCTGTCGCTGCTCGACGCCAAGGTCGAGGAGCTGTGCGCCAAGATGCTGCTCACGTTCCCGGACTGCACCAGCAAGACCGTCGAGGAGCTGAGAAAGCCCAAGCTCGAGGCCTGGAACCGCAACAAGGAGAACTCGCGCGCCTGGCTGGCGCTCAACATGGTCACCGAGGCGCGCGCCGGCTTCACCGCGTTCAACGAGGGGCCGAAGGATCACCGCGAGGCCGACTTCATCCTGCTGCGGCAGAAAATCGCCGCGGGCGAGAGCTGGGTCGGCGGCCTGCACGAGGCGATCCAGCCCAGGAAGCCATGACCGCCGAGCCGCTCAAGGTCTGGCTCGAGCGCGACGGCGCGCTGCTCAGGCTGCGGCTCGCCCGGCCGAAGGCCAACATCATCGACGCCGAGATGATCGCCGCGCTTGCCAGCAGTTTTTCCGCTCACAGAGAAAACAAGGGAGTGCTTGCCGCGCTGCTGGACCACGAGGGACCGCACTTCTCGTTCGGCGCCAGCGTCGAGGAGCATCTGCCCGAGCGCTGCGCCGAGATGCTCTCGGCCCTGCACGCGCTGCTGGCGCTCATGCTCGAGTGGCCGAAGCCGATCCTGGTGTGCGCGAAAGGCCAGTGCCTGGGTGGCGGGCTGGAGCTCGCCGCCGCCGGGCATCTGCTGTTTCTCGCGCCCGACACGCAGCTCGGCCAGCCCGAGATCAAGCTCGGCGTGTTCGCGCCGGCGGCCTCGGTGCTGCTGCCCGCGCGCATCGGCCAGGCGCGGGCCGAGGACCTTCTCTATTCCGGGCGCTCGATCGACGCCGTGGCGGCGCTGCACTGGGGCCTCGCGAGCGAGGTCGCGGAGGACCCGGCCGCCGCCGCCGCCGCCTATTTCGACAAGCACCTCGCGGGCAAAAGCGGCGCGGCGCTGGCGCTGGCGGTGCGCGCCGCGCGCCAGGCCTTCAGCGAGCTGGCGCGGGCGCGGCTCGACGAGGTCGAGGCGCTGTATCTGGAGCGGCTGATGGCGACGCGCGATGCCAATGAAGGGCTCAAGGCTTTCATGGAAAAGCGCCAACCCCGATGGGAACACCGCTAAGCGGCAAGGAGCACCGATGAACGTCAATCAGGTCGTGAAGCGCTGCGAAGGCCTGTACGAGGACCTCGACTTCAACGCCGTCAAGCAGTGGAAGGTGGCGGCGCCCGGCCGCAAGGCGATCGGCTACATGCCGATCTACGTGCCGCGCGAGATCGTCCACGCCGCGGGCATGCTGCCGGTCGGGATCTTCGGCGGCGGCGACCAGCTCGAGGTGATCCAGGGCGACGCCTACTACCAGAGCTACATCTGCCGCATCCCGCGCTCGACCCTCGAGCTCGGCCTCACCGGCAGGCTCGACTGCCTCGACGGCATGCTCTTTCCCTCGATCTGCGACGTGATCCGCAACCTCTCGGGCATGTGGCAGATCATGTTCAAGGGCAAGTACGTCAAGTACTTCGACCTGCCGCAGAACTACGACGATGCGACTGGCGGACAGTTCTACGTCCACGAAATGAGAACTTTGAGAAGCGATCTCGAAAAGATCTCTGGAAAGGCAATCTCAGATCAAGATCTCAGGAAATCCATCTCGGTCTACAACGAGAACCGCAAGGCGGTGCGCGAGCTGTATGCCTACCGGGCGCAGAAGCCCTGGCAGGCGCCGACCTCGGAGGTGTACCTCGTCCTGCGCGCGGGATGCGTGCTGCCGCCGGAAGAGCATACGGCTCTGATAAGGGATTACTTGCGTGAAACCGAAAAGCAAAGCCGTCCCAAACGCGACAATGCCCGCATCGTCCTCACCGGCTCGTTCTGCGAGCAGCCGCCGCTCGGCCTGATCAAGTCGATCGAGATGGCCGGCTGCTACGTGGTCGACGACGACTTCCAGCTCATTCAGTCCTGGCTCCTGGATGATGTTTCTCTTGAAGAAAACCCATTGGAAGCGCTGTCGAAGGCGTTCCTGCACCGCTCAGCCTCGACCGCGTCGAAGTACGACGTGAAGAAGGAGGACAAGGGCCAGTTCCTGCTGCGCCAGGTGAAGACGCGCGGCGCCGAGGGCGTGATCTTCGCCGCGGCCTCGTTCTGCGACCCGGCGCTGCTCGAGCGCCCGATGCTGCAGGAGATCCTCGCCAGGCAGAAGATTCCCTACACCGCCTTCAAGTACGCGGAGAACACGGGTCAGATGGCCCCGATCCGCGAGCAGGCGGGCACCTTCGCCGACTCGATCAAACTGTGGAGCGCCGCATGAGCACCGCGACCGCGAAAAAGGCAGTCCTCAAGGAAGACTCGATGTGGCTGCAGAAGGAAATGATCAATCGCAACTACCACGAGGTGGCGACCGCGCACGCCTCGGGCCGCAAGGTCTCCGCCACCTTCGTGCCGGGCAACCTGAACGAGCTGCTGATGTGCTTCGATTTCGCGCGCCGCCTGCCGGAGACCGACGCCCTGCAGAACGGCTTGCGCAAGAAATCGGGCAAGATGATCATGGACGCCGAGCGCGACGGCCACTCCGAGGACGTCTGCACCTACGTCAAGGCCGACCTCGGCATGATGCTGCAGGGCGATATCGGCCCGACCGGCGAGCCGATGCCCAAGCCCGACGTGCTGCTGCTGTCCTATACCGGCTGCTTCACCTTCATGAAGTGGTTCGAGCTGGTGCGGCAGAAATACGACTGCGAGACGGTGATGCTGCACGTTCCCTACCAGGGCGACGGCAGGGTCAACCCGGCGATGCGCGAGTACGTGGTCAAGCAGCTCAAGGACAAGGTCATCCCGACGCTCGAGCGCGTCTCCGGGGTGAAGTTCGACATCGACCGGCTGCGCGGCTACATGAAGGAGTCGGTCAAGGCCGAGGAGGACCTGGTAGGCGTGCTGCAGACCGCGAAGCAGCGCCCGAGCCCGATCGACGGCTACTTCGGCGCGGTCTACTATATCGGCCCGATGTTCACCGCGTTCCGCGGCGTGCCGGAGGCGACGCGCTATTACAGCGTTCTCCGAAAGGAAGTGGAAGAAAGAATGCGCGCCGGCAAAGGTCCGGTCACGCCGGACGGCGACCATCCGGGCGAGAAATACCGCCTGGTGGTGGAAGGGCCGCCCAACTGGACCAACTTCCGCGATTTCTGGAAGATGTTCTACGACGAGGGCGCGGTGGTGGTGGCCTCGACCTACTCCAAGGTGGGCGGGGTCTACGACTTCGGCTTCCGCCACGATCCCGAGCACCCGCTCGAGTCGCTCGCCGACTATTGCCTGGGCTGCTACACGAATCTCAACTTCCCGCAGCGCATCGACATGATCTGCCGCTACATGGACGAGTACCAGGCCGACGGGCTGCTGATCAACTCGATCAAGAGCTGCAACAGCTTCTCGGCCGGGCAGCTGCTGATCCTGCGCGAGGTCGAGAAGCGCACCGGCAAGCCGGCCGCGTTCATCGAGTCGGACCTGGTCGATCCGCGCTACTTCTCGGCGGCCAACATCAAGAACCGGCTGGAGAGCTACTTCCAGATGATCAAGCAAAAGCGCGGCGCGGCGCAGGCGGTGGCGGCATGAAGACCTTCATCGGCATCGACCTGGGGTCGACCACCACCAAGGCGCTGGTGATCGACGAGAAGCGCAACGTGCTCGGTCGCGGCATCACCAATTCGCGCTCCAACTACGACACCGCGGCGACGATCGCCAAGCAGGAAGCGCTCGTCTCGGCGCGTTTCTACCTGTTCCACAATGCGCTCGAGAACAGCCACATCCTGAACGGCGCGCTGGACGCCTTCCTCGGGCAGCTCGAGCGCGACTTCCGCCTCGAGCAGTACCTCGAGCAGCTCGCCGACCTCGAGCAGGTCTGCCAGAGGAACGTCGGCAGCGCGAAGTTCGGCGATGCGGCAAAAGGGGTTGGCCTTGCATTGGCGAAGCTTTTTTCCCTGTTGAAGGCAGAGGCACCCCAGCTGTTTGTCCCCGGCGCGCGGCGCAAGAGCGACTTCTTCCGCGACATCGCGGGCGCGCAGTACCTGGCGCTCGGCGAGAAGGTGGCGAAGGACGCCGGCGTGCGCTACGACATGCTGCTCAACGTCTTCGACCGCTCGATCATCGAGGTCGAGAACCGGGTCTACGCCGACTCGATCAAGGCGCACCTGCTCGCCGCGCTGGAGCGGACCTTCGTCGCGCTGCCGGAGGCAAGAGCGTTTTCGCAAAGGATAAGGAAGCCCATTCAATCCGTGCTGGACACCGAGCTCGAGGAGACCTACGTGGTCGGCACCGGCTACGGCCGCGCGCGGCTGCCGTTCTCGAAGGAGCATATCCGCTCCGAAATCCTGTGCCACGGCCTCGGGGCGCACGTCATGTATCCGAAGACCGCGACCGTGCTCGACATCGGCGGCCAGGACACCAAGGCGATCCAGGTCGATCCGCACGGCATCGTCGAGTCGTTCCAGATGAACGACCGCTGCGCGGCGGGCTGCGGGCGCTACCTGGGCTACATCGCCGACGAGATGAACATGGGCCTGCACGAGCTCGGGCCGCTCGCCATGAAGGCGACCAAGACGGTGCGCATCAACTCGACCTGCACCGTGTTCGCGGGCGCCGAGCTGCGCGACCGCCTGTCGCTCGGCGAGAAGCGCGAGGACATCATGGCCGGGCTGCACCGCGCGATCATCCTGCGCGCGATGTCGATCCTGGCGCGCTCGGGCGGCATCCGCGACCAGTTCACCTTCACCGGCGGGGTGGCGAAGAACGAGGCGGCGGTGAAGTCGCTGACGAGCCTGGTGCGGGAGAACTACGGCGAAGTGACGCTCAACATCGACCCCGACTCGATCTACACCGGGGCGCTGGGCGCGGCGACTTTCGCCTGGCGCGCGGTGGTGGAAGAGGGCAAGAGCGCCGAACACATGGGAGAAAAGGTGGCCGCATGACTTGCACCGTAGGCATCGATATCGGCTCGGGCGCCGTCAAGACGGTGCTGTTCCGCGACGGCGAATGGCTGAGCCGGCGCGCAGAGCGCATCCGCCGGCGCGACCCGATGGAACTCGCGAAGCAGGGGTATGAGGAAGTTCTTGCAGAGCAAAACCTCAAACCCCAAGACGTTGCGTATGTCGCGACGACCGGCGAAGGCGAGAACGTCAAGTTCGCCACCGGCCACTTCTACTCGATGACCACGCACGCGCGCGGCGGCGTGTTCCTCAACCCGCAGGCGCGCGCGGTGATGGACATCGGCGCGCTCAACGGCCGCGCCATCTGGATCGACGAGCGCGGCAAGGTGCTCGCCTACAAGATGACCAGCCAGTGCGCCTCGGGCTCGGGCCAGTTCCTCGAGAACATCGCGCGCTACCTCGGCGTCGCGGTCGAGGAGATCGGGCCGCTGTCGCAGACCTCGAAGAACCCGGAGAAGGTGAGCTCGATCTGCGCCGTGCTCGCCGAGACCGACGTGATCAACATGGTGTCGCGCGGCATCGCCACCGCCGACATCCTGAAGGGCATCCATCTGTCGATGGCCTCGCGCCTCGCCAAGCTGCTCAAGGTCACCGGCATCGTCAAGGGCCTGGCGCTGCTCACCGGCGGGCTGGCGCTCGACGAGGGGCTGCTCGCCGCGCTGCGCGAGGAGCTGGTCAACGAGAAGATCGTCGGGCTGACCGCGACCAACCACCCGGACTCGATCTACGCCGGCGCGATCGGCGCCGCGCTGTGGGGCGCGTTCCGGCACGGCAGGCTGAGCGAGCTGCAGTCGCGCGCGGCCGCCTAGGCGAGGGAGACCCGAATGGCACTCTTGATCAACGACGCCTGCACCGCGTGCGACGCGTGCAAGCCGGTCTGCCCGAACGAGGCGATCGCGGTGGGCGATCCCATCTACATCATCGATCCGGCGAAGTGCACCGAATGCGTCGGCGCCAAGGACGAGCCGCAGTGCAAGCTGGTGTGCCCCGCCGATTGCATCGTGGTGAACCCGGACTGCGTGGAAACGCCCGAGCAATTGCAGGAAAAGTACGACGGGCTGCACGGCTGAGCCATGGAACTGCAGCGCCAGATCAGCCGCAGGCTGCACGAGGAGCACCAGGCCATCCTCGGCCTGCTCGAGCGCTTCGGGAGCGCGCTGGCGCGCCTGAAGGATGCCCCGCCCGCGGCGGACGACGCGCTCTGGCGCGGCTTGCTCACGGACCTCGCGGTCGCGCTCGAGAACGAGGTGACGCGCCACTTCGCGCTCGAGGAGCAGCAGCTCTTTCCACGGTTGCAGGAGCGCGGCGAAGGTGATCTGGCCGAGCTGCTGCTCGAGGAGCACGCGGCGATCCGCGCGGTGGCACGGCCGCTGCTCGGCCTCATCGCGCAGGCGCGCGCAGGCGCGCTCGACGCCGGCGGCTGGCGCGCGCTGCGTGCCGGCGGCCTCGAGCTGGTCGAGCGCCTGAGCTCGCACGCGCAGAAGGAAGAGGGCGCGTTCGTGCCCCTGGTGGACGAAATGCTGGACCAGGCGACGGACGACGAGCTGTTCGCCGCCTACGCGCTGTCATGAGCAGCGTGGCGAAGCCCAGCACGCAGATCCGCGCGCTCGCGGCGCGCGACCTCGACGCCGTCGTCGCGATCGACGCCGCGCTGTCGGGACGCTCGCGCCACCCCTATTACGACCGCCGGCTCGCCGCAGCGCAGCGCGATGCCGCGCTGCACGTGCAATACGCGGCGGTCGAGGCGGGCGAGCTGCGCGGCTTCCTGCTCGCCCGGCTGCTGGAAGGCGAATTCGGGCACGCACAGCCGGCGCTGCGGCTGGAGGCCTTCGGCGTGGCGCCTGCCGCGCAGGGCCGCGGCTTCGGCACCGAGCTCGGCAAGGCGCTCGAGCAGGAGGCGCGGCGCCGCGGCGTGAAGGAGCTGCGCACGATCGCGAGCTGGCGCCAGCACGCGGTGCTGCGCGACCTCGATCACGCCGGCTGGACGCTCGACAGCGCGCAGGTCTTCGACTGCGCCTTGAGCGAAGCGACGCTCGGCGGTCCGCGCGAAGCACCGGTCGCAGCACGGCGGCCATCGCCGGGGGACCCCAACGACTACAGCGCGCCGCAGAGTGGCAGCGACGACGTGCTGGCGCGCGACCTCGCCGACGTCACGGTGCTGCGGCAGGACGACC
>JACOVA010000030.1 GCA_016177575.1 Betaproteobacteria bacterium
CTGCACGCCCATGGCCGCCGGCAGCCCGAAGCCCATGGTGCCCAGTCCGCCGGAATTGATCCAGCGGCGCGGCTCGTTGAACTTGTAGAACTGCGCCGCCCACATCTGGTGCTGGCCGACGTCCGAGGTGACGAACGCCTCGCCCCCGGTCACTTCGTAGAGCTTCTCCAGCACGAACTGCGGCTTGATGATCTTCGAGGCGCGGTCGTAGCGCAGGCAGTCCCTGGCGCGCCACTCGTCGATCTGCTTCCACCAGGCCTTGATGTCTTTTGTTTTGGATTTTTCAAGTAAAACTAACAAATCACCCAGGACATCAGGAATATTTCCCACGATCGGCACGTCGACCTTCACGCGCTTGGAGATCGAGGACGGATCGATGTCGATGTGGATGATCTTGCGCGGATTCTGCGCGAAGTGCTCCGGGTTGCCGATGACGCGGTCGTCGAAGCGCGCGCCGATCGCGATCAGCACGTCGCAGTGCTGCATCGCCATGTTGGCCTGGTAGGTGCCGTGCATGCCGAGCATGCCGAGGAACTGCGCGTCGGTCCCCGGGTAGGCGCCCAGGCCCATCAGCGTGTTGGTGCACGGCACGCCGAGCAGCTTGACCAGCGCGCGCAGCTGTGGCGCCGCATTCGAGAGCACTACGCCGCCGCCGCTGTACACCATGGGCCGCTCGGCCTCGAGCAGGAGCTGCACCGCCTTCCTGATCTGGCCGGCGTGGCCCTTGCGCACCGGGCTGTACGAGCGCATCGCCAGCGTCTCGGGATACTGGAACTCGCAGCGGTGCGTGGTGACGTCCTTCGGGATGTCGACCAGCACCGGGCCGGGACGGCCGGTGGTCGCGAGGTAGAACGCCTTCTTGATCGTGACCGCGAGGTCCTTCACGTCCTTCACCAGGAAGTTGTGCTTGACGCACGGGCGCGTGATGCCGACGGCGTCGCACTCCTGGAACGCGTCCTGGCCGATCGCGTGCGTCGGCACCTGGCCGCTGATCACCACCATCGGGATCGAGTCCATGTAGGCGGTGGCGATCCCGGTCACCGCGTTGGTCACGCCGGGGCCGGAGGTGACCAGGCACACGCCCACCTTCTGCGAGGAGCGCGAATAGCCGTCGGCGGCGTGCGCCGCGCCCTGCTCGTGGCGCACCAGCACGTGCTTCACCTTCTCCTGCTTGAAAAGCTCGTCGTAGATGAACAGCACCGCGCCGCCCGGATAGCCGAAGACGTACTCGACGCCCTCCGCCTGCAGGCAGCGGATGACGATCTCGGCGCCGGTCAGTTCCTCGGTCTTGATGCGGTCCATGTCGGTTCTGGTGTTGTGGTCGGAAAAGCTTTGAAGATTAACGGCTTGCTGCGATGCGGTCAAGCTGCCGCCGGGTCGTGCGCGAGCTCGGTTTGATACCATCCTCGCAAGGACCGAAGCAAAGGTTCGGGAGGGAAGACTGGCATCGCGCAGCGAGCTCTCGGCGTTCCTCGCGGGCGTCGAGCGGCGCGCCTTCAAGCAGGCCGTGTTCGCCGTCCGCGAAGAGGAGGCGGCGCTCGACATCGTGCAGGACGCGATGCTGCGGCTCTCGGAGCGCTACGGCGACCGCGCGCCCGGGGAGCTGCCGCCGTTGTTCCAGCGCATCCTGCAGAACGCGATCCGGGACTGGTTCCGGCGCCAGAAAGTGCGCTCGACCTGGGTGACATTGTTCGCCGCCCTTGCGCCAGGGCGCGGCGAGGAGGACGATCACGATCCGCTCGAGACGCTGCAGGCGGCCGGCGAGTCGAACCGGGAGGCGTCGCCCCCGGACCAGCTGGAGCGATCGCAAGTGTTTGAAATAATTGAAGACGAAGTCGCCCGCTTGCCGGCCCGTCAACGCCAGGCTTTCATCATGCGTTACTGGGAGGAGCTTGACGTGGCGCAGACCGCGAGAGCCATGGGTTGCTCGGAGGGCAGCGTGAAGACGCACTGCTCCCGGGCTGCGCACGCGTTGGCGGCAGCGCTCAGGGCGCGCGGCATCACGCTGTGAACACGATGAACGAACCTCAATTCGCGAACAAGATCCGCCAGGCGCTGAACCAGGGCACGCGCCTCGACGGCGGGTTGAGCCCGCGCGTCGCCGAGCGGCTGCGCGAGGCGCGCGAGCGCGCGCTCGCGCGGCGGCGGCCGGAGCGCGCGCCGGCACTCGGCTGGGCGCGCCTCACGGCCGACGGCGTGATCGGGCGCTTCGGCGGCTTCGGCGGCTTTTCGCTGCGTCTGCTGCTGCCCGCGGCGCTGCTGGTCGCGGGCCTGGTGGCGATCTACAGCTGGCAGCGCGAGCAGCGCGCGGCCGACGTCGAGGAGCTCGACGCCCGGCTGCTCAGCGGCGACCTGCCGATCGACGCATACCTCGACCGGGGCTTCGAGGCGTGGCTGAAAAAAGTCTCCTCGCGCTGAGGCTGATTGCCGCGGCCGCGCTGCTTGCGCTGGTCGCCACCAGCGCCGGCGCGGCACCCAAGGACAAGGCCCTGCAATGGGCCGCCCTCACCGCCGATCAGCAGCAGGTGCTGGCGCCTCTCGCCGCCGACTGGAAAAAGCTCAGCCGCGAGCAGAAGATCAAGTGGCTGGGCATCGCCAAGCGCTACCCCAAGATGACGCCGATCGGGCAGAAGCGCGTGCAGACGCGCATGGAAAAGTGGGTCAAGCTCACCCCCGAGCAGCGCTGGCAGGCGCGCGAGCGTTACCGCAACATCGGCAAGTTCGCGCCCGACCGCAGGGACGTCCTGCGCCGCCAGTGGGCGGAATACCAGTCGCTGCCGCCGCACGAGAAACGCATGTTCGACGTGCCGCCGAACTACGTCCCGCCCGCCGAGCGGCGCAAGCGCGCCAAGCGCCCGAAGCAGCCAACCCCGGCCTACAACACCTACCCGTGAGCGAGGCCGCGCCGGGCCTCGGGCGGCGCATCGCCAGCATGCTCTACGAGGCGCTGCTGCTTTTCGCGGTCGCCTTCCTCGCCACCTGGGTCTTCCAGTTCGCCGCCGGCACGGCGCAGATCGAAGGCTGGCGCCGCCACTCCCTGCAGGCGTTCCTGATCGCCGTCTTCGCGGCGTACTTCCTCTGGTGCTGGCTGCGCGGCGGCCAGACGCTGGCGATGAAGACCTGGCGCATCCGCCTGGTCGGGGTGACGCCACGCAAGGCGATTCTGAGGTTTCTCTATGCCCTGGTCCTCGTGCCCACCGGGATCGCGCTTCTCTGGGCTCTCTTCGACCGGGACCGGCAGTTTCTCCATGACCGGCTGTCAGGCTGTCGTCTTGTTCTAGTTCAATAGACCAGAACAACAGCAGAAAAGCTCCGATTTCCGCTATCCCCTGAAGCGCACCCAGACGGGACGCAGGCGCTCGATCCAGAGCATCATCAACAGCGCAGTGGAGAAAAACAGCAGGCTCGGCACCGCGGCGGCGGCGACCGGTGGCCACTGCTGCAGCAGCCCGATGTGCGAGAACAGGCTGTTCAGCATGTGGAAGAAGATCCCCAGCATGATGCCGAAAAAGACCTTGATGCCGACCATGCCCGAGCGCGCGTGCATGTAGGCGAACGGCAGCGCGAGCGCCATCATCACCAGCGTCGCGAGCGGGTAGAAGAGCTTTTTCCACAGCGCGATCTCGTAGCGCTCGGTCTTCTGCCGGTTTTCCGCGAGGTGCTTCAGGTAGCGGTACAGCTTCCAGGCCGACATGCGCTCTGGCACCACGATCAGCACGTTGAGCAGGTCCGGGCTGACCGCGGAGCGCCATTCCGCTTCGGCAAAGCGCGCCGTGCTCGGGCCGGCGGGCCCGAGCACGGTCTGCGACACCTGCAGCAGGCGCCATTTGCCGGCGCCGGCGTACTCGCCGCGCTGCGCCTCGGTCACCTGGCGCAGCCGGTAGGCCGAATCGAACTCGAAGATGCGCACGCCGCCGAGAACGCTCGCGTCGCGCGCTTCGCGCACGTTGATGAACGAGCGCTCGTCCTTGAACCAGAGCCCGGAATCGAGCCCGCCGCTGATCAGCGACTGCATCGCTCCCATCCGCACCCGCTGCGCCGCCTCCTCGCTGTGCGGCGCGACCCACTCGCCGACGGCAAAGGTGAGGACTACGAAGGCGAGGCCGATTTTCGCCAGCGCCGCGCCGGCGCGCGAGGGAGACAGGCCGGCCCCCCGCATCACCGTGTACTCCGAGTTGCTCGACAGGTGCGCAAGCACGTAGAGCGTGCCGATCAGCACCGCGATCGGCAACAGCTCGTAGGCGTGCCCGGGGATCCAGAGCGCGACCACGGTGAAGATCTGGCGCAGCTGGTAGTCGCCGTTGCCGAGGTCGCGCAGCTCGGCGATCAGGTCGAAGAACGCGAACAGGCCGAGGAAGCCGAGCAGCACGAAGCCGACCGCGCCGTAGATCTGGCGCGCCAGGTAGCGCTCGAGGGTGGGGATGTGCCTCATCTGCGCCAGGGCAGCCGCAATATCTGCAGGCGGTGCGCGAACAGCGCGAGCAGCAAGGCCAGCATGACCGCGTGCACCAGCCACCAGCCGATGCCGAACGCGAACTTGCCCTGCGCGACGCGCGCCTGGCTCACCGACAGCAGGTTCGAGTACACCATGTAGGCGAACAGCGCGAACATGAGGTTCACCGAGCGCCCGGCGCGCGGGTTGACGAAGCTGAGCGGGATCGCGAGCAGCGCCAGAATCAGGGCCGAGAGCGGCACGCCGACGCGCCACAGCAGTTCGCCGAGGTTGACGCGCGTCGGATTCGCGATCAGCGCCAGCGTCGAGAGGCTCTTGTGTGTCGCCGCCGGCTCGTCGCCCTCCTTGGTCTGGATGCGCGTCGCGTAGCGCTCGAACTCCATGAGGCGGAAATCGGCCTGCCCGGGCGTGCCCTCGTAGCGCCGCCCGCCGCCCAGGACCAGGAAGCGGTCGCCGTTGGGCGCGTACTCGGTGAAGCCGCGCTCGCTCATCATGACGCCGGTGCGCCGGTGCTGGATCGAGTTGACGAACACGTTCTGCACCGTGCTGCGGTCGCCGGCGATCGACTCGACGAAGAACACACGCTCGCGGCTGCGCGACTCGCCGAAGGCGCCGGGCTCGACGCGCGAGATGTCGTCGCGCGCATCGACGCGGCTGCGGTATTGCTCGCCCATCTGCGCCGCCCAGGGCGAGATGACGAGCGATAGCAGCGCGATCACGAACACCAGCGGCGCGGCGAATATCAGCGCCGGCCGGGTCCAGTAGGCGAGCGACAGGCCGGAGTTGAACCAGATCAGCATTTCCGAGTCGCGCCAGCTGCGCGTCAGCGCCAGCAGGATGGTGATGAACAATGTCAGGGAGAGGAGCACCGGCAGCACGCTCAGCGCCGAGAAGCCGAGGAAGGCGACCACTGCGTCCGAGGGGATCTTGCCGCCGGCGGCCTGGCCGAGCAGCCGGATCAGTCGCGTGGTGAGCGCGATGAGGAACAGCGACAGGAACACCGCGACCGCGAGATTGGCGAATTCCCGCAGCAGCGAGCGCAGAAAGATCATGCGATACTTACCGTCACTTTCACGGGAGAATTCGGTGCAATTTAGCATACGGGCGCTGGCGCCCGGGCAGGCGAAGACGGGCTGCCTGGTGCTGGCGGCGCACGCGGGCGGTGCGCTCGCCCCCGCCGCGCGGCTCGCCGACCGGGCGGCGCAGGGCGCGCTGCGCCGCGTGCTCGCGCAGGGCGATCTCGCCGCCAAGGCCGGCTCGACGCTGCTGCTGCAGCGTGTCGCCGGGCTCGCCGCCGAGCGCGTGCTGCTCGTCAGCCTGGGGGAGCGCGGCGAGTACGACGTGGGCGCGTTCCGCGAGGCGCTGCGCGGCGTCGCCGGCGCGCTCAAAGGGATCGGCGCCAGGCAGGTGACGCTGTACCCGGCGGAGTTCGCGGTCGGCGGACGCGGGCTGCCCTGGGCTGTGCGCAATGCGGTGCTGGGCGTTCGCGATGCCTTCTACCGCTTCGAGCAGCTCAAGACGCAGAAGAAACCGCCCGCGCCCGCGCTCGAAGCGCTGACGCTGGCGATCGCCGGTGCGCCGGTGACCCTGCAGGCGCAGGCGGCGCTGAAGGAAGCCGTGGCGACCGCCGACGGCACGGACCTCGCGCGCACGCTCGGCAATCTGCCCGCCAACCTGTGCACGCCTTCGTACCTCGCCGACGAGGCGAAGAAGCTGGGCCGCCAGTTCAGGCTCGAGGTGCGGGTGCTTGAGCGCCGCGACATGGAGAGGCTGGGCATGGGCGCGCTCCTCTCGGTGACCGCCGGCTCGCGCCAGCCGCCCAAGCTGATCGTGCTGCGCTATGCCGGCGCGGCGAAGAGCAGGAAGCCGCTGGTGCTGGTCGGCAAGGGCATCACTTTCGACACGGGCGGCATCTCGCTCAAGCCCGCGGGCGAGATGGACGAGATGAAATTCGACATGTCCGGCGCCGCCAGCGTTCTCGGCGCGCTGCGTGCGCTCGCCGGCATGCGCGCGCCCGTGAACGTCACCGGCATCATTCCCGCCTGCGAGAACATGCCGGGCGGTGCGGCCACGCGGCCGGGCGACATCGTCACCACGCTCTCGGGGCAGACGGTCGAGATACTCAACACCGACGCCGAGGGCCGGCTGATCCTGTGCGACGCGCTCGCCTACGCCGCGCGCTTCGATCCCGACGCGGTGGTCGACATTGCCACGCTCACCGGCGCCTGCGTGATCGCGCTCGGCCACGTGGCGAGCGGCCTGTTCGCCAACGACCAGAGGCTCGCCGACGCGCTGCGCGCCGCAGGCGAGGACGCCTGGGACCGCGTCTGGCAGATGCCGCTGTGGGAGGATTATCAGGAGCAGCTGCGCTCGAATTTCGCCGACATGGCGAACATCGGCGGACGGCCCGCGGGCAGCGTCACCGCGGCCTGCTTCCTGGCGCGCTTCACGCGCAAGCTGCGCTGGGCGCACCTCGACGTCGCCGGCACCGCCTGGCGCAGCGGCCGCGACAAGGGCTCGACTGGCAGGCCGGTGCCGCTGCTGGTGCGGTTCGCGCTGCACCGCGCGCGCCCCAGGACCTGAACCCGGCTTGACGACGATCGACTTCTATTTCAACGCCCAGGACCGCCTGGGCGTCGCCTGCCGGCTCGCGGGCAAGGCCGTGCAGCAGCAAAAGCGCGTTCTCGTGTACGCGCCGCAGCCGGAGCTTGCGCAGCGCATCGACCGCATGCTCTGGACGTGGCAGGCGGTGTCCTTCGTTCCGCATTGCTACGCCGACGACCCGCTTGCCGCCGAGACCCCGGTGCTGATCGCCGCGGGCGAGGCTGCTGCGCCGGAATGCGAAATTCTGCTCAACCTCGCGTTCGATTGTCCGCCGTTTTTCGAGCGCCACGCGCGGCTGCTCGAAGTGGTGGCGCAGGATGACGAGGAGCGGCGTGCCGGCCGCGCGCGCTACGCCTTCTACCGCGACCGCGGCTACGCGATCCGCAGCCACGACCTCGCCGCCGGAGGGCGCGCATGAGCGACAAGCCGGGCGAAGGACGCGAAGCGAACCCGCTCATACAGCGCGTCGATGCGCTGATGCGGCGCCAGCAGGAGGACTCGCAGCGCGCGGTGCAGGAGGTACCGCTGCTCACCGAGGTCGTAGAGCCCGAGGCCGCAGCCGCGGCGCCCGAAGCGCGGCCGGGCGACGAGGCGCTGGTCGAGGACATCGAGCGCGTGCTGGTGGTGCGGCTGGTACCGGAGCTCAATCGCCAGATCGCCGGGTTGCGCTCCGAGCTCGAGAAGGAGCTGCGCCGCGCCGTGCGCGAGGCGGTCGCGCACGCTATCGCGGTGCGCAAGGTCAAGCCAGGCAAGTCCTAGCATGCTCGATAAAAGTTTCGATCCGCGCGCGGTCGAGAGCCACTGGTACGCGCGTTGGGAATCCGCCGGCTGGTTCGCCGCTCGTCCCGATGCGAGCGGGCCCGCCTACTGCATCCAGCTGCCGCCTCCCAACGTCACCGGCACGCTGCACATGGGGCACGCCTTCCAGCAGACCCTGATGGACGCGCTCATCCGCTACCACCGCATGCGCGGCTTCAACACCAACTGGGTCATGGGCACCGACCACGCGGGCATCGCGACGCAGATCGTGGTCGAGCGCCAGCTGCAGGCGGAAGGCCGCAGCCGCCACGACCTCGGGCGTGAGAAGTTCATCGAGCGCGTCTGGCAATGGAAGAAGCAGTCGGGCGACACGATCACGCGCCAGATGCGCCGCCTCGGCGCCTCGGGCAACTGGACTTTCGCCGACACCGACGGACAGAAGGCCGGCTACTTCACGATGGACGCGCAGATGTCGCGCGCGGTGGTCGAGGTCTTCGTCCGGCTCTACGAGGAGGGACTGGTTTATCGCGGCAAGCGTCTCGTCAACTGGGATCCGGTGCTCGGCACCGCCGTCTCCGACCTCGAGGTCGACAGCGAGGAGGAGGACGGCAGGATCTGGGAGATCCGCTACCCGGGCGAGGGCTTCAGCGTCACGGTCGCCACGACGCGCCCGGAAACCATGCTCGGCGATGTCGCCGTCGCGGTCAATCCGAAGGATGAGCGTTTCAGCTCTCTGGTCGGCAAGCATGTGACGCTTCCTCTTGTGAGCAGAAAGATTCCGGTCATCGCCGACGACTACGTCGACCCGGCGTTTGGCACCGGCTGCGTCAAGATCACGCCGGCGCACGATTTCAACGACTACGCGGTGGCGCAGCGTCACAAGCTGCCGATGATCCCGATCCTGACGCTGGATGCGCGGATTGAGGGCACGGCGTACGCAGGGCTCGACCGCTTCGAGGCGCGCGACCGGGTCCTTGCAGACCTGAGGAAGCAGGGCCTGCTCGTCTCCGAAAAGCCCTACAAGCTCCGCGTGCCGCGCTCCGGGCGCACTGGCGTCGTCGTCGAGCCGATGCTGACCGACCAGTGGTTCGTCAAGATGGAGGGCCTCGCGAAAGCAGGCCTCGACGCGGTGGCGAAAGGCGAGGTGAAATTCTTCCCCGAGCACTGGGTCAGTACCTACAACCACTGGCTCGAGAATATCCAAGACTGGTGCATCTCGCGCCAGCTCTGGTGGGGGCATCAGATCCCCGCCTGGTACGACGACCAGGGAAATGTTCTCGTCGGCAGGTCCGAAGACGAGATCCGCGGAAAATACAAGATCAGAACTCCCTTGCACAGGGATCCGGACGTGCTCGACACGTGGTTCTCGTCGCAGCTGGTGCCGTTCTCCTCGCTCGGCTGGCCGGAACAGACGAAGGAGCTGCAGACTTTCCTGCCCTCCTCGGTGCTGGTCACCGGTTTCGACATCATCTTCTTCTGGGTCGCGCGCATGATCATGGCGAGCTTGCATTTCACCGGCAAGGTGCCGTTCCGCCACGTCTACATCAACGCCATTGTGCGCGACGCCGAAGGCGAGAAGATGTCGAAGTCGAAAGGCAACACGCTCGACCCGATCGACCTGATTGACGGGATTGATTTTGCTTCCCTGCTGGCGAAATCGACGACCGGGCTGCTCAAGGCAGAGCACAAGCAGAAAATCGAAACCTATATCCGCAGTCACTATCCGCAGGGCATCCCGGCGTTCGGCGCCGACGCGCTGCGCTTCACCTTCGCCTCGCTCGCGGGCTTCGCGCGCACGCTCAATTTCGACCTCGGCCGCTGCGAGGGCTACCGCAACTTCTGCAACAAGCTGTGGAACGCGACCCGCTTCGTCCTCATGAACAGCGAGGGCAAGGACTGCGGGCAGGACGAAGGCGCGCCGGTCGAGCTGTCGGCATGGGACCGCTGGATCGTCAGCGCGCTGCAGCGCACCGAGGCCGAGGTCGAGGCCGGGTTCGCCGAATACCGCTTCGACAACGTCGCCGGCGCGATCTACCGCTTCGTCTGGGACGAGTACTGCGACTGGTACCTCGAGATCGCGAAGGACCAGCTCGCAAAAGGCAACGAAGCGCAGCAGCGTGGCACGCGCGGGACGCTGGTACGCGTTCTCGAAGCCGCCCTGAGGCTCGCACACCCGGTCATGCCGTTCATCACCGAGGAGCTGTGGCAGAGGGTCGCACCGCTCGCCGGCCGCAAGGGCGAAACGATCATGCTCGCGCCCTACCCCAGGTGCCAGCCGGAGAAAATAGACGAAGCGGCGGAGAAACAGATTGCGATGGAGAAGGAGACGATCAACGCCCTTCGAAATCTGCGCAGTGAGATGAAAATTTCGCCATCGCTGAAGGTATCGGCGATTAGTGCCGGACCAGTGATGGGGGTCACGCTATCGACAATTATGTCATTGGCAAAATTGTCTGAACTGAGATACGTGACTGAGGAAGAGCTAAATAGGACGGACGCGCCACTGAAGGTAGTGCGCGATACAAAATATAAGCTAAGAGTGGAAATTAACGTGGCTGCCGAGCGCCAAAGAATTGCCAAGGAAATTTCGAGGCTCGAAGGCGAAATTGCCAAGGCGCGTACCAAGCTGGAAAATTCGTCGTTCGTCGACCGCGCCCCTGCCAAGGTGGTGGAGCAGGAGCGCGCGCGGCTGGCCGGGTTCGAGGCGACGCTCGCTAAGCTGCGGCCGCAGCTCGACAAGCTGGCGGCGCGCGTCGCGCACTGAGCGCAGCGGCGGGTCAGTAGTAGCGCCCGGGCTGGTAGCCGGGCTGCGCGAGGAACGGCGGCTTGCGGCCGACCAGCGCCTCCAGCAGGGTCAGCTCGGCGTCGGTGTGATTGACCACGGGCGCCTTCATCAGCATCTGCGGCGCGCCCTTGGCCATGATGTAGCGCGGCTCGTCGTGGTGGCGCGTGGTGACGACTTCGCGCGCGCCGGGATCGGCCGCGGCCGCCAGCTCCGCCGTGCCGTAGCAGGTGCAGACGTAGGTCCTGTGTTTCTCCGCCTCGACATAAATGCCGGTGCCGCGGATGCCGATGGTGGCGGTCGGGGTCTGCAGTCGCTTGCCCGCGCCGGGCGCGAACACCGAGAGGATCGCGCCGGTCAGCACCCGCAAGCCGGCGGCGACCAGCGCGCCCTTTTCGCCCTGCACTTCGATGCGCGAGTTGCGACGCAGCAGCATGGCGTCGCGACCGACCACGAATACCAGCTCGCCCTTGGCATCGGTCGTGACCGTGTCGCCCGCTCGCACCGGCATGCCCGGTTTCACGTCCCTGCCGTTGACCAGCGGCCGGCCCTTTACGCCGTGCACGCCCTTGGCAATCGCGTCCTGGGCGAGCGCTGCGCGCAGGACGGCGAACTGCGCGCCCAGCTGCGCGGCGAGCGCGGCGGCGGTCGCGCCACGCAGCCAGGCCCTGCGCTCACTTCGCATCGAGCGCCTCCAGCGCCAGCGCGTCCTCGATCGCGGAGCGCTCCGCGGCCGACGGCCATGAATGATCGAATTGCCAGGCGTGCTGCGATTCGATGCGGCAGCGCAGAGCGTCCAGCATCGCATCCTGAGGCAGCGCGACCATGGCAACGACGATCACGCAGGCGCCGATCACGCCCGCCTCGCTGCGCGCGACGCTGCGGCCGCCCAGGCAGACGCCATCCCCGTCCAGGTAGGCGCGCATGCCGAACTGGCGATAGGTCGCGATCAAGGGCGCGAGCGCCCACGAGCTCCAGCGCCTTGCGCGCCCCGGCGCGAATTTCAGAGGTGCGATCAGCGCAATCACGAGGTCCTCGCCGGCCGGGCGCGCCCAGAGCACGGCGGGCGCCGAACGTGCCGATTGCGCCCGGGCGAACCCCGTGCATGCGGCGCGCCACGTCACAGCACGGTCCGATTCCAGACGTATCCAGCGCGCCGCGATCACCATGGCGAAAGCCTAGCAGAACAGCGCTGGCGTGGCGGCTATTTCTTCTTCTTGTTCTTCTTGCCCGCCTTGCCGGCGCGCTCGAGCGCGCCCTCGAGCGCGCGGCACAGGGTCTTGATCACCTTGATGCGCGCATGGTACTTGTTGTTCGCCTCCACCAGCGTCCACGGCGCGAGCGAGGTCGAGGTGCGGTCGACCATGTCACACACCGCCGTTTCATAAGCGTCCCACTTCTTGCGGTTGCGCCAGTCCTCGTCGGTGATCTTGAAGCGCTTGAAGGCGATCTTCTCGCGCTGCTTGAAGCGGCGGAACTGCTCGTCCTTGCTGATGGTGAGCCAGAATTTGACCATCACCACGCCGTGGCGCAGCAGCGCGCCTTCGAAATCGTTGATTTCGGTGTAGGCGCGCATCCAGTCCGCCTCGGAGCAGAAGCCCTCGACCCGCTCGACCAGCACGCGCCCGTACCACGAGCGGTCGAAAAACGTGAACTTGCCGTGCCGCGGAAGGTGGCGCCAGAAGCGCCACAGGTAAGGCTGCGCGCGTTCCTCCTCGGTCGGCGCCGCGATCGAGACGTTGCGGTAGCTGCGCGAGTCGAGCGCGCCGGTGACGCGGCGCAGCGCGCCGCCCTTGCCGGCCGCGTCGTTGCCCTCGAACACCGCGACTACCGACATCGATCTGAAGCGCGCATCGCGCGAGGCGACGTTGAGGCGGCCCTGCCACTTCTCGAGCTCCTTCGCATACTCGGCCTTGGTCATCGGCTGGTCGAGCTCGAGCGCGCGCAGCACGTTCAGCCGGTCGGCCGGCGGCGGCGCAAGCGGCGGCGTCTTGTCGGGCTGGCGCTTGACCGGCTTTTCGGCGAGCCGCTCGCGCATGGCCGCGAGCAGGTGCCGGCCGACCGTGAGCGCACGATAGCGGGCATTCGCGCCGGGCACCACGATCCAGGGGGATTCCCCGGTCGAGGTCTTGCGCAGGAACGGGTCGCAGACTTTGACGAATTTCTTGTAGAGCTTGAAGTATTGCCAGTCGCGCTCGGTGACGCGCCAGCGGGTCTTGGGGTCGGAGGCAAGCTCCTTGAGGCGCTTGCGCTGCTGGCCTTTCGACAGGTGGAACCAGTACTTGAGCAGCAGCACGCCCTCGTCGCACAGCATTTTCTCGAGGCGCTGGATCTCGGCGATCTCGCGCGCGAATTCCCCCTCGTTGATCTCGCCCATGACGCGCTGGATGATCGGCATCGTGTGCCAGGCGCCGAAGAAGATGCCGATCTTGCCCTTGGGCGGCAGCGCCCGCCAGAAGCGCCACTGCGCCGGGCGCTCGCGCTCCTCGTCGGAGGGCTCGAAGAACCCGCTGGTGATGACGTGGCGCGGGTCCATCCATTCGTTGAGCAGGTTCACCGTCTCGCTCTTACCGGCACCCTCGACGCCAGCGATCAGCATCAGCACCGGAAAGCGGCCGTTCTGCATCAGGTCGTACTGCGCGTTGAGCAGCTCCTGGCGCAGCTTCGCCGCCTCGCGCCGGTAGACCGCCTTGTCAACGTAGTGCTTCAGGCTCGCGGATTCGAACATGGCTTGAGGATGCTGCTGCAGAAGGGGGCGGGGCGATCTGATCTGGATCAAGTCCCGCCATTCGGCGGTGGGGGCCAATCTACCATGCTCGGGGCTGGGCTATCATCGCCGCCATGAGCAAGCCGCAGCCGACCGAGCGCGATCGCTGGCTCGCGCTGATCGCCAACCTGCCGATCGAGGATCCGGCCGCGCGCATGCGCATGCTGCGCACGCTCGAATCGCTCGGCGCCGCGGTCATGCGCGAAGGCGCCTACCTGCTCCCCGGTACGCCGACCTGCCGGCAGGGGCTCGAGCATCTGGCCGAATACATCGTCAAGGGCGGCGGCACCGCCCAGGTGCTGGAGGTCGTGCCGATGTCCGAGGCGCAGCAGCGCGCGTTTCGCGGCCTGTTCGACCGCTCGGCGCGCTACACCGAGCTGATCAAGGTGGTCGATAGCCTCAAGGTCGGCTTCGGCATCGCCGATCCGAGCGCGATCTCGCGCGTGCTGCACAAGCAGCGCCGCGAATTCGAGGCCATCGACGCGCTCGATTTCTTCCCCAGCGGGGTGCAGGAGCGCGCCAAGAGCGCGCTTGCCGAGGCGGAGGCGGAGGTGCACAAGCTGCTTTTCCCGATCCAGACGCGCTCCGGCCTCAGCGCGGACGAGCCGCTACAGTGCCGGACCTGGGCTACGCGCAGGCCCGCCTGGGCCGACCGCCTCGCCTGCGCCTGGCTGATCCGGCGCTTCGTCGACC
The DNA here is from genome assembly GCA_016177575.1 of Betaproteobacteria bacterium. Classification (GTDB taxonomy): domain Bacteria; phylum Pseudomonadota; class Gammaproteobacteria; order Burkholderiales; family SG8-39; genus RBG-16-66-20. The sequence continues at coordinate 14,059 of JACOVA010000030.1, forward strand.
CGGAGGGCAGCGTGACCTGGCTCGACAAGGTGCAGGAATGCCCGGCGGGCGCGCTCGGCTTCGCGTTCGAGGGCGCGCGCTTCGGCAACAGCGCGACACGCGTCACTTTCGAGGAGATGCTGCAGCAGTTCGGGCTGGCGGAAAGCGCAGCGCTCGCCAAGATCGGCGGCATCGTCCATTTTCTCGAGGTGCGGGACACGCAGGTGCCCGAAGCCGCGGGCGTGCAGACTCTGCTGCAGGGCGCTGCGCGACGCTCGACCAGCGACCAGGAGCTGCTCGGCGAGGCGGAAAAGACCTTCGACCTGCTCTACGAGGCCTACTACGAGGCGCCGAAGCGATAATCAGCGCTTGCGCGCGTCCTGCAACTCGAGCGCGTGCTCGGCACGCAACTCCTTGAGGCGTGCCTCCACCACCGAGAGCTCATAGAAATTGCCTTCACCCGAGCCCTGCGCGAGCTGCAGCTGCTCGATCGCGGCCGGCAGGCTTCCCTGCAGGACGTAGACCTCCGCCTGCGCCTGGTGCTGCAGCAGGCGCTTGCCCTGGCCCGCGTAGGCCTTGGCGCGCGCCTCGTGCAGGCGCGCATCCCTCGGGTAGAGCCGCAGCGGCTCGGCGAGCGTCGCGAGCACCTCGTCGTCGCGTCCCATCTCGTGCAGCGATTCGAGGGTCGCGTACAGGACCGGCCTGCGGTGCGGATAGCGCGTCCTCGCCGCCTTGAGCAGCGCGAGCGCACCCGCCCGGTCGCCGAGGGCGATGCGGATGCGCGCGGCGAGCGTTTCGATCATGGAGTTCGCGACGCCGGCCGCGCGCAGGCGCGCGAGCTCGGCTTCGGCCCGCTTCGGCTCGTTGACGCGCAGCAGCGCGGTCGCGAAGCCGTAGCGCGCGCCGGGCTCGTTGGCGAAGCGCCGGTCGCTCACCGCGGCACTGAAGATCTTCACCGCTTCGCGCGCATCCGCCGCTTCGGCGCGCACCTTGGCGCGCACCAGGTGAAACTCCAGGCTGTCGGCGCGCTGCCGGTAGGGCAGCGCTGCGGCGCGGCTCTCGGCATCGGTGATGCGCTCGGTGGTCAAGGGGTGGGTGCGCAGGTAGCCGGGAAAGGTGCCGTCATCCATGACGCGCGCGTGGCGCTGCATCTTCTCGAAGAACGTGCCCATGGCGCGCACGTCGAACCCCGACCCGGCGAGGGTCTGGAAGCCGATGCGGTCGGCCTCGCGCTCGAAGTCCCGGCTGTAGCTGAGCTGCGACTGGACGGCGCCTCCCTGCGCGGCGATCGCCGCGCCGCCGGCAAGATCCGGCCGCGAGCGGCCGAGCAGGATCGCCGCCGCCATCGCCACCATCATCGGCAGCTGCATCTGCTTCTGCATGCCCATCTGGCGCGCGATGTGGCGCTGCGTGACGTGGCCCATTTCGTGGCCGAGCACCGAGGCGAGCTCGGATTCGTTGTCGGTGGCGCTGATCAGCCCGGTGTGCACGCCGATGAATCCACCGGGCAGCGCGAACGCGTTGATCGACGCATCGCGCAAGGCGAAGAACTCGAAATCCTGCCGCAGTCCGGGCACCGCCGCCGCGAGCTTGGCGCCGAGTTGATTCAGGTAATCGGCGATCTCCGGGTCGTCGAGATAGGTCGGCTCGCGCAGCCGGATGTCGCGCACCACCGCCTCGCCGATGCGGCGCTCGGTCTGCAGCGGCAGATCCGAAGCGGTCGCGTCGCCGAGGTCGGGCAGCTGCGACTGCGCCAGCGCCTGCGGCAGAAATGCAAGCAGGCACGCAAGCAGGCACGCAACGAAACGCATGCAGTTATGATACCGTCCCGACCCGCGAGTTCCCGCCGGAGGACGCCTTGGCACGCAAGCTTTCGCCGCAATTGACCCATTTCGACCGCAAAGGCCGCGCGCACATGGTGGATGTGGGCGCGAAAGGCGAGACCCTGCGCGTCGCAGTCGCCTCGGGGCGCATCGCCATGCGCCCTGCGACCTTCCGCATGGTGGTCGAGGGCAGCGCGGCGAAGGGTGACGTGCTCGGCGTCGCGCGCATCGCCGCCATCCAGGCCGCGAAGCACGCTTCCGCGCTGATACCGCTCGCGCACCCGATCGCGATCACGCGCGCCACGGCCGAGTTCAGGCTCGACGCAGCGCGCAGCGAGATCGCGCTCGTCGCAAGCGTCGAGTGCCGCGGCCGGACCGGCGTCGAGATGGAGGCGCTCGCCGCGGCCGCGGTCGGCCTGCTCACCATCTACGACATGGTGAAAGCCGTCGACCGGGGCATGACGATCCGCGACCTGCGGCTCGAGGAAAAGCGCGGCGGCAGATCGGGACATTACCGGCGCGCGGCTGCGGCCGCCAGGTAACGTTTTGTTACCAACCCGGTCCGGCCGCCGGATGCCGGACTGCTATGATCGTCCAGCCGTTACATGAAGCTGAGCCCCGTCAGGACCGTTGCCGTTCTCGCCATGCTCGCCGCCGCAGCGGGCGGCTGGGGATGGTACGCGGTGCGCAATTCCGGCGGCGAGGCGAGATACCGCCTCGCCAAGGTGGAGCGCGGCCCGCTGCAGGCGGTGGTGGTGGCGAGCGGCACGCTGAACGCCGTCACCACGGTGCAGGTCGGATCGCAGATCTCCGGGCAGATCCTCGAGATCTTCGCCGACTTCAATACCCAGGTGAAGAAGCACCAGATCATCGCGCGCATCGACCCGCAAAGCTTCGAGCTGCGCGTCAACCAGACGCGCGCCGACGTCGACGCGGCCAGGAGCGCGGTGGCGGTGGCGACCTCGACGCTCGCCGCGCAGAAGGCCGAGGCCGGTCGCGTCAAGGTCAACCTGGCCGACGCCGAGCGTGATCTGAACCGCAAGAAGCTGCTGGTCGACAAGAAATTCATTTCGCCCGCCGAGCTGGACAAGGCAAAGACGCTGTACGACGCGACACGTGAGCAGCTCAAGTCGGTCGAGGCGCAACTGGAGGTCAATGCCTCGCAGATCCGCAGCGCGCAGGCGGCGGTCAAGCAGCGCGAGGCGCTGCTCAGGCAGGCGCAGGTGGATCTGGAGCGCACCATCATCCGCGCGCCGGTGGATGGCACCGTGATCCTGCGCAATGTGGATGCCGGGCAGACCGTCGCCGCCAGCCTCCAGGCGCCGGTGCTGTTCACCATCGCGCGCGATCTGCGCGACATGCAGGTCGAGGCGGCGATCGACGAAGCCGACGTCGGCCGCCTGCGGGTCGGCCAGCTGGTGAGCTTCACGGTGGACGCCTTTCCCCGGCGCGACTTCGGCGGCGAGATCAGGCAGATCCGCAAGTCGCCGGTCAACGTGCAGAACGTGATCAGCTATACGGTGGTGATCTCCGCGGCCAACCCCGACCAGACGCTGCTGCCGGGCATGACCGCCAATGTCCGCGTGGTCGTCGATCGCCGCGACAACGTGCTCAAGGTGCCGAATGCGGTGCTGCGCTTCCGGCCAAGCGGCGCGGGCGAGAGCAAGCCGGCCGCCGAAGCCCAGGCCGCGCCACAGGCGGGCGGCCAGGCGCCGGCGCGGTTCCGCCAGCGCGTCTACGCCGAGCTCAAGCCCGACGAGTCCCAGAAGGCGAAGCTGGAGCAGATTTTCGACGACGTGCGCGAGCAGATGGTGCGGCTGCGCGACATGCCGAAGGACGCGGACCGGCGCAAGCTCGGCGAGCGGTTGCGCGTCGAGTCGCGGGCGCGCGTGCTGGCGGTCCTGACCGAGGCGCAGAAGCCGGTCTACGAGCGCCTGCTCGCCGAGCTCGGCGGGGCGCGCGCGGCGGCCTCCGGCAGCGGGCGGGTGTGGGTGCCCGGCGCCGACGGCCAGCCGCGCCAGGTCGACGTGCGCACCGGGCTCACCGACGGCACCAGCACCGAAATCGCCGAGGGCGCGCTCAAAGAGGGCGACCCGGTGATCGTGGGGCTGGGCGACGCCGCGGCGACGAAGAGGGCCGGTCCTGCCGGGCCGCGAATGTTCTAGTGCCCGAAAACCTCATCCACACGCGCGAGCTGGTCAAGACGTACCGGGTCGGCGACAACGACATCCGCGCGCTGGCCGGGGTGAGCGTGGACATCGCGCGCGGCGAGTTCACGTGCGTGATGGGCCCGTCGGGCTCGGGCAAGTCGACCTTCATGAACATGCTGGGCTGCCTCGATCGGCCGAGCTCGGGGGAATACGTGCTCGGCGGGCGCCGCGTCTCGGAGCTGCAGGGCGACGAGCTTGCCGAGGTGCGCAACCGCAACATCGGCTTCGTGTTCCAGACCTTCAACCTGCTCGCCCGCACCGCCGCGGTCGAGAACGTGGAGCTGCCGCTGGTCTATGCGGGGGTGCCCCTGCGCGAGCGGCGCCGGCGGGCGCTGGAGATGCTCGCGCTGGTGGGTCTGGCGGAGCGCGCCGATCACCAGCCGGCCCAGCTCTCGGGCGGCCAGCAGCAGCGCGTGGCGATCGCGCGCGCGCTGGTAACGCAGCCGCTGCTGATCCTCGCCGATGAGCCGACCGGAGCGCTCGACTCGCACACCAGCCTGGAGATCATGGCGCTCCTGCAGGACCTGAACCTCCGGGGCATGACGGTGGTCCTGGTGACGCACGAAGCCGATGTTGCGCGCTTTGCGCGCCGGTTGCTGCGCTTCCGCGACGGCCACGTGGTGGAGGACGAGGCGAACGCCCGGCCGGAGGACGCGCAGGCGGCGCTCGCGACGCAGAAGGCCGCGGCATGAACGCCGTCAAGGAGAACGCTTGAACGTTCTGGGCCTGCTGCGGGTCGCGCTGCGCGCGCTGGCGGTCAACAAGCTGCGCAGCGCGCTCACCATGCTCGGCATCATCATCGGCGTGGCGGCGGTAATCGTCATGATCGCCGTCGGCGGCGGCGCGCAGGCGCGCGTCGAGGAGCAGATCCGCGCGCTCGGCTCCAATCTGCTGCTGATCCTGTCGGGAGCGCGCACCCAGAGCGGCGTGCGCCTCGGCGTAGGCTCGAACTACACCCTGTCGGAGGACGACGCCATCGCCATCAACCGCGAGATCCCCGAGGCGATCGCGGCGCCGGCGCTGCGCGGCGGCGCGCAGGTGATCTGGGGAAACTCCAATTGGGCGACGCAGATCTACGGCACCACCAACCACTACTTCGACGTCCGGCAGTGGCAGCTTGCCGACGGACGTGTGTTCGAGCCCGCCGAATTGAGCGGCGCGGGCAAAGTCTGCATCGTCGGCCAGACCGTCGTGCGGCAGCTGTTTGCCGATGCCAACCCCATCGGTCAGGTGATCCGCATCAAGCGCGTCCCCTTCACTGTCATCGGCGTGCTCGAGAACAAGGGCCAGAGCATGATGGGAACCGACCAGGACGACATCATCGTGGTGCCCATCGCCACCGCACGCGGCCGCGTGCTCGGATCGGCGAACCTCGCCAAGCAGAGGGCGGTAAGCACGATATGGGTAAAGGTGGCCGACGACCTGGACACCAAGGCGGTCGAGGAGCAGGTGCGCGCCCTGCTGCGCCAGCGGCACCGGCTGCAGGCCGACGCCGAGGACGATTTCTCCCTGCGCAACCTTGCCGAGATCATGGCCGCCCGCGAAGCCTCCAGCCGCGTGCTGGCGCTGCTGCTCGCGGCGGTCGCCTCGGTGTCGCTGGTGGTGGGCGGCATCGGCATCATGAACATCATGCTGGTCTCGGTCACCGAGCGCACGCGCGAGATCGGGCTGCGCATGGCGGTCGGCGCGCGCACGCGCGACATCCTCGGCCAGTTCCTGGTCGAGGCGGTGACGCTGTCGCTGATCGGCGGCCTCGCCGGCATCGCCATCGGCGTCGGCGCGGCCGTCGCCATCGCGCAGGTGGCGGGCTGGCGAATCCTGCTCTCGCCCGAGTCGGTGCTGCTCGCGGTCGCCTTCGCCTTCGCAATCGGGGTGTTCTTCGGCTTCTACCCGGCGCGCAAGGCGGCGAACCTCAACCCGGTCGAGGCGCTCAGGTTCGAGTGAACGTTCTGGTCACCGGCGGCGCGGGCTACATCGGCTCGCACATGGTGAAGATGCTGCTCGCGCACGGCAGGAACGTGACCGTGCTCGACGACCTCTCGACGGGCCACCGCGACGCCGTTGCGGGCGCGCGTCTGGTCGAAGGCGACATCGGCGACGAGGCGCTCGTCGCGCAGCTGCTCGCCGCCGAGGCAATCGGCGCGCTGATCCACTTTGCGGCGTTCAGCCTGGTCGCCGAGTCGGTCGCCGACCCCGAGAAGTATCGCCGCAACAACGTCGTCAAGGCCGAGGCGCTGCTGCGCGCGATGCGCGCCGCCAAGGTCGACCGCCTGGTCCATTCCTCCACTGCCGCGGTCTACGGCGAGCCGCAGTACCAACCGATCGACGAGGCGCACCCGGCGCAGCCGGTCAATCCCTACGGCGCCACGAAGCTCGCCGTAGAGCGCATGCTCGAGGCGGCGCACGCCGACTACGGCCTGCACTCGGTGAGCCTGCGCTACTTCAACGCCGCCGGCGCCGACCCCGAGGGGCGCCTCGGCGAGCGCCACGACCCGGAAACGCACCTGATCCCGCTCGTCCTGCAAGCCGCCTCCGGCCGGCGCAAATCGGTGCAGGTGTTCGGTGGCGACTTTGCGACGCGCGACGGCACCTGCGTGCGCGACTACGTCCACGTCAACGACCTGTGCGAGGCGCACCTGCGCGCGCTCGACTGGCTCGCCGGCGGCGGCGGGCGCGAAGCGATCAACCTCGGCACCGAGCACGGCGCCACCGTGCTCGAGGTGATCGAGGCGGCCTGCCGCGAGACGGGCATCGACATCCCGAAGGTCATGGCGCCGCGGCGCCCGGGCGACCCGGCCGCGCTGGTGGCGAGCACCGCGCGCGCCGAGCGCATCCTCGGCTGGCGGCCGACGCGCTCGGACCTGCCGACGATCATCCGCGACGCCTGGCGCTGGGAGCGGCGAAGCGTCGCGTCGTGAGGTGCTTGCACCCTCTGCTCGCGATCTTGCTCGCCGCATGCGCCACCGTTCCCGAGCCAGCCTACATGAACCCGGTGCTGGACCGCGATTTTCCCGATCCCGCCGTGCTGCGGACGCCCGGCGGCTGGTTCTACGCCTATGCGACTCAGGGCCAAGCCGACGGCCGCGTGCTGAACATCCAGGTCGCCCGCTCGGCCGATCTGGTGCGCTGGGAGCATCTCGGCGAGGCGCTGCCCGCGAAGCCTCGCTGGGCCGCGCGGAAGCAGAATTTCTGGGCACCGCATGTCACCTACGATGCGGCGAGCGGCCGCTATCTCATGTACTACTCGGCCGAGCCCGATCAGGCCACAGGCATGTGCCTCGCCGTCGCGACCGCGCGCGCTCCATCCGGGCCGTTCGTGGATTCCGGAGCGCCCCTGCGCTGCGGCGAAAGCATGGAGCACATCGACCCGATGGCATTCGACGATCCGCGCACCGGTCGGCGCTTCCTCTACTGGGGCGCGGGACCGATCCGCGCCCAAGAACTCGCCGCCGATCGCATGGGCTTCCTGTCCGGAAGCGCGCCGGTTGACCTCATCGTCCCCGAGCAAAGCCGGCCTTATCGCACGCTGGTGGAAGGGGCCTGGATCACGGTCCGCGACGGCTTCTACTACCTCTTTTTCTCCGGCGACAGGTGTTGCGCGCGCGCGCCACGCTATGCGGTCATGGTCGCCCGATCGCGCGACGCGCTCGGGCCGTTCGAGCAGCTGGACCGGCCGATCCTCGAGCGCAGCAGTTTCTGGATCGCGCCCGGCCACAACAGCGTCGTTGCCGATGACGACGGCAACGACTGGATGCTCTACCACGCGCTCAGGGCCGGCCGGGAAAGCCGCGCCCGCGTGATGCTGCTCGAACGCATCGTCTACCGGGACGGCTGGCCGCGCGTCGAGGGCGGCGAACCGTCGGCGGCGCCGCAGAGGGCGCCCATCGCGGGGCGGTAGAATCCGCCCATGCGTCCCGATCCCGCCGCGCGCGGTGAAACGCGTATCTACTCGCCGGCGCCCGCGCTTCGCAACCCGGGCCTCCTGCTGCGCGACATGGCCAGCGACGCGCGATTGTCGATCGGGCTCGCCTGGCAGCTCGCCGCACGTGACCTCAAGAGCCAGTACCGGCATAGCCTGTTCGGCTACCTGTGGGCGCTGCTGCCGCCCCTGCTGGTGGCGGGGAGCTTCATGGTGCTGCGGGCCGGGGGCGTATTCTCGGGCGGTGCGATCCCGGTCGCGTACGGCGCGTATGTCATCATCGGTGCCCTGCTCTGGCAGATCTTCGCCGACGCCGTGGTCACGCCGCTGCGCCTGGTGACCGCCAGCCGGGAGATGCTGGTGCGGGTGAACTTTCCGCGCGAAGCGATCGTGCTGGCGGGAATTCTGACGACGTTCTTCGGCGCGCTGGTGCGGCTCGCCGTGATCGTGCCGGTGCTGCTCTTCTACCAGATCGCGCCGACGCTGCAGATCGGCTTCCTGCCCTGCGGCGTGCTCTCGCTCATTCTCGCCGGGACCTGCGTCGGGTTGCTCGCGACCCCGATCGGCGTGCTCTACCGCGACATCGAGAAAGTGCTGCCCTCGGTCCTCATGCTCTGGATGCTGCTGACGCCGGTCGCCTATCCGATTGCGACGCTCGGCGGCGAGACCGCCTGGCTGGCGTTCAACTTCGTCGCGCCGCTCCTGGAGGCGAGCCGCAGCTCGATCATCGGCAGCGCGCCCATTCCCTGGGCCGCGGTGGCCGCGGTGGACGGCGGGGTGCTGCTCGCCCTGCTCGCCGGCTGGCTGCTGCTGCGCCTCGCCGCACCGCACCTGGTCGCGCGCCTGGGCATCTGAGGCCCTCGCGATGACTGAGCCGCTGATCTGCGCGCGCGGCCTCGCCAAGAAGTACTGCAAGAACCTCCGCCGCTCCCTCTACTACGGGGTGCAGGACGTGCTCGCCGAAGTCTTCTGCCGCGACGGTACGACGGAGCGGCTGCGTGCCGGCGAATTCTGGGCGCTCGAGGACGCGAGCTTTGACCTTCACCCCGGCGAAAGCCTGGGCATCGTCGGCCGCAACGGCGCGGGCAAGAGCACGCTGCTGAAGCTCGCCGCGGGCATCATCAAGCCGGATCGCGGGCGGCTGGCGATCCGCGGCCGGGTCGGCGCGCTGATCGCGCTCGGAGCGGGGTTCAATCCGCTGCTCACGGGACGGGAGAACATCTACGTGAGCGGCATGGTGCTCGGCCATACGCGGCGCGAGATCGACGCGCTGGTCGACGAGATCATCGATTTCTCCGGCCTGCAGGAATTCATCGACATGCCCGTGCAGAACTACAGCAGCGGGATGTACGTTCGCCTCGGCTTCGCGGTCGCGGTGCAGATGCAGCCCGACATCATGCTGGTCGACGAAGTGCTGGCGGTCGGCGATTCGGCATTCCAGCGCAAGTGCTACGACCGCATCTACAGGATGCAGGCGAGGGGGACATCGTTCGTGGTCGTCTCGCACAACCCCTACCAGATCGAGCGCCTGTGCCAGAAGGCGACGGTGCTGAATCGCGGGCGGCTCTCGCCGCTGCTCGACGGCAAGGACGCCGTCGCGCTCTACCACGAGGAGAGCCAGGCGGACCTGGCGCCGGGTGCGAGCACCGCGCTGACGTCGCGCGAGGGCACGCACGAGCTCCACTTCGAGCGCATCAGAATCGAGGGCTCCGGGGTCACGCCCGAAGGCGCGGTCGTCTCGATGGACTCGCTCAGCATCGTCGCCGACGTCGTCTCGAGCCGCAGCATGAGGGACGTGCGCTTCCGCTTCGAGATCTGCGCCATCGACAATTCCGTGGTCAGCATGGTGACCACCATCGGCCTTTGCGAGGACATGACGTTCCATGGCGCGCATCGCGTGACGTTCACCCTCACGCCCTGCCAGCTGACCTCGGGCTGGTACTACCTGAACGCGGTTGCCCTGGACCGCAACCTGCGCCTGGACGTCTGGCAAAGGGCGGTGGAGTTCAGGGTCCTGCTCAGAGACGCGAAGGCCCGCAACCTGACCTCCGACAACGGGACTTTCGTCTGTTCGGGTCACTGGACGTTCAGCTGAGCCGCAATGAGCTCCGACAGCCGGCGCTACTGCATCAAGCCGGAGTACCGGCCGAATCTCGCCGCGGGCCATGCCGGCGCGGCGGGCGAGCCGGACTACTGGACGCCAGAGCGGATCGCGCTCGCATCGCGATACCAGTACGACGTCTACAGGATCGCGGCGGAGCTGATGGGAGGAGCGGAGGTCGCTTCGGTCCTGGACGTCGGCTCGGGCCCGCCCGTGAAGCTGAAAGCCCTGCTCCCCGAGAAGCCGCTCGTGCTGCATCTCGTCGACCAGGCGCAGAGCGCGCTGCTCGCAGCGAAGCTGCTGCCGCAGGCGGTCTTCACCGCCGCCGATCTGGAGACCATCGACCTCGATCTCGGCCGGCGCTTCGACCTTGCGATCTGCGCGGACGTGATCGAGCACCTGCGCGACCCCGATCCCTGCCTCGCGTTCATCCGCCGCCACCTGGCGCCCGGCGGCGCGCTGCTCATTTCGACGCCGGAACGCGACATCCTGCGCGGGCTCGATTGCCGGTCCTGTCCGCACCCGATGCACGTGCGCGAATGGAATCGCGACGAGTTCGCGCGCTTTCTGCAGAGCAGGAATTGGCAGGTCCTCAGCCACGGCAACCTGCCCCAGCAGCGCACCGCGGCGCCGCTGCGCCTGCTCGGTCGCGTGCTCGAGCGGCTCGGGCACGCGCCGAAATGGTATTCCTGCCAGCTCGCCCTCTGCCGGCGCGACGGCGGCACGTGATCGGTTTCGTCGACCCTCGCGACCGGGTCCCGCTGCAGCTCACCGGCGACCGCTACGTCAACCCGGTGAGCGGCGCAACGGTGGCGAGCGTGCGCCTCGGCATCGCGCGCTTCGTCGGGCCGGAGCCGAGCTACGCGGAGAGCTTCGGCTATCAATGGAAAAAGTGGCACAGCATCCGCAGCGACGGGCGCAATCCCGGGCACAATCTGCGCGAGCTGATCCTCGAGCGAACGCATTTCGGCGAATTCGACATCGCCGGCAAGACCTTGCTCGAATGCGGCATGGGCGGCGGCGACGACACCGAGGTCCTGCTCGGACTGCCGTTCTCGGAGATCCACTCCTTCGATTTGAGCAGCGCCGTCGAGCGGGCCGCCCGCTTCCTGCGCGACGACAGGCTGCGCGTCTTCCAGGCGTCGATCTACGACATCCCCTACCCGGACGCTGCTTTCGACGTGGTCTTCTGCCACCGCGTCCTGCAGCACACGCCCGATCCCGCCGAGGCGCTGCGGCGCGTCTGCGCCAAGGTCAGGCCCGGCGGGCTGCTGTTCGCCCACTCGTACAAGCGGTCGCGGCGCCATATGGCGGAGTGGCGCTACAAGTACCGCTGGCTCACGAAGCGCCTGCCGTGGCGCTGGATCGACGCCTACGTGGAGCACGCCGGCCCGCTGCTGCACCGCCTCAACCGCCACCTGTACGCGCATGGCCTGACGCGCGAATTCGCCTATCGTTTCGTTCCCTTCTACAATCTGCCCGCCGTCGGCGAAGGCAGCGCCACGACGCGCGAATCCATCCTCGAGCTCGAAAAGCAGATCACCTTCGACGCGCTGACTCCGTGGCACGATCACCCGATGCAAAGCGCCGAATTCCGCGCCACCATCGAAGGCGCGGGCTTCGAGATCACGCATTTCTTCGATCCCGACACCTCCCCGGTGTTTGCCACCGCCGTGCGCAGGAAGTGACGCCCCGACGATGTGCGGGATCCTCGGCAGCGTCGATTCCGGCACACCGGTGCCTGCGGAGGTCTTCGAAGGGATGCTCGACACCCTTTCGCACCGCGGTCCGGACGGGCGCGGCGTGCGCAGCTTCGACGACGGGCGCGTGCGCCTGGGCCACCGGCGCCTCGCCATCATCGACCTGTCCGCGGCGGCCGCCCAGCCCATGGCGAGCGCCGACGCGAGCCTGTGGCTCACCTTCAACGGCGAGATCTACAACTTCCGCGAGCTGCGCGAACAGCTGACGCGGCGCGGCCGCCACTTCCGCACCCAGTCCGACTCCGAGGTGCTGCTTGGCGCCTACGAGGAATGGGGCGAGCGCTGCGTCGAGAGGCTGCGAGGCATTTTCGCGTTCGGCATCTGGAACGCCAGGGCGCGCAGCCTTTTCCTCGCGCGCGACCATTTCGGCGTCAAGCCGCTCTACTACGCGCGCTACGGCGCTCGCTTCTGCTTCGCCTCCCAGCCCAAGGCGATCCTCGCCGATCCCGCTTTCCGGCGCGCGATCGACCCGCAGGGCCTGCGCGACTTCTTTGCCTACGGCTTCGTGCCCCACGACCGCTGCGCCTTCGAGGGAATCCGCAAGCTGCCCGCCGGGCACAGCGCGACGCTCAAGGAAGATTCGCTCGAGCTGCGCCGCTACTGGCGGCTGAAATACGAGCCCGATCTCGTCGACCCGGCAGAGGCCGCGGCGCGGCTGCGCGGCGGCCTAGTCGACGCCGTGCGCTCGAACCTGGTCTCGGACGTGCCGGTAGGGTGCTTCCTGAGCGGCGGGATCGATTCGAGCCTGCTGGTCGGCCTGGCGCACGAGAGCCTGCCTGGCCTGCGGACTTTCACGGTGGGTTTTCACGAGAGATACAGCGACGAGCGCGACTACGCGCGCCTCATCGCGCGCCATTTCGGCACGCTGCACGAGGAAAGCGTCCTCGAGCACGAGGGGCTCGCGCAGCGGCTGTGGGACATGCAGGAGTACTACGACGAGCCCTTCGACCCGGACGGCCCCCTGCCCGCCATGGAGGTGGCGCGTCTCGCGCGGCGCAGCGACACCGTGGTGGCGCTGGGGGGCGATGGCGCGGACGAGATGTTCGCCGGTTACTTGCGCTACGACGACTTCAATCGCCCGGACTGGGTGCCGGCTGGAATCCCCGCGGCGCTCTGGCGCCGCTTCGCCAGGCTGGGCGGCCTGCCGTTGCGGGCTGCGAAGGCCTCCGATCCGGCGCGATACTTCGGCTATGACGGCTGCCTGTCCGACGCGCTGCAGCGACACCTGTTCACCGACGGATTCGCGGGCCGCGTGCCCGACCGGGCGACGGATCTCATCAACGCGTTCTTTCCGCTCGACGCGCCCGCGGTGACGGCCGCCCAGTACACCGACATGCACCTGTACCTGGTCGATCACATCCTGTGCAAGGTCGACCGCGCCTCGATGGCGCACGGCGTCGAAGCGCGCGTCCCCTACCTCGACCCGGAGCTGGCGTCGATCGCGTTCCGCATCCCGCTCTCGATCCAGTACCGGAACGGGGAGCGCAAAGCGCTCCTCAAGGCGGTGGCGGCCGAGCGCCTGCCCGCGGCGGCGGTCACCAGCCGCAAGAAGGGGTTCAGCGCCCCGCTGCTCGCCTGGTTCGAGCCGCATCTGGACCGATGGAACAGCGAACTCCTTCGCGACGGCCTGCTGCAGCAGCTGGACATCCTGCGGCCCGACTGGATGCCGCGCCTCGCTGGCCTTCGCGAGCGGCACCCGCTCGCGGGGGCGCGCGCCCGCTGGCTGCTGCTCGCCGGCGAGCTGTGGGCGCGCCGCTGGATCTCTGGCGCCAAATCCAACCCGATCCCGGGCGCGGCGGCCTGATGAGCCTGCTCGATGCTCTGGCCGCGTTCTCCAAGCGCCGTTCGCGGCGCAACCTCTATCCGTGGCTGCGCGAGACGATCGCGGCGCACCGCCTCGCGCAGGCCGGCCGCGTGCTCAACGTGGGCGCCGGCGGTGAGATCGCCGAGGAGCTCGCCCGCAGCGGGGTCCGCGCCAGCGCCATCGACGTCGATCCCGAGCGGCATCCCGACGTGCTCGCCGACGTCGAGACGCTGCAAGGCATCGGCGAGGGCACGGTCGACGCGGTCTTCTGCCTCGAGGTGCTGGAGCACGTGCGCCGGCCCGATGCGGCGGCGGCCGCGATCCGGCGCGTGCTGCGGCCCGGAGGGCTGCTGGTCGGCTCGACGCCGTTCCTGCTCGGCATCCACGATCAGCCGCACGACTACTATCGGTACACGTCGCACGGGCTGCAGCATCTGTTCAGCGCCTTCGAAATGCTCGAGCTCAGGGAGCGCAACGGCTACTTCGCGGCGGCAGCGGTTCTGGTGACCCGGCGCTTCGCCATCGGCACGACGGCGCAGCGCAGGCTGGCGGCGCTGCTCTCGCCGATCCTGCTGCCGCTCGCGTTCGCGCTCGAGGCCCTGGACCGGGTCTTTCCCGGCAAGGACGGCACCACCGGCTACGTCTTCGTTTTCCGCAAGCCCGCTGCGGGGGCGTGAGCATGGTCGCGCCAGCCCTCGACCGGTTCACCATCATCGTGCGCCATTGCGGGGAGCGGACGACCGAGGCTTGCGCCCAGTTGCTGCAGGCGCTCGCTCCCGGCAACAAGATCCACCGCGTATCGGCGCAGCCGTTCCAGGAGGCGCTGCGGCAGTCGCTCGAGCTCGGCATCGCCGAGGGGCGGCCATGGACGCTGTGCATCGACGCCGACGTACTGGTCCTGCCCGGGCTCGCCGGCTTCCTTGCCGCGGTCGACGGCTTCCCCTCCGGCTTCTTCGAGGCCCAGGCACTCGTGCTCGACAAGCTGCTGCCGGCGCGCCGACCCGCCGGCAATCACCTCTACCGCACCGAGCTGATCGCGCGCGCGTTGCCGAGGATTCCGGCCGGCAAATCGCTGCGGCCCGAGAGCGACATGATCCTCGCCATGGCCGGGATGGGCTACCGCGCGCATCAGTCTGCGCTGCTCGTCGGCCTGCACGATTTCGAGCAGGCATACGACGACATCTACCTGAAAGCGTTCCTGCACGCGCACAAGCACCGCTTCCTCGCACCGCTGCTGCGCCCGCTCTGGGAGGCGCTGGGCCGCGAGGACGACGATTTTCGGGTTGCGCTAATGGCGCTGGAGGACGGCCTGCAGCATGGCCCAGGCCCGGAGGTCAGCCGCAGCTTCCGCCGGGAGCGGGTGCAAGGGGCGCTGGCCGTCCTGAGCCTCGCGCCCAAGAAACCGCTCGCCGCCGTTACTCCGGCGCAGGTTTCCGCCATGCTGCGCACCGCAGCCGCGAAGCCGGGTGGCGGCATGCGGAGCCTGGTGGAGGAGATCCAGACGAAGATCGATGCGGCAGTATTCCCGTCGCTCGCGGCGCGCGGCGCCGCGCTGCTCGCCGGATTCCTGGCCGGCCTGTCATGGCGCAGGAACCGCTGATCGTCTTTGTCGGCCACGACGGCGGCCGCACGGGCGCGCCCCTGTCGCTGCTCCGGCTCGTGGAGTGGTTTGCCTCGCACGCGCCGTGTCCAATCGAGGTGATCCTGAGGAACGGCGGACCGCTCGAAGCTGACTATCGCAAGCATGCGCCGGTGCACGTCTGGAACGAGCCCTACCCGAACCCGCTGGATGCACGCCGGCTCCTCAACAGGGCACTGCGGCGGCTCGGCCACGTCGACGAAGCGCTGCTGTCGCGGCGCCAGCGCGCGATCGTCCGCGGGCTTGCGCAGCGGCGCGTGGGTGCGGTCTTCGGCAACACCGGTCTCGCCGGACACATCCTCGGTACGCTCAAGTCCGCGCTCGGCGTGCCGGTGGTGACTCGAATTCCCGAGCTCGAAGCGTACATGCGCAGGAACAACCTGGACGGCAGCGCCGGCCGGGCGCTCGCGCTGTCGGATCATTTCGTGGCGGTGTCGCAGGCGGTCAGGGAAAACCTCGTACGTCGCCACGGCGTGGCCGCCGAGCGCATCACGGTGATCCATGGTGCCTGCGCCGTCCCGCGCCTCGCGCGCGGTGTCGGTGGGCTGCGCGACAAGCTCGGCATTCCGGGCGATGCATTCGTCGTCGGTGGCTGCGGGACGATGGACTGGCGCAAAGGCATCGACCTCTTCATCCAAGTGGCGAACCGGGTCGCCAAGAGCCGGGATTGCGCCGGCATCTACTTCTGCTGGATCGGCAGCTGCGTGTCGGAGTCGAGCTGCCTCGAGCTGCACTACGAGATCGAGCTGCATGGCCTGCGCGAGCGCCTGTTCTTCCTTGGCGAAGTGCCGGACGCCGCGCCGTACCTCGCCGACCTGGACCTGTTCCTGCTGACCTCGCGCGAGGACCCGTTTTCGCTCGCCATGATCGAAGCCGCGCGCCAGGGCGTGCCGGTGGTGCGCTTCGAAGGCAGCGGCGGGGCGACCGAGTTCGTCGACAATACGGTCGGCGTCGCAGTTCCGATGCTGGATGTGGGCGCCATGGCGCGAGCGGTGAGGGACCTGAAGGCAAGCCCCGGGCGCCGCGCCGCGCTTGCAGAAGGCGCCTACCGGATGTCTCTTCGCTACACGCCCGAGCGCATGGGCGAGGCGACTTACGCCGTCCTCAAGTCCGTGATGAAGAGCGGCTGACCCGCCGCGGTCAGTCCGCGAGGCCGAGCAGCCGCGCCATTGGCAGCACCGCGCGCCGCAATCTTGGCCGAGACTCGACCTTGCGCCGCAGGTTCGCCAATGCCCAGGCTAGGCGCGGCGGCGGAACGCTCTCGTCACGGCACTTCGCCAGGTCCTGCAGGAGCTGCTCGAGCGGCGCACCGGCGAGCCGCTGCTCCTCCGCTGGCGCCAGTTCCGGCAGCCGCATCCCGAATCGACCCCAGAGCCGCGCGTCGCGCACAGCATCCGCCCGCGCCTCGCGGGTCGCCTCCAGCCAGGCCGTGCCGTATTCGCGGTCGGGCTCCAGGTGGCACCCCTCGGCCCATTCGTTCCAGGCGTTGATGAAGACCATCGGCTCGGCGAGGCGCGCGTCGTCGCTCGCTGCGCGTATGGCCTCCGCCAGCCAGGCGCGGTAGCGAAGCGGCGTGCCGCCGTGATAGACGTGCGCGCGCGCACCCTTGCGCGCGGTGTTATCCCAGCTCGGCATGACGCCCGGATAGTTCGGCAGCGGCCCGCGCGACAGGGGGTAGCGATACAAAGCATCGCGCACGAGGTCGCGATAGTCGAAGATGCGCCCCCCGAATTCGCTGTCCCGGGCGCGCATGCCGCGCGTCAGCTCGGCGGCGATGAGGCCGTGCGGCGGGAAATCCACCATGGCGTCGAATCCGGATGCTCCGTGCGGCGGCATGTCGAAACGACGCACCAGGCAGAGCTGAATCTCGCCGATCCCGGCGCGGCGGCATTCCTCGCGCCAGCGCTGCACGGTGGCGCGCGAGTCGGGCAGGCGGTCGGTCCGGTAGACGATCAGCAGCGGCTTGCCGTCCACCTGGATGTAGCGCGGGTCGCGGAAATGCCTGATCAGATCCCGGATCATCGCGATGTCGTCCTCGGGCGAATGGTGCTGGGCGATCAGGATCTCGTCGTCCTTGCCGTCCCAGCGCCGCGTCCAGCTCTCGTTCGCCCAGCAAAGGCAGAACGGCAGGTGCGGCGAGCCGCCCGCGAGCATTGCCTCGACCGGCCCCTCGAGCAGCCGCTTGCCGCCGAACCAGTAGTAGTAGTAGCAGAAGCCGTCGATCCCGAAGCGCCGGGCGAGCGCTTCCTGCGCGGCGCGCGCCGCCTCGTCGCGCAGGTCGTAGAAGCCGAGCTCGCCCGGCAGCTGCGGCTGCCGATGCCGCGCATAGAGCGGTCGCCCGCGCAGCGCGTTGGTCCACTCGGTGAATCCCTCGCCCCACCAGGCGTCGTTCTCCGGAATCGCGTGGAACTGGGTGAGGTGGAAGGCGATGAGCTTGACGGATTTCACGCGCCGGCCGGCTCCTCGCGCTCGGGCCTGAATGCGACGCAGGTGAGGAATTCGCGCTCGTCGGGCCGCAACGCCTCGCAGAGCTCCGCGACGTGAACACCGAGCGCGAAAGACAGCAGCTTGCGACGCATGCCCCGGGCGCTCCGGCCGGACGCGCGAGCGATCATTCGACTCTGCTCCCACATGAAGACCGTGACGCCGGGGTGCGCGCGAAACTCGATGCCCGAAAATCCCGTGCCGGCGAGCGCTGCGGTCAGCGAGGCCCGGTCGAACAATACCAGGTGCCGCGGCGGCTCGAGTCCGCGCCACGCAGGGCCGAACACGTCGTGGCCGAAGCTGCGCAAATTCGGCGTCTGCAGCCACAGCCGGCCGCCCGGCGCGAGCAGCTCGAAGCATTGCCTGAGGAGCTTCAGCGGCTCATGCACGTGCTCGATCACGTGGCTGAGGGTGAGGTGCCGGTAGCGGCCCGCGCCGAAGGGCAGCTCGTCCAGGCTCCCATGGCTCACCCGGCACCCTGCCGCGTGCGCCGCGGCGACGGCCGCCGCGTCGTTGTCGATGCCCTCGGCTGTCCACCCCAGGTGCGCCGCGAACTGCAGGAACGCGCCGTTGCCGCAGCCGACGTCGAGCAGCAGCCGGTTGTCGCCCGTCGCCGGACCGAGATGGCGCGCATAGCTCACGTCGAGATAGGCGCGGCGCCTCGGAAACAGCCTGGCGATATGCTGCCCGCCCGGAAAGGCATTCGGGTACGACATTCCGTATCGGGCGTTGAGGTACGCCTCGGCGACGCGGCGCCTCAGGCGAGCGAAATCCGACTCGGTCGGACCGCCTTCGTTGCCGTGCGTGTAGTAGCGCTCGTAGGCACGAGCGATCGTCGCCGCATCCGGGCGCGGGTCGAGGTAGGCGCAGCCGCAATCCTCGCAGCGCTGCAGCACCCATTCCCCCGGCGCGGTCCTGAAGGCGTGGTCGCGCAGCCCGGCATGAAGGATCGAGCGCTTGCCGCCGCCGCACAGAGGGCACGCCGGCACCCGCTCGAGCCCGTGCGTGGGCCACTCGCCGAAATCGCTTCGCTGGAAAGAAGTCATCCCAGGGAAAAACCTCCGAGTCGGTATGATGAGCCATGCAGAACGTCCTGCAAACCGCCGCGGGCCGCGTGCTGCTCTGGAGCTTCGCGGGCGCGGCGCTGGCGCAGGCGCTCATCTGGCGCGCGGGTGCAGGCAACCCGGACGGCTTCAGCCCGATCTTCGCGCTTATGCTGGCGGCCTACGACGGGCACGGCAACCTGCTGCTGCTCGTGCTGGCGCTCTGCGCCTATCTCCTGCGCAGCCGGCCGGGCGCGCTCGCGGCGATCAGGCTGGCTGCCGACAGGCCGTGGCTCACGGCCGCGGCCGCCTTCCCGCTGCTGTGCGCGGGTTCGCTCTTCGTCTATCACGCCTATCCGCTGTCGATGGACGAGTATCTCGCCGTGTTCCAGGCCGAAGCCTTCGCGGCGGGAAGGCGCGCGGGCACATTCCCTCCGGAACTGCTCGACCTCCTGATTCCGCGCGTGTTCCAGAATTACTTCTTCACCGTCGCGCGCGCCACCGGCGAGGTGTCGGCGAGCTATTGGCCCGGCTTCGCGCTGCTGCTTGCGCCGTTCGCCGCGCTCGGCATCCCCTGGGCGGCGAATCCCGCGATCGGCGCGCTCACCCTGCCCGCGCTGCATCGGCTGACGCTGCAGGTCAGCGGATCGCGCGAAGCCGCGGGCTGGGCGCTGGCGATCGCGCTCGCCTCGCCCGCCTTCGTCGTGACGTCGATCTCGTACTACTCGATGCCTGCGCACCTGCTGAGTAACCTGCTGTATGCGCTGTTGCTGCTCCAGCCGACGGTCCCGCGCGCCCTGCTCGCCGGCCTGATCGGGTCGCTCGCGCTCACCCTGCACAATCCGGTGCCGCATCTGCTCTTCGCCGCCGCATTCTTCGTCTGGCTGTGTACGCGGCGCGGCGCCGCCTCGCTCCTTGCCGCCCTGGTCGCGGGCTACCTGCCGCTTGCCCTGCTGCTGGGCGTGGGCTGGCACGGGCACCTGCCCGAGCTCGCACGCGCGGCGGGCCAGGCCGCGGGCCCGGCGGCGGCCGCGGCAGTGCAGCCGGCCCTGCCGGAGGTGATCGCGACCCATTTGCGCAGCGTGCTCTCGCTTCCGGACGCGCGCGTAGTGCTGGCGCGGCTTTCCGGGCTCGCCAAGCTCTGGACCTGGGGCGCGGCCTGCCTGCTGGTGCTCGCGGCCCTCGGCTTCTGGGCAGCGCGCCGGCGCACGGGCGTGCGGCTGCTTGCCGCCGCGCTCGCAACGATGTTTCTCGGCTACTTCCTGGTGCCGTTCGATCAAGGTCACGGCTGGGGCTACCGCTATCTCCACCCGGCCTGGTTCGTCCTGCCGCTGCTCGCGGCGCTCGCGCTCGCGGGCAGCGATGCGCGCAGGGAGGATGACTTGCGCCGCATGGCCGCCTGGGCCGTCGTTCTCTCGGTGATCCTGGCGACCGGGCTGCGGCTGATCCAGGTCGATACCTTCATCTCGCGCCAGCGCGCGCAGGTGCCGCCGCTCGCCACGACCGCGGGCGCGGATCGTCCACAGGTAGTGTTCGTCAACATCCGCACCGGCTTCTACACGCGCGACATGGTCCAGAACGATCCGTTCCTGCGCGGTCCGCGCGTTACCATGGTGTACGAGGGCGCCGAGCCCACCGCCGCGCTGATGGCCGCGCGCTTTCCGGCGTATCGCAAGAGCGCGCAGGGGGAGTGGGGGGAGCTGTGGACGGCGGCGCGCCGGAATCCTACGAACTGACGATCCCGGCGCCGGGCTTGCGCTTCCCGAGGCCGCGCTCGCGCGCTAGAACTCCGAATTGTCCCCAGTCGTACGCCCAACTGAGGCCGGCGAGCAGCCGGAAGTCCCCCACTCGGCGCAGCTTCGCCGCGAGCCGCCTGCGCTCGCGGATCTGTTGCCGATGCGCAATCGCCCAGCCGTAAGAGCGCCATTTCGCGCCGCGGAATCCGTGGCGTCGCATGATGGCGTAACCCCAGGCGAGCAGCTCCGTGAAAATCAGCACCGGCAGCAGCGCCAGCAGCGTGCCGGGCCTGAGATAAGCCATGAGCATGGCGATGCGATTCCTCTCGAGAAGGTGGAACTTGTCGGCGTGCATCGAAAGGAAATAATCGTGACGTACGCGCGAGGCCGGCACGCAACACAGCTCGTATCCGGCGAGTCGCAGCAACCACGAGCTGTTCACGTCTTCGTGATAGAGGAAGCCGGTCGCGTCGAAGCCGCCGACCCGTTCGTAGGTCGAGCGTTTCATGGCGAAGAACGCGCCGTGGATTCCGTCCACCGCGAACATTCGATTGCCGAATTTTCCGGCTGGCTCGCCCAGGCCGTGGTTGAAGCCGAGGCCCGTAACGTGGATCCTTTGCCCTGCGGCGTTGACCGACAGGCCATCCATCAGCAGCAGCAGGGGGTTGACGGCCGCGACCTGTGGATTCTCCCGCAGCGCGCTCGCCAGCGGTTCGAGCCATCCAGGCTCCGGGACAGTGTCCATATTGGCGAAGACCAGGAGCCCGCCGCTCGACGCGTCGGCCCCCTGATTCAAGCCCGCCGCGTAGCCGACGTTGACGGCGTTGCGAATGACGCGAATCCGGGAGGCGAGCGGAGACGGAATCTCAGCGCTGCCGTCGCTCGACGCGTTGTCAACCACGACGATCTCGGCCTCGGCGGCAGTCGCGAGCATGGCTTGCAGGCATCTGCGCAGCTTCTCGCCGCCGTTGAAGTTGACGACGATGATCGAAACCCCGCCGCGCGTTGCAGCTGGCAGCGCGCTGGCCGGGCTTAGCACAGCGGCCCGTCCTTGATCTCTCTGCTGCGCCGGATTTGATCCGCTATCGTCTGGAGGTTCGCGTCGAGCTCGCGGAAGCGCTGAGCGATGACATGCAGGATGACGCCCATCACGATGCTGATGAAACCCGCCAGGACCGTGCCGACGGCGAGGATCGCCGAGGGAATCCTGAGTATGAGCCCGGTGCGGAAGAAATCGGCGATCACGATTCCGCCAGGGATCAGCCCCAGCCCGATCAGGACGAGGCCGATGCCGCCGAAGAACGCAAGCGGCTTGTAGTCCCGGAACAGCGCGAACATGCTCTTGAGGATCGTGAAGCCGTCGCGGATGATCCGGATCTTCGATGAGCTGCCCGCCCTGCGGTTTCGCAGGTCGACGGGAATTTCCGTGACACGGAATCGTCGCGTGAGCGCACGGATCGTCATTTCGGCCTCGGTTTCGAAGCCGCCGCCGAACAGCGGAGTGCCGAGGACGAATCTCCGGCTGAACGCGCGGTAGCCCGACAGCAGGTCGCTGATTCGGATCCCGAACATGCTGCGCAGGAAGAAAAGGTACATGCGATTCCCGAGCCGGTTGAGCGCGCGGAACTCGCTCTTCGAGGCCTCCTGCAGACGCGAGCCGATCACCATGTCGGCTTCACCGGCGCGGATCGGCGCGATCAGCCGATGAACCGCTTCCGCCGGATACGTGTCGTCGCCATCGACCATCACGTAGACGTCGGAATCGACCTGCCGGAACATCGCCTGAACGACATTTCCCTTGCCCAGTCTCGGCTCCTGGATCACGGTCGCACCGGCCTCGCGCGCAACGGCGGCGGTCTCGTCCGCCGAGTTGTTGTCGAACACGTAAATGCGCGCAGCAGGCAGCTCCAGCCGGAACGCCTCGATGACGCGTTTGATCGTGGACGCTTCGTTGTGGCACGGAACGAGAACTGCGACTCGCACCTCGGCAGGCCGATCGCCTGCCGGCTCCAGAGATCTCGAAGCGGACGTGATCATCGCAATGCATTGTAGAACCAAACCTCGGGATCGCGCCGCGGCCGCCCGTGCGCTAGCGGCTCTCCTCGAGGTAGTCGTCATCGATGTTGACGGCCCAGATCGCCGACTTGTCCGGGCTGCGCGCGAGGATCGCCTCGACCGCCTTCTTCGCGGATAGCATCGAGTGGTCCTGGTTGTTGTAGCGGTGCATGCCGTTGCGGCCGACCAGGTACAGGTTGGCGTGGCCGTCCAGCCAGGCGCGCAGCTCGTCGAAGCGCGCATAGCTGCCGAAATAGGCCGGGTAGGCTTTCGGCATGCGGATCACCACGCTATCGAGGCGCTCGGCGGGGTCGGCCAGCTTCAGCTGCTGCATCTCGCGCATCGCGAGCTCCTTCATCTCGGCGTCCGGCGTATTCCACAGCGCGTCGCCTTCGCTGCAGAAATACTCCAGGCCGATCCAGATCGTGTCCGGATCGCGCACCAGGTAGGGGCTCCAGTTGTTGAAGATCTGCAGCCGCCCGACCTTGACGCCGGGCTCCTGGACGTAGATCCAGTTGTCGGGCACCAGGTTGAGCGGCCCGCGCGCCGAGGGGTTGCGCATCAGGCGCCGGTAAAGCAGCCCGACGATGACGAAGTCCCGGTATTGCAGGCCGGCGGCGATCTCGCGCACCGGCTGCGGCGCCGGCGGCTCCATGCCGAGCACCAGGTCGCGCACCGGCATCGAGGAGATGAAGAAATCCGCCTCGTAACGCCGATCCACGCCGTCGCGTTCCGAGGCGTGGACCGCGGCGACGCGACCCGCGCCCCAGTCGATGCGCTTGACCCGCGATTCATTGATCAGGCGCACTCCCATCTCGCCGAGCCGCCCCGCGGTCACCTCCCACATCTGCCCGGGCCCGAGCTTGGGGTAGAGAAAGCGCTCGATGAGCGAGGTCTGCGCCGCGCCGCCGAGCCCGCTGCCACGGCGGAACGGCTTGCGCAGAGCATGCAGCAGCGCCTTGCCGATCGACAGGCTCTTGACGCGCTGCGCGCCCCATTCGGCGCTGATGCGGTCGCACGACGTGCCCCAGACCTTCTCGGTGTATTCCTTGAAGAACCGCAGATACAGGCGCCGGCCGAAGCGGTTGATGAAGAAATCCTCGAGGCTGCGCTCCGGCCGGCGCGGAAAGAGCTTGGACCATGCGTAGCTCGCGCCGAACGCCACGCAGCGCGCCAGGCCCAGCTTGAGCGCGGTCTCGAAATTGGCCTTCAAGGGGTAGTCGAAGAACTTGCCGTCGAAATAGATACGCGACAGGCGGTTGCGCACCAGCATGACGTCGCGCTCGGACTCGCTCGCAGTCGCGCCCTGGTACAGCTCGCGCCACTTGCCCTGATAGTCGATGCGCAGCGCGCCCTCGCCCGCGTCCCGCGCCCGCGGGGCGGCGAGCGGCAGCATGCGCAGCCACCAGTCCATCACCCAGTCCGACTTGGAGAAGAAGCGGTGGCCGCCGATGTCGATGCGGTTGCCGTTGAACTCGACCGATTGCGCGAGCCCGCCGACGCTGCGCGTCGCCTCGAGCACGACGATGTCCTTCACGCCGGCCTGCGCAAGCTCGTACGCCGCGGTCAGCCCGGCCGGACCGGCGCCGACGATGATCACCCGCGCGCGCACGATTTCGCTCATTTCGAATAGCGCGTGAAAAGAAGCAGCTTGCGCAGCGCGTAGTTGAAGCAGAAGACGACGCCGGCGGAAGCGACTTTGGCCATCTCGTAGGAAAGCGACAGGAGCTCCACGCCGACGTATAGCACGAGCTGGTTGAGCGCCAGCCCCGCGAGCCCGATGAGGGTAAACACGCCGAACTCGAGGCGCGCGTCGGCGAGCCGCCGCTGGCTGAAGACCCAGCCGATCGACAGCGCGTAGATGGTCGCGAGGCCGAGCGCGAATCCGATCGGCGCCGCCGCCAGGTAGTACACGCCGCCGAGCCGGATCAGCCCCACGTAGACGCCGAAATCCACGCCGAGCGCGATCGCGGATGCGACGAAATAGCGCGCTCCCTCGCGTGCCAGGCTCATTGTTCCGCTTTCAGCAGGAGCGAGGTGGCGGCGCTGCCGGGCGTCGCGCGCGCATGCACGGTGGCTCCCCGATTCGCCAGCGCACGCGCCCCCGCCTGCCACGCCGCATCGCTGAGCGTGTCCCGCGGGTGGTACCTGCTCAGGAAGACGTAGTCGGCGCCCGATTCGCGCACCGCGCGCCGATACGCCTCGGGCGCAAGCCCGGAGGCGGGCGCGGCGACTCCGCGCCGGTCTGCAAGCAGCGCAACATAGGAGGGGGCGACCCACATGACGCGGTCCGCGGGCCGGGTGAGCGCGCGGATCGCCTCCATGTCCGCAAACAGATCGAGCTGCACCTGGGCGCGCGCGCGCGCCGCGACGAGGTCGGGCGTGCGGTACCAGTCGGTAATCGCGGCGAACGGCGCCCCGGCGCGCGCGCGCTGCTGGATGAACGCGAGGGCAGGCAGCGTCAGGCTGAGCATCAGCAGCGTGAGCAGCGCATGGCCGAACCCGGGCGCGCGCCGCGCGGCCTGCAGTGCCCTGCCCGCCGCCAGGAAAGCGTACAGGATCAGCACCGGCACGATCGGGAACAGGAAGCGCCCCATCTGGTCGTAAAACGGCCAGGCGAGGAACATCGCCAGGTAGGCGGCGGCGATCCAGGCATCGGCCTTCCCCGCACGCAGCCGCAGCGCCATGCCCGCTAGCGCAAGGCAGCCGACCACTCCCGCCAGTACAGCGCGCACCGGTCGCCCTTCGACCCAGAAGATCAGCAGCGAGCCAACCCAGCCCTCGGTCACCGCGTTCATCTGCCTGAGCAGGCTCGCGCCGAGGGCCGTCAGCGGAGCCTCGCTACCCAGAAGGGCGCGCGCATGCTCGGCCACGATGCGCGCATAGCTGTCGGCGCTCTCGGCAGGTCGCAGCAGCACCCAGGCGGCATAAGCGCCCGCGGCGGCGAGCGCGGGAATTAGCGCCTGCGCGCGCGCCGCCGCGGATTGCGCGCGCTGCATCGCCGCCCAGATCGCGTACACCGCGATCAGCGGCAGCGCAGCGGTTCGCGTCAGCGCCATGGCGCAGAGCAGAAGCGCGAGCATGAGCTGCCTGCGCCAGCCGGCCGCGCTCGAATCGAGAACGTGCAGCGTCGCCAGCAGCAGCGCGCAAAACAGCGGCTCGCTGAGAATTCCCTTGGCATTGATCCAGACCGTCGGCAGCAGGACGACCGACAGGGAGGCTGCAGCCGCCGCGCCCCGGCTTTCGAGCCAGCGGACTCCGAGCCCATAAACCAGGGGCACCGATGCGGCAAGGATCAGCGCGGTAAGCACATGCGCCCGCGCCAGGTCGTGCGCGGCGCCGGCCAGCGCGAGTATCAGCGGGAACAGGGGCGGATAGGACGTCTCGCGCGCGAACGCTGACGCAACCGCCGGCGACGCCGGCTGAAACGGCGAGAACACCTGTGCCATGACGAGGTAGCTCACGCTGTCGTCGGCAAAGGTGGCAAGCGTCGTCTGCCGCACGAACGTCGCGCAGGCCAGCGCGAATGCCAGGGTCAAGGCCCCGACCGCGATCCACGGCAGCGCCGGCTGCCCGCGCGAGGTCACGACGCGTCAACCGCCATCGGGCGCGCTTTCGGCAACCGCTTCCGTGGCAACCTCGGTCAGCACCCCCGCCACGGTCCGCGCCATTCGTTCCCAGGTGAACAGCCGGGCGCGCTCGAGGCCCCTTGCCACCAGCCGGCTTCGCACCTCGGGGTTCTGGATTTCGTCCATTGCGCTCGCCAGGCCGATGTAGTCCATGGGCTTGACGTAGATTGCCGCATCCGCCGCGACCTCGGGGAGGGAAGCTCGCATGGTCGTGATGACCGGGCAGCCGCTCGCCATCGCTTCGGCGACGGGCATGCCGAAGCCTTCGTAGATCGAGGGGTAGGCGAGTGCGATCGCGCCGCAGTAGGCGAGCCTCAGCTCTTCGTCGTCCAGCCGCAGCATGTAGCGCTCGCCTTCCGCGCGCAGCGCCTGCAGCTCCGGCTCGAGGTCGCGCTCCCCGCCCACGCACACCACGGCGAATTGATGCCGGTCGCGCAGGGCGGCGAAGGCGCGCAAGAAGGTTTCCGCGTTCTTGTAGGTCTTGCGCGAGCCGACGACGAGGAAATAGGGGCGCTTAATTCCGTGCCGGCGCTTGAAGCCCTCGATCTCGGTAGCAGCGGCGGGCCGGAACAGCGGGCTGACGCCGCAATGCGCAACCGTGACCCGGGCGGGATCGAGCGCGGGATAGAAGCCGCACAGATCGCGCGCCGTGCTGGCCGAAATCGCGACAAAGCGGCTCGCGTGGCGGATGCAGGACTCCTTCTCGCGCCACATCGGATCGTTGAAGTCCGACCCCGCGACTTCCGGAATCATGTCATAGGCCATCATCACGCTGGGTGTCTCAAGCGGGCTCGTGTAGTAGGTCGAGGCAAAGACCGCCGCACCCTCCTCATCGCAAATCCGCTGCAGCATCGCGCGGTCCTCGGCAAGCCGGTCGTAGCAGTGCCTAGGCACCACTCGCCGCTTGACGCCCGGGATCGGCGGCGCCGTCTGCTCCCGGTCCAGCAAGATTACGCGATCGGCGAAGCCGCTCGCCACCCAGTGCTGAAGCAGCGACTGCCAGACGCGCGAGATGCCGGTGTTGAATTCCTGGAAGAAAACGCCGTCGACGATCACCCGCTGCGCCCGTGCGCCTGCGCTCGCCCTGCGCACCGGGCGCGGCGCTGCGGTGCGCGGTCCGGAGGCAGGCGGCTCGATCTGCATCGGCCGCGCCTGCTCCCCGGCACACCAGGCGCGCCACATGCGGCGATACGCGGTCTCCAAGCTGCGCGCGCAATGCTCCGCATCCATCAGCGCCGAGCGCTCGAGGCGCCCGCGCAACTCGCCGCGCAGCTTGAGAAGCCTCTCGCGATCGCTCGCCAGCGCGGCAGCGGTCTGCACATAGCGGACTTCGCTCTCGGCGACCAGCTCGCGCATGCCGACGGTTTCCAGAATGCCTGCCGCGTTCCGCGATGCGGATGTGGCTCCCCGCAGGGTCACGACCGGCACGCCCATCCACAGCGAATCGAGCGCAGCCGCGGCCCCGGAGCAAGGATGGGCGTCGAGGCTGATATCGATCCGCCCGTGCAGCGCGTGCCGCGCCGGCGCGGAAAGCTCTCCGAGCACTTCGATACAGCCCGCGTCCGTCCCCGCGGAGGCGAACTTCCCGGCAATGCGCGCGGCGAGCCGGTCGGCACCGCGTGCTGCGACGACGAGCTTCGATCCCGGCACGCTGCAGAGGACCCGGGCCCAGAGCGCAATGGCCTCCGGCGTCAGCGCCTGCAGCTCATGCAGCGCGCCGAACGTGATCGTCCGTTGCGCGACCGAGGGCGGCGACCCCACCTCAGGCGCTCCAAACTCCGGCCGGTAGCACAGCTGGCCGCCCGCCAGGCGGACCAGGCGCTCGCTGTAAAAGCGCTCCATGCCCTCCGGGCAGGCGTGGATGTCGGTGATGCGGTAATCCATCGCATCGAGCCCGGTCGTGCACGGGTAGCCGAGCCAGCCAACCTGGATAGGCGCAGGCTTGGCCGCAAATGCCGGCATGCGCAGCCCGCCAGCGGCGTGGCCGGCGAGATCCACCAGAAGATCGATGCGGTCGGCACGAAGCCCTTCGCTGAACTGCGCGTTGCTCAAGCCCGTAGTCGCGCGCCAGGTGACGTCGCGCGCGCGCAGCCGCCAGCTCACCGGGTCTTCCGCCGCCGCGTCCGAGTAGCAGAAGATCTCGAACCCGGACCGGTCGTGCCATGCCAGCACGGGCTGCAGGCAGAAGCCGACCGAGGAGTCCCTGAAATCCGCGGCGACGTAGCCTATCCTGAGTCGGCGTTCGGGCTGCCGGTCATTCTCGTGTCCCTGAAAGCGCGGTCCCCCGGCATGGCGCAACGCCCACGCCTTGTGCTCCTCATGCAGGCTTTGCGGGGTCAGATCCGGTATTGAATTGAGCGCCTGGAGCATCTCGCTGTGCGCCCGGTGCATCGAGGGATCGAGCTGCAGCGCGGTTCGAAGGCTCTGCACGGCATCGCGCGGCGACCCCGTCTCGCGCAATGCAGAGCCGAGCGCGGCGTGCCAATCCGCCCGGCCCGGATCGAGTTTCAGCGCCGAGCGCAGGGGCTCCCCGGCGTCGGCCGGCTGCCCGCGCTCGAGCAGCAGCGCGCCGAGGTTGAACCAGGCCTGCGCCAGAGCGGGCTCGCACGCCACTGCATCGCGGTAGCACCGCAGCGCCTCGTCGCCTCTGCCGGCATGCTGCAGGACGAGGCCGAGATTGACGCTTGCCTTCGCGTGCCGGGGATCGAGGGCGAGCACCTTGCGCCAGCAGGATTCCGATTGCTCCAGCAGCCCCGCGTCCAGGCGCGCAACGCCGAGCAGGTACCACAGTCCGGCGTCGTCCGGCCGCGCCGCCACGGCGCGCTCGGCGGCGTCCAGGTCGGCGGACGTCATGCGGGTGCGCGCAGCCGTTTTTCCCCCATCTCGCGGTACGCATCCTCCAGCGCGCGCGTGAAGCGCGCCGCATCCAGCAGCGGCGAGGCGCGCATGCGCTCGCGCATTCCGGCGCGCAGCGCCCGCCGCTCGTCGAGCTGCCCCGCCAGGCGTAGCACGATCGCGGCGTACTGCTCGGGTGTCGTGGCGACAAGCTCGGCGAGGCCGATGCTGCTCAGGATACTTGCGCCGGTCCTGGATGCGCAGGTCCGTCCGGCAAGCGTAACCACGGGCACGCCCATCCAGAGCGCCTCGCACGTAGCGCTCATGCCGGCGTACGGGAAGACATCCAGCGCGATGTCGATCTCGCGGTATGCCGCCAGTCGTCCGGCCGGTGAGAAATCCGGGACGTGCAGATCGAAGCGCTGCTCGGCAATGCCGTGGGCGAGCAGTTGTGCGCCCATATCGCGCCGCGCGCTCGCCGCGCTCAGGCCGTAACTGCCCAGAACCAGCCGCGCCTGCGGCTGCGCGAGCAGGATCTGCGCCCAGAGCGCGATCATGTGCGGCGTCATCGCCGCCAGCTCGTTGAAGCTGCCGAACGTGACGTGGCCGCTGCGCGACTGCGGGACCTCGCCCGCCTCGAGGCAATCGGGCTCGGGCTGATAGCAGAGAAAGCTTGCCGGCAGGCGAAGCAGTTTCTCGGCATGAAAGCGCTCGCTCTCCCCGCGCGGGTCCGCAACCGGATCGGTCAACCGATAGTCGATGGCATCCAGCCCCGTCGTGTCCGGGTAGCCGAGCCAGGTCGCCTGGACCGGGGCCGGCCTGCGGGCAAAAAGCAGCAGCCTGCCCCCGGCGGCATGGCCGGCCAGGTCGACGAGGATGTCGATTCCGTCTGCGCGCACCTGGTCGGCCGCCTGCTCGTTGGCAAAACGCGAGATGTCGCGCCAGTGCGCGCACATGCCCCGCAGCCGCCGCGTCACCTCGTCTTCCTGCCCTCCGGTCGCGTAGCAGAACACCTGGAAAGCGGCTCGATCATGCGCCGCCAGCACCGGCTCGATAAAGGCGGCCAGCGGCCGGCGCGCGAAGTCCGGCGAAACGTAGCCGATATTCAGCCGCCGGCCGGGGCCCGTGTCCCGCAGCCGATGCGCGGTCGCGCGCAGCAATCCGCGCGCGTGCCGGTCCCGCCAGGAAACGTGCCGGTCTAAAAGCAGCTGCGCATCTTCGCCCTCGCGGAAATGCAGCGCCAGCAGCGACCGGGATTCCACGTCGGCGAGTCCCGGGTCGAGCTCGAGTGCCTTCGCCCAGGCGGCGCGCGCCTCCTCCACCCGTCCCGCGACCAGCAGCGCGCCCCCCAGGTCCGCATGCGCGCGCTCATAACCGGGGGCGATCTCGATGGCGGCGCGGAAATCCGCGATCGCCTCATCCAGTTGCAGCTCGCGGTAACGCAGGCTGCCCAGGTTGCAGCGCCAGTCCGCATGCCGGGTTTCGATGGCAAGCGCCCGGCTGACGTAGTCGATCGCCTGCTTCGTGTCGCCGAGCTGGCCGTAGACGTTGCCGAGATTGTAGAGCGCCTGCGCCATGGCCGGGTCGCGGCCGATCGCGCCGCGATAGCAGTCCACCGCCGCGGCAAGATTCCCGGCCGCCTCGAGCGCACAGCCAAGGTTGTTATGGGTCTTCGCCTGCGAATCGTCGAGCTCGAGCGCGCGGCGAAACGATGCGATCGCGTCCTCCGTCCTGCCCACGGCCTGGAGCGCGCATCCCAGCATGTAGTGAAAGGCGGCGACCCGGGGGTCGGCGGCGATCGCCCTGTTGATCCAGTCGATCGCCGCGCCGGGCGCATCGCCGTCAAAAGCGAGATCCCACTGCAGCGTCAGCGCATCGGGATGAGCAGGCGTTCCCGCCAGGATCTTTTCGCAGCGCGCGCGCGCTTCCGCCAGCCGTCCCGCGGCGCGCAGCCGGCGCGCCTGGCCGATCAGCTCGTTGTCCGACTCCTCGCCCGTGGCGCCGGGAACCGCCTCCGACCGCTTGCGCGTTTCCCACAGCTCGAGGTAGCAGCGCTCGAGCACGCGCGCGAACCCCTGCTCGTCCAGGAGCGGCGAGCTCCGCATCCGCTCGCGCAGGCCGCGGCGCAATTCCGCCAGATGCTCGATGTTGCCAGCGAGGCGGACGCTGGTCGCGATATAAGCGTCGACCTCGTGCGTCAGGTACTGCTCGAGCCCCATGGCGTGCAGCAGGCTGGCGCCCATTCGTGCCGCGTGGCGGTCTCCGGCGAGCGAGACCACCGGCACGCCCATCCACAGCGCCTCGCAGGTCGTGGTGGCGCCGTTGTACGGAAAGCTGTCGAGCGCGATATCGACCGAGTTGTAGATCGCGAGATGGTCCTTCACTCCCGCTTCCCATCCGCGCAGCTCGACCCGGGCCGGATCGATTCCGGCGTGCCGGAATCTGCCGCGCACCGAATCGGCGACGCTCTCGACCGACAGCGGCCGGCCCTTCAGGATGAGGCGCGACCCGGGCACCTGCGCCAGCGTGCGGGCCGCGGCGTCCAGGAACGGCGCGGACAGTTTCGCGAAGTTGTTGAAGCAGCCGAACGTCACCGTGCCCTTGCTCAGCGCCGGCAGGGACGCGACCGCCGGACTGTCCGGCTCGGGCCGGTAGCAGAAATAACTCCTCGGCAGGCGCACCAGCCGCTCCGCCGTGTAGCGGTCCGCCTCGCCCGGCGGATCGGCCCAGGCGTCGGTAATGCGGTAGTCGACCGCGCCCAGCCCGGTGGTGTTCGGGTAGCCGAGATAGGTCGCCTGCAGCGAGGCCGGCTTCATCGCCAGCACCGGCATGCTGTTGCCAGCCGTATGCCCGGCAAGATCCACCAGGATGTCGATGCGATCCGCCCTGATGCGCTCGGCCAGCTCGCGCTCCGAAAGATCGTCGGCGTCGACCCAGTGCTCGGCCAGGGCGCGCAGCCTCCCGGTGACCGCATCCCTGCGGGGATTGGTGTGGTAGCAGGTGACCTCGAATCGGCCACGGTCGTGCCGCGCCAGTATCGGCTCCATGAACCGCATCACGACGTGCTCGCGGAAATCCGGCGACAGGTAGCCGAGGCGAAGCCTGCGCGGCCACGCCGGATCCGGCGCCGGCGCTTCGTAGCGCCGCGCGAAGCGCGCCCCGAAGCGCTGGTGCTCCGCGAAAATCGCCGCGGCATCCTCGTTGCAGCTGTAGTTCAGCTCGAGCAGGAGGTTGCTGTGGGTCGGCGCGTGGTCGGGCACCAATGCCAGGGCGCGCCGGTAGGTGGCGATGGCCTCGTCGGTCCTGCCGAATTCGCGATAGATGCCGGCGAGGTTGAAATGGACTTCCGGCACGTTCGGCAGAAGCGCCTGCAGCCGCTCCAGCTCGGGGAGCGCCTCCGGCCTGCGATTGAGCTCGATCAACGCTACCGCGTAGTTGTTGCGCAGCCTCGTGCAATCGGGTTGCAGGCCGAGGCAGACACGATAGACCTCGATGGCTTCTTCAAAGCGGCGCGCATCGAGGAGCGCGGCGCCGAGCTCGAGCTGGTACAACGCCTCTCCGGGTCGCAGATCCACCGCCTGCTGAAAAAGCGCGATCGCCTCCTGCTGCCTGCGGTCGCGCACCGCCATGCGGCCGAGGAAATAGAGCGCGTCGGTGTGCGCCGGATCGCTCTCGAGCACGCGGCGGTACAGGCGATCGGCGCCCGCGGGATCTCCCCTGCACTCGCATTCATAACCCGCGCGCAGCCACTCTTCCGGTCCTTCGGGCCCGGCAGCGCGCGCAGGCGACGGCTCGGCGCGAAGCACCCGCTTCAACCAGTTCATTGCATCGCCCCGACGGCTGGTAACATTGAAATCGAGGACGTCAACCAGAGGTCAGACATGTCCAAAGGGCCAGGCTCCCGCGACGTGGCGGATTTTGCCACCGAACTGGTGCTGGAGTTTTCCAAGCGCTGCCCGCCCGAGCTCGCCGAGCGCTCGACGATGGCCGTCGCGCGCGCGATTGACGAAATCTGCAACCGCGCGGCGGCGCTTCAGCGCGAGCAGCACCTCGGCATCTACGGCAGGGCGAAGTTCGGCACCGAGTTCAAGCTCCGGCTCAAGGACGCCGGATACGTGCCGGAGTTCGTGGACGAGCTTACCACCAAGCTGCTGATCAGCATGTCGGGAAAATAGCCGTCCCAGCAGTCCTGAATGAATTCCGACAAGCTCCACCGCGTCGGGCCGTTCGAGCTGATCCTGCCGCCCGATCACATGCTCGACCGGTATCAGAAGCAATATCACCTCTACGACTGGGTCCTCGGCGAGCTCGCCGTCCTGCTGCTGGCAAAATATCCGGACGCGGCGGCGATCGATATCGGCGCCAACGTCGGCGACACGGCTGCGGTACTCTGCCGCAAGCAGGAAATCCCGGTGCTGTGCGTCGAGGGCCATCCGCATTTTGTCGCCTACCTGCGCCGCAATCTGGCGCGCCTTCCCGCCTGCATCGAATTCGCCGAATGCCTGGTGGGCGCTCGCTCCGGCTCGATATCGGCGGCGAGCTTCATCGCCGACCACGGCACCGCCGCTATCGACAGCGCCGCCGGCGGGCGCGAAAACGATCGGCGCATTCCGGTGCGCCCTCTTGCCGATATCCTTCGCGAGCACCCTCGCTTCCAGCGCTCGCGGCTGCTGAAGACCGATACCGACGGCTCCGATTTCGAGATCCTGGGATCGTCGCTCGACGCGTTGCGCGATACCCACCCGGTGCTTTTCTTCGAGTACGACCCGACCCTGCGCCCGGACGGTGCGAAAGCCGCAGCCGACACGATCTCCGGGCTAGTGCAGGCGGGCTACGGGCGCTTCCTGCTGCATGACAACTACGGCCACTTTGCCGGCAGCATCGACGCGGACTGCAGGGAGAAATTCCTCTCCCTCGATCGCTACCTGTTCTCGAACCTCTATTTCGGCAGGCGCATCTACTACTACGATGTCTGCGCGTTCTGCCCGGCCGACTTCGACCTGTGCGGCGAGCTGGAGACCACGCACCGTCTTCTGATCGAGGCGGCGTTGCGCGAGGACGGCAGAGTTTTCTAACCGCGCACAAACAAAAACGGGAAGCCCCGTACTGCGGGCTTCCCGTCGAATGCCTGCGGATGAAGCTCTGAGGCTAGCGGCATGCCCCCGGCAGGTACTTGCCAGCGAGCGGCGACGTCGTACCCGTGGCCGTGCAATTCCA
Source organism: Betaproteobacteria bacterium (assembly GCA_016177575.1). Lineage (GTDB taxonomy): Bacteria > Pseudomonadota > Gammaproteobacteria > Burkholderiales > SG8-39 > RBG-16-66-20. The sequence continues at coordinate 48,293 of JACOVA010000030.1, forward strand.
CGTCCTCGCGTTGTCGGTCGAGACCATGGCCACGTTGCCGCTGGTGATGGCCGCGTTCACGCCGGAGCTCTTCATCGTGGCGGTGATGGTGATGTTGGTACCATCGCCACCGATCGCGATCGAGTTGGTGTACTTGCCGCTCGTGGTGCTGATCGCGTCGGTCGTCGCGGGCATGGTCCCCTTGTCGGAGATGTACTCGGCAACCGGCGTCTTCGCGGCACCGATCAAGCTCACCGCCTCGGACACCTGCGAACGCGCGATGTAGTCCTGGTACGCCGGGATCGCGACTGCCGCCAATATGCCGATGATCGCAACCACGATCATCAGTTCAATCAGCGTAAAGCCCTTCTGTAGTTGCTTCATGCAGTTGGCTCCTTATGACGCTTGTGGGAAAGATGGAACAAGCGATGTTGCGCACTTGACCCGGAGGGGTAGATGCAAGCCTCAGGCCAGCTTCAGCACCGTTAATTTTATTACGTTTTTCAATTGCTTAAGAATGAAAAATGGGGCGCCGTGAAATAATCCCTCTGCGGTCGGCGCTCCAATCTGCCCAAAAACGTCAGCTGTGAGCGCAAATGGTCACTTGGTCGGCTTGAGCCAACGTGGGCGCCCATCAGCGGACCTGTTGCTCGGCAAAGCGGCGAAGCGTGTGCGCAACGCGCTCGATGACGTCTTGCCAGGAATCGGCGCGCCCACGACGGAACAGGCGCATGGTCGGATACCACGGGCTGTCGTCGCGATCGGCGAGCCAGCGCCAGTCCGCGGGATAGTGCACCAGCGTCCAGACGCGCCTGCCCAGGGCGCCGGCCAGATGCGCGGTCGCCGTGTTGATCGAGATGACCAGATCGAGGTTGGCGATCAGGGCTGCGTCGTCGGAGAAATCGCCGAGCGCAGCGCTCTGGTCGACGAGCGCCATGCCCTGCGGCGGCCGCGCCGCCTGGGCGGCGGCCGCGCCTCGCTGCAGGCTGAAATAGACGACCCCGCGAATTCCAGCCAGTGGAGCCAGCATGTCGAGCTCCAGCGAGCGCAGCGGCGTCATCCGGTTCTTCGACTCGGTCGACCAGTAGAGCCCGACTTTCAATCCGGCGCCGCTCGCGCCCAGCGTCGTCTTCCATTGCCGCGCCGGCGCTTCGGGGGGGCGCAGGTAAGGAACCGTCGCGGGAATCGTCTCGAGCGTGGTGCGGAACAGCCGCGGCAGGCTCAGCAGGGAGCAGCAGGTATCGGCATGCGGCGGCGGCTGCTCGGCGTCATGTACCGCCGCGACCCCCGCTACGCTGCGGAACAACTCGACCAGCTTGGGGCTGCAGCTCAGGATGACATTGCCGCCTCGCTGCGCGACCAGCGGCGCATAACGCACGAACTGGATCGCGTCGCCGAACCCCTGCTCGGCGTAGAGGAGAATGGTGCGCCCGCCCAGCTCCGAGCCTAGCCAGCGCGGCAGGCCGGCATGCGGCCAGAAGCGCGCCAGGTCCGGAATTTTCAGCCGCCATTCGTACTCGTCCCAGCCCCGTTCGAAGTCGCCGGCCTGAAGCAGCTGCAGCGCGTGATTGAAGTGCGCTTCCGCGAAATCCGGCCGCGCCGCAATCGCCATCCGGTAGCATTCGCCGGCGCGGCGCACATCGCCCTCCTGATCGAGGAGGTAACCGAGGTTGAGGCTCGCCTCGGCCAGTGCAGGCTTGAGCGCCAGCGCCGTGCGGTAGCATTCGGCCGCCTCGCCGAGTACCCCGGCCTGGTGCAGCACGATCCCCAGGTTCAGATGCGCCTCGGCCAGAGTGCGATCCGCCGCAATTGCATTGCGGTAGGAAGCAGCGGCCTCGGCCACCCTTCCCTGGTCCTTGTAGGCGTTGCCGAGGTTGTTGCACGCCTGCGCCTGCGACGGATCGAGCGCTAGCGCCTCCTGGTAGCATTCGATCGCGGCATCGAGCTCGCCGCGCTCCTGCAGCGCGTAGCCGCGCCCGCCCAGCAGTTGCCCGAGCCCGCGCAGCGCATCGGCATTCTCCGGCTGCTCGATGAGTACCCGGCGATAGCGCTCTTCTGCTTCCTCGTTTTCCAATCGGCTATCCTATGAGAGCACTTCGCAAGCGATAAAAATGTTCGATTGGATCAAAGCCAGCCTGCGTACGCCCGAAGGCAAGCGCGCCATTCTCCTGCGACAGGCCGGCGAGGCCATGCGCGAGGGAGCGCCGCAACGAGCGCGTGAAATCTGCCTCGCAGTCCTGCGGCAGGCGCCCGGCGATTCACGGGCGCTCACCCTCATGGCCAACATAGCAGCCGATCTGAGGCAAGTCGAGGAAGGCTTGCGCTGGGCCGAGCAGGCGATCGCCGCCGCTCCGGAGGAGGCTGAGCCCCATTATTTCGCCGGCCGCCTGTGGGAGCTGGCCGGACGGCCTGACCGGGCCGAAGCGAGCTATCGCCGGGTGCTCGGCCTTGATCCGCGCCACGCCAGGGCGCACAACAACCTCGGCTGCGTGCTGAGCCTGCAGGGCAGGCTGGAAGAGGCGCTCGCCTGCTTCCGCCAGGCCCTGCAGCTCGACCCGCAGCAGCCGGAAGCGAACCAGAACTATGCGGCGATGACCAACGACGCCCGCGCCCAGGACGCCGCCATCCAGGGCTACCTGCGCCAGACGCAGCGGGACCCGGCCGACGCCCGGGCATTCTGCAATCTGGCCAATATCTACATCGGCCTGGGGCGCAACACCGAAGCCATGGCGAGCCTCGAGCGGGCGATCGCGCTCGATCCGTCGCGCGCCGACGCACACTACAGCAAGTCCCTGCTGATGCTGAGCGCGGGCGATTACGAGGCGGGATGGAAGGAATACGAGTGGCGCTGGCGTCTCGACAATCCGTTGAGCGCCCCGGGCAGGAGGTTTGCGCAGCCCACCTGGGACGGGCACGATCTCGGCGACGGCGCGCTGCTGATGCACGGCGAGCTGGCGCTGGGCGAGTCGCTGCAATTCGTGCGCTATGCGCGGCTGGCCGCCGCGCGCTGCGGATGCGTGATCTTCGAGTGCGCGCCGCGCCTGAAGCCGCTGCTGCAGAGCGTGCAAGGCGTGGGGCGGATCACGCTCCCGGGCGAAGCGCTGCCGCCTTTCGCGGCCCATGTCCCGCTCTACAGCCTGCCGCGCGTGTTCGGCACCACGCTGCAGAACATCCCCTGGAACGGACCGTATATCCACGCCGACCCGGCGCGGGCCGCGGAATGCCGGCGGCGGGTCGAGTCGGCAGGCGCGACGGGAATCAAGGTCGGTCTGGTGTGGTCGGGCAATCCGCAAAACCCGTACAACCGCGACCGCTCCATTGCGCTTGCAGCGCTCGCGCCGCTGCAGAGCGTTCCAGGGTTGGCGTTTTACAGCCTGCAGAAAGGCGAAGCCGCACCCGTTGCCGCATCGCAGCCGGCGCCGATCAGCCTCATCGACCTGACCGGGCACGAACGCGATTTCCTCGACACGGTCGCGTTCATCAGCCAGCTCGACCTGGTGATCAGCGTCGACACGATGATCGCCAACCTCGCCGGGGCGATGGGGGCGCGCGTGTGGGTGCTGCTCAATCGCGTCCCCGACTGGCGCCACCACCTGGAGCGCTCCGATAACCCCTGGTACCCCACCATGCGGCTGTACCGGCAGACACGCGAAGGCGAATGGGGCGAGGTCGTCGACCGGGTCGCAAGCGACCTTCGCAGCCTGAGCGCCGCCATAGGCGGGGCCTAGGCCGCGAGCGCCGCGGCGATGCAGCGCGCGGTGGCGTCCCAGCTGAATTCGGCCATCGTTCGATGGCCCGCGATGTTCGGGCGCAGCTCGCCGGATTGCTTGAGCCGGTGGACTTCACGCATGTGCGCGACCAGCTGCTCGACCTGGGCGTCACCGAAGTCGGCCCATTCGCCCTGGCCATAAAACCACTTGCCGTCGCCCGCCTCGACCAGGCGCTCGATTTCGATCAGGCGCGCGTTGGCCGGCGTGAGGTACTCGGTGGGCGCCGAGTAGTTGGTGGCGATGACGTTCTTGGCCATCGCCATCATCTCGGCGAGGTCGAGATTCCAGCCCTCGGCGCGATACGGGAACACCCCGCAATCGGCCCGCGCCATCAGCTCGGCGACCCCACGCTGCGTGGGCAGCCGCTCCTCGATTACCTCGATCTTGTCGCCCAGGCTGGAGGTCCGGTACACGTCGGCCCATTCGCGCGACTCCCCCTCGGCGTGGAAAGGATTGGGCGTGAGCAGGATCAGGCGCACGTCGTCGCGCCGGGTGAAGGCGCTGTTGAAGGCCTCGGCAAGGACGTCGTGCCCCTTGCGCACTTCCCACTTGCCCACGTTCAGGAACACCGTCGCACCGGGTTCGATGCGCTCGGTGAGGCGGAAGATGTCGTGGTCGACGCCGAAGCGGGCAATGTGGATGCGCGCCTCGGGAATTCCGTTGTCGACGAGAACCCTCTTCGCCCACTTTGAGGGCACGAACAGCAGGTCCTGCGCGTCGAGGTGGCGCTTCTCGAGCGCATTGAACCGGTTCAGCTCGAATATGGGCAAGCCGCAGTGCGGGCCCCTGCCGACGTGCTGCGCGAGGTCGGACTGGATCGAGATTCTCAGCGACGGCGCGCGCGAATCGAAAAGATCCTTCTGCGCGATCGCGCGTCGCAGCATTTCATGCTGCTCCTCGGGCGCTTCGACCTCGCCGATCGGCCAGAGGGCCGGCCGGTGGCCGAGCCTGTCCAGTCCCGCGACGACGTTCAGGCCCACGATGCCGTAGCCCAGGCTGTTGATCGGCGCGGTGACGTTGATGTCCATTTTCAAAGCTCGATCAACCGAGGTGCGCTTCCTGCGCGGTGGATTTCCCACATTTTCTCGTAGGCGGCCTCCAGATGGCGGGTAAAGCGCGGGGTGTCGAAAAGCGGCGCCGAGGCGCGGTTTCGGGACAATCTGTTGCGCAGCCCAGCATGCTCTCGGGGCGCTCGCGCCAACCTCACGCCGAGCGCTTCGTAATCCGCCAGCGTATGCGTGATGAGCTCCGGCATGCCCACGGCCTTGAGCAGGCTTCCTGCCACGCGTGACGCGAAAGTCTCGCCGGCGCAGGTCAGCAGCGGCAGCCCGGCCCACAGCGCGTCGCTTGCGGTGGTGTGCGCGTTGTACGGGAAAGTGTCGAGAAAAAGGTCGGCGACAGCGAGCCGGCCGAGGTGTTCCGGAAGCGGCAGCAAGGGCGCCAAAATCAGCCGCGCAGGATCAATGTTACGGGCAGCGGCTTCGCGGCGAAGATTCTGCGCCGCCCAGGGATTCCATTCCAGCAACCAGAGCACGCTGCCCGGAACGGCATCAAGCATGCGCATCCAGAGCGAGAACACCTCTGGCAATATCTTGTACGCCTGATTGAAGCAGCAGAAAACGAAACCGCTCTCGGGCAACCCCAGCGCCGCGCGCGCAGGCGTTTCGGCGACCGGCCGGCGCCGGTCATTCACCTGATAGCTGTCCGGCATCAGGACCAGCTTCTCGGTGTATTCCCCTGCCCGCTCGACCGGTGTGACGAACCGGTCGCCGACAAGGTAGTCGATGTAATCCGCCCCCATCGTCCCGGGATAGCCGAGATAGCTGACCTGGACGGGCGCCGGCCGCAGCGCGGCGATCTCCGGCCGTGCATGAACTGTGAATCCCTTCAGGTCCACCAGGATTTCCACGCCGTCGGAATGAATCACAGCAGCGGACTGCTCGGGCGGAAGCAGCCTGAGGTCCACAAAGCGGTCGAAGGACCGCCGCAGGCGCGCCCTGATCGCGCTGCGATCATCGGGCCCGTACGAATAGGCGACAATCTCGAAGCGGCTGCGGTCGTGCAGCTCAAACAGCTCGGCGGTGAGATACGCGGTCGCGTGTTCGTGGAATTCGGCCGACAGGTAGCCGATGCGCCGCCGTTTTCCCGCCGACTGCGCGGATCGAACGCGCGGATGCGCGCCGTCACCCGTCACACGCACAGAGAGAGACCTGGCAAAGTTCTTCGCGCACGCCAATTGCTCCGCGGGCGCAGGGGAAATCGAAATCAGGCTGAAAGGATAGACCGGCGGCTCGGACCGCTCAAGCGAGCTGCGCCGCTGCAGCGCGCATAGCTCATCGAAGCGCGACCAGTCGCAGATGCGCTGCATCTCGCCCAGCAGGCTGGACTGGAAAGCGACCATGTCGGGCCGAAGGCGCAGCGCTGCCTGAAAGCCGGCGAGCGCCTCGTCGTGACGGCCGTCGAGGCTCCGCACATAACCGAGATTGAAATGCGCATCCGCGAAATCAGGCTGCAGCCGGAGGGCGCGGCGAAAGCAATCCGCCGCGTCGCGCAGGCTTCGCTCGCTGAATTGGGCGATGCCCACCTCGCCCAGACGCATCCATAAATGCACGTTTTCCGGCGCGTGCCGCAGCGCGACGCGGTACGTCTCGGCGGCCTCGGCGGTCCGCCCGTTGCGCTGGCACAGCGCGCCGAGGTGAAACAGCGAATCGACGTCTGCCGGGTCGAGCGCGAGCAGGCGGCGAAAGCATGCTTCCGCTTCGTCAAAGCGCCCGCTCTCATGCAGCACCAGGCCGAGGTTATAGAGCGCCGGCAGGTAGTCGGGCCGCACTGCCAGCGAGCGACGATAGCTCTCGGCCGCCAGCTCCAGGTTGCCCGCCGCCTTCTGGGCGTTGCCCAGGTTCTTGAGGCCTTCCGCGCTCTCGCTCAGGGTGCGTAGCCCGGAATCTTGGACTCGTCCACCTCGTCGATCTGCTCCTTGTCGAGGAACATCTCGGCGTAGCGGCGGTAGACCTTGCGGCGTACGAACACGTCGAACAGGTCCGGGTCGATGTGCCCGTTGAGCCTGAACTTGCCGAGGATCTCCAGCGACTCCGAGAGCGTCTTGCCCTTCTTGTAGGGCCGGTCCTTGGCGGTGAGCGCCTCGAAGATGTCGGCGATGCCCATGACACGCGCCTGCACCGACATCTGCTCGCGCGTCAGGCCCTTGGGATAGCCCTTGCCGTCCATGCGCTCGTGGTGCCCGCCGGCGTATTCGGGCACGTTCTTCAGGTGCTTCGGCCAGGGCAGCGCCTCGAGCATCTTGATGGTGGCGACGATGTGGTGGTTGATCACCTGGCGCTCGTCGCCGGTCAGCGTCCCGGCCCGGATGGTGAGGTTCTTGAGCTCGTCTTCGCTGAGAAAATTCGCCTCGTGGCCGCTGATATCGGTCCAGCGGTAGCGTGCGATCGCCTTGACCCGCTCGCTGTCGGCCTCGCGCATCGCCTCGCCGCCGATATTGCAGGCGCGCAGAAACGCCCGGTCCTCGTCCAGCCTGCGCAGGCGTTCGCGGTGGCGGGCGTCGGCGGCATCGTGCTCGGCTCTCGGCGCGCCATGCGCAACCAGCAGCGCCTTTTCCTTCAGCAACTCGAGCTCGGCGTCGCGCTTGAGCACCTCGAAGCGGGTATCGATGAGATGTATCCGATCGAAGAGGGTCTCCAGCTTGGTCGCCTTGTCGACCACGTGCACCGGCGTGGTGACCTTGCCGCAGTCGTGCAGCAGGCCGGCGATCTTGAGCTCGTAGCGGTCCTTGTCGTTCATGTTGAACGACTCGAGCGGCCCTTGCCTGGTCTCGTTGACCGCCTCGGCCAGCATCATCGTCAGCTGCGGCACACGCTGGCAGTGCCCCCCCGTGTAGGGCGATTTCTCGTCGATCGCCATGTTGATCAGGGTGATGAACGATTCGAACAGCTCCTCCAGCTGGATGATGAGCATCCGGTTGGTGAGCGCGATCGCGGCCTGCGAGGCGAGCGACTCCGCCAGGCGCTGGTCGGAGGGCGAAAAGGCGACGATCTCGCCGCTTTTCGGGTGGATCGCATTGAGCAGCTGGAGCACGCCGATGATCTCGTTCTCGTGATTCTTCATCGGCACGGTGAGGAACGATTTCGAGCGGTAGCCGGTCTTCTTGTCGAAGTTGCGCGTGCCGGTGAAATCGAACCCCTCGGCGGTGTAGGCGTCGGGTATGTTGACCGTCTCTCCGGTCAGCGCGGCGTACGCGGCCACCATGCCGTGGTTCGGCTTGCCGTCCTTGCCCACGAGGTGGATGGGATAGAACGGCACCGGGTTGCCGGTCGTGCCGCCCAGGTAGTACTTGAGCGAGGTCGTGCGCACGATCTCGAAGCGCAGCGTCCGCTCGTCGGTGACCCGGTAGAGCGTGCCGCCGTCGGCGCGCGTGATCGTCTTGGCCGCGGTGAGGATGTTCTCCAGCAGCCGGTGGATGTCGCGCTCGGCCGAGAGCGAAGCGCCGATCGCGTTCAGCTGCTCGAGCCGCTGCCCGAGGTCGTCCGCAGGCTCGGCCGCCATGCCGGCGGCAAGCTTCATGCCCTGGGTCCTGTCGACGGTCGAGCCGCTCATGGACGCCCGGGCGCCGCGCTCACTTGATGCAGACCGAGCGCACTTCCTTGATGTTGGTGACGCCCGAGAGGCACTTCTCCATGCCGTCCTGCTTCAGGGTGCGCATACCCTCCTCCAGCGCCACCGCGAGCATCTCGGCCACGCGCGCCTTCTCGGCGATCAGCTTCTTGAGCGGGTCGGTGGCGATCAGCAGCTCGTGCAGGCCGCAGCGGCCCTTCATGCCGCTGCCGCCGCATTTGTCGCAGCCGACGGGCTTGTAGAACGTCAGCTGGCCCTTTTCGTTGCCGTAGGTCTTCACCCAGTCGCGATAGACGTTTTCCATCGCCGACTTGGGGTCTTTCTTGAAGGTCGAGGTGTTCTGCAGTTCGTCGCAGTACTCCTGCAGGAACGCTTTGATTTCCGCCCCTTCCGGGTTGTACGCCTGCTTGCAGCTGCACATGCGCCGCGCCAGGCGCTGCGCCAGGATGCCGAGCAGCGCGTCGGAGAAGTTGAACGGGTCCATGCCCATGTCGAGCAGGCGGATGATCGACTCCGGCGCCGAGTTGGTGTGCAGCGTCGCGAACACCAGGTGGCCGGTGAGCGAGGCTTCGATGCCGGTGCCGGTGGTCTCCTTGTCGCGCATCTCGCCGACCATGATGATGTCCGGGTCGGCGCGCAGGAAAGCCTTCATCACCGCCGCGAAATCCAGGCCCGCCTTCTTGTTCACCTGCACCTGGCGCAGGCCCTTCTGCGTGATTTCGACCGGGTCTTCCGCGGTCCAGATCTTGGTGTCGGGCGTGTTCAGGTACTTGAGCACGGAGTGCAGTGTCGTCGTCTTGCCCGAGCCGGTCGGGCCGCAGACGAAGAACAGGCCGTAGGGCTTGCCGACCGCTTTCTGCAGCTCGTCGAGGTTGTGGGCCGTAAACCCCATCTTCTCGAGCGGGATCGGCTCGCCCGCGGCGAGGATCCGCATCACCACGTCTTCCACCCCGCCGGCGGTAGGGATGGTGGCGACCCGCAGCTCGATGTCCAGGGGCCCGAATTTCTTGAATTTGATCTTGCCGTCCTGGGGCTTTCTCTTCTCCGAGATATCCAGGTCGCACATGATCTTGAGGCGGGCGGCGAGCGCGTTGCGGTAGCTCGCCGGCACCTCGATGTAGGGCTGCAGGTTGCCGTCGCGCCGGAAGCGGATCTCGGTCTTGGCCTTGCCGGGATAGGGCTCGATGTGGATATCCGACACGCCCTGGTTGTAGGCGTCGATGATGATCTTGTTGACCAGCTTCACCAGCTCGTTGTCCGCGGCCGCCGAGACGTCGTCGGCCACCGAGCCTTCCATCGCCTCGCCGCCGCCCTCCTCGTCGCCGAGGGTCGCCAGCATGTCGCCGATGTCGCCGCTATCGACCGCCTCCTGGCCGTAGAACTGGTTGACCGTTTCCTTGAACTCCTTCTGCGTCGTCACCTTGTACAGCAGGCGGGACTTGGGGAACACGTTCGATGCAATGCGCGAGCTGCGGATGCGCTCCGGGTCGAGGCACAGGACCGAGAGCCCTTCCTTCGCCTCGTCGATCGGCAACCAGTGGTTTCCCTCCACGTACTCGCGCTTGAGGTTCTTCAGCAGATCCATCGGCTTGACGCGATCGGCCTTGAACGGCTCGTAGGGCACGCCGAAGAATTTCGACAGCGCCGCGCCGATGGCGGGAATCTTGACCTGGAACTCGTCGGTGAGCACCGCCTCGATATCGATCGCCTTCTTGCGCGCCTGGCGCGAGGCGAGCTCGAACTCGCCCGCCGACAGCACCGCGTCGGAAATCAGGTAGTCGTATTTCGTCTTGACGAGCTGCGGCTTCTGCCGCTGCTTGAATGCGATCGCCAGGGTCTGCGCGAGCTCGTTGACGCCCTCCTCGGTGAGCGGGCCGAAAGGCGAGCCGGCCTTGTTGTTGATGATCTGGATCACGCCGATCAGCTCGGCGCCCCCCTGCTCGACGATCGGCGCGACCAGCTGCTGCTTGGTGCGGTAGCCGGTGCGCTTGTCGACCTCCTGCAGGAAGCGCAGGTTCGGATTGATCGCCTTCAGCTCGGCCTCGTCGTAGACGTCCTTGATGTTGGTCAGCTTGCGCGACATCGCGACGTAGCCCGCGATCGAATGCTCCGCGATCGGCAGCTTGAGGTCCTTGAAGGAGTTGAGGCCGGTCTTGACCTTGGAGACGATCGACTGCTTGTCCTCGCCGACCGAATAGATCGTCAGCCGATCGGCGTTGAACAGCTGGCAGATGTCCGAGCTCACCTCCAGCATGATCTCGTCGATGTTGCTGGTGGCGTGGATCTTGTTCGTCACCAGCTGCAGCTGCTTCTGGAACGCGAGCCGGATATTGACGTCCGTCTGCGTCGCTGCTGGATGGCTGAGTACCGCGCTCATCGGATCCCCCCGTGCATTGCGTAGCCTATCTTAGCGCCTGATCGAAAACCATTCTACACCCACCCTCATGATTTTTAACCTTCTTTTCTGGAATTACGTCACTGAAAGAGCCATCAGCGGCCGCGGCCGGCGGCCCACAGGCCGCCGGCGAGCAGACACACCTTGAAGCCGCGCTGGGCGAACAGAAAGGCGGCCGCGGAGCTGCGCCGCCCGCTCTGGCAGTAGACGATGTACTCGCGCCCCGGCTCGAGCACCGCGAAGCTGTTGCGCACCTCGTTGAGCGGGACATTGATCGCGCCGGGCAGCTTGTCGTAGCGGTATTCCGAGGGGTAGCGCACGTCGAGCCAGGTCGCGCCGCGCTGCACGCGCTCGAGTCCCTCCTCGTAGCCGACGCGCTGCAGGAGCGGCTCGCCGAGGAGCTCGTTGAAGTCGCGCTTGCCCAGGCGCAGCAGCTGGCCGTCGCTCGCCATGCTCACGGTCGCGTTGCGCTTGGCCTCGGAAGCGAGCGCCTCCTCGCCGAACGCGTCCCCGCTCTTCAGCTCGGCGAGGGCGACCTTGACGCCGCCGACCATGCGCTCGACATGGCAGCGTCCGGACTCGATCACATAGTAGTAGTCGCCCTCCTCGCCTTCGCGGATCACGACATCGCCGCGGTGCGCGGCGACGCGCTCGAAGCGCGCCAGCAGCTCTTCGATGCGCGCCGCCGGCAGCCGCGCGAACACGCCATGACGCAGGTTGGAGAGGGAGAACACGCCGCGGCCGAGGCGTGCGTCGGAGCGCACCGCGCGCCCCATCACGCTGCCCGCGGCGGCGTCGCCCGCGGCAACCTGGTCGAACGTGACCAGGATGTCGAGCACTTCGTCGTCCAGCGTCAGAAGATCGAGGTCGCTGATCGCCCGCGCACGCGCGATCGGGGCGCCGCGCCGGTTGAGCGGAAAGCGGCCGTCGCCGGTCCCCCCCACCACGACCAGCGTGCCGCCGCCGGCGTACATGAGCAGAATCTCGCCGCGCAGCAGGAACACCGATAGCCCGTCGAGCTTGCGTCCGGAGAGCGGATCGCGGCCGCGCGCCGTGCTTTCCACCAGCGCGACCTCCGCCAGCTCGCGCAGCCGCTCGGCCGAAAGCGCGCCCAGCGGCGCGAACACGGAGAGCTGCTCGACGGTGGCGCGCTGCGGCAATGCCCGTGGCGTCGTGTCCACGGCTCAGAACTCGAACGTCTGCCCGTTCTGCAGCATGCGCGGCCGGCGGCTGGCCGAGCATTCCTCGACCTCCTGCATCGTCAGCTCGATCTCCCCGGGCTTGAGGTGCGTGATCCAGATCTCGGGATCGCGCTCGAGCTTGGCCAGCTCGTCGGCGAGCATCGAGGGGCACAGGTGCTTGGACACTTCCGCCAGCTGGCGCTCCTTGTTCGAGAAAGCGGTCTCGATGATCAGCACGCGCAGGTTCTCGATCTGATTCACGATGTGCCACAGCTCGTCGTTCGGCCCGGTGTCGCCGGAAAAGACCAGGCTGCCCGTGCCGCTGCGAAGGTGGTAGCCGACCGCAGGCACGGTATGGATCGCCGGCAGCGGCGTGAAATCGCGCCCGCCCAGCGTCACCGTCCTGCCGAGCTCGATTTCCTGGTAACGCAGGAACGGCGCCTCCGCGCTCGGGATCTCGGTGAAGTCCGGCCAGATCGCCCAGTTGAACAGATGGTTCTTCAGGATCTCGATGGTCGCGCCGGTCGCGTGGACGGTGATCGGCCGGGCGCGCATGCCGCCGACCGTGTCGACGAGAAACGGGATCGAGGTGACATGGTCGAGATGCGAGTGCGTGACGAAGATATGGTCGATCTGGGTCAGCTCGGCGAGCGACAGGTCGCCGACCCCCGAACCGGCATCGATCAGCACGTCGCTGTCGACGAGAAAGGAGGTGGTGCGCAGATGGCGCCCGCCGATACCCCCGGAGCAGCCCAGGACGCGCAGGCGCATCGCCGGGCCTATTTCTCGTGAAACACGGTAACGCCGTCCCAGTCGTCCGGCAGCGCGGCATCCCGCATGGTGTCGACTCTCTCGGCATACGCCTGATACAGCCCGCACTCCGGGTTCATGCCTTGCAGCTTGGCGAGGCCGGCCTCGGCCTCGTCCCAGCGTTGCGCGCGGTATGCGGCGAGCGCGTCGTCCCAGAGATCGAGCTCGTTGCGCGCCCCCTGGTCCACTTCGGACTCCAGACCGAGCGGCTCGTAGATCGCGATCGCCTCGTCCTTGCCCTTGACCTTGATGCGGTCGATTTCCCTGAACAGCACGTCCTTGACCGCGGCGCGGGTCGCCTCGCCGACCAGGATGCCGATGCCGTAGGTCTTGGTGCGACCCTCGAGGCGCGAGGCAACGTTCACCGGATCTCCCATCACCGTATAGGCGCGCCGCACCTGGGAGCCCATGTCGCCTACACGCACGCCGCCGGTGTTGACGCCCACCCCGATCTTGAGCGCCGGCCAGCCGCGTGCGGTGAACTTGTCATTCAGCACCTTGCACTCCCCTTGCATCTCCAGCGCGGCGAGCACGCCGTTGCGCGCATGCTGCGGATCCTCGACCGGAGCCCCCCAAAACGCCATGATCGCGTCGCCGATGTACTTGTCAAGAGTCCCGTTGTACCTGGCGCGGATGATGCCGCTCATCGTGGTCAGGTACTGGTTGATGTACTCGCGCAGCTCCTCGGGCTTGAGCGCCTCGGAGATGCTGGTGAAGCCGCGCACGTCCGAGAACAGGATCGTCAACTCGGCGGCCTTGGGCTCCATGGTGTACTTCTCCGGGTCGGCCGCCATCCGGTCGACCAGCTCGGGCGGAACGTATTGCCCGAAGAGCTCGGTGAACTGACGCTTCGAGCGGCTCTCGACGAAGTAGCCGTAGGCCATGTTCACCGTGTACATGGCGCCTACCATCAGGATCGAGGTCGCGAGCGGCAGCACCAGATCCGCCATGGACCAGACCATGAAATCGATTGCCGTCACCAGCGCGACGCCGAGGAGCACGCTGGCGGTCGCCCACAGCGCCGACAGCATGGGAATCAGGATCGAGAGCGCCACGCCGCCGACCAGCAGCAGGAGCACCTCGGCACCGAGCATGTACGGCGGCTTGCTCTTGAGGGTCCCGTCGAGGACGCCGGTGATCATGTTGGCGTGGATCTCGACGCCGGGATAGACGCTGCCGACGGGCGTCGAGCGCTGATCGAGCAATCCCGGGGCGGTGGTGCCGACGATCGCGATCCTCCCCTTCAGCTGGCCGGGATCGACGCGGTCTTTCAGGACGTCGGCGAGCGCGATGTAGGGATAGCTGAACTTGCGGCCGCGATAGGGGATCAGCACCGCCGCCCGCTCGTCCACCGGAATGACATAGTCGGCGACCTTCAGCCATTCCAGGCCAGGGTAATCGAATGAGGGCGGTACGAGGCCGGGCTCGACCCTGGGGGCAGCGCCAGTCTGCAGCGCGATCAGAGCGCGCAGCATCGCGAGGGAGAGCGCTTCGTAATATTCTCCCTCGAATTCCAGGATCATCGGCACGCGGCGCGACACGCCGTCGTCGTCGACCAGCGGGTTGAAATGGCCTGCCCCCGCCGCGTTCTTCACGTATTCGGACAGGTTTCCGGTATAGCCCTTCCAGCGCGGGAAGTTGATCGCCCGTCCGGCGAAGGTCTCCCTGGAAAGCACGGGCGGTGGAATGGCATTCGCCTTGACCGCGTTTTCCTCGGCGTTGAAGTAATAGCCGAGCACCACGGGGCGATCCTTGATGCTCGCCGCGAACATGCCGTCGAAATCGAGCTGCGGGCGTAGCCGCTTGAAGGCCGACTGGAACCCGGACACCTCCTTCAGCTCCTGACGCGCGAGCGCCTCGAGCGTGTCCATGCCCGAGCTGGTATCCCGCTCCGCCCATACCACGTCGAAACCGACCAGCAGCACGCCGTACTTGCCGAACAGCTTGTCCATCAGCTGCGCCATGACGTTGCGGCTCCAGGGCCAGCGTCCGACCTCGCCCAGGCTCTTCTCGTCGATGTCCAGAATGACGACGCGCGGATCGACGCCTCCCGGCATCGTCATGTTCAGCCGCGCGTCGAAGATGATGTTGTCGAGCTGGGTGATCAGCCCGATCTCGTACCAGCGCAGGGTATGGCCCAGGAAGAAGAAGACGATCGCCAGGCCGATCACGATCCTGACGAGGTGCTGTTTCACTCAATCCTCCGGCGGTCGGGCCGGGCCGGGGGACCTGCCGGCCATCAGGACTTGTGGAAGAACTCCATCTTGATGCCGGCGATCTCGACCAGATCGTGGTCCTTGAGGGGATGCGGCGCGGCGCCGATCGGCTGGCCGTTGACGGTCGGGCGCTGGGCGCCTTCGACGTGGGTGATGAAGTAGCCCTGCGGGCGCCGCGTCAGCACCGCGACCTGCACGCCCGGCTTGCCGAGCGTGGTGAGTGGCTTGGAGAGCTCCAGCTCCTTGCCGGCGTTGCCACCCGAAAGCAGCTGTATGGCGCCGAGGGGCTGGGCGGGCTTGGGCGCGGCCGGCGCGGCGGCGGCCGGCGCGGGCGCGGCCGGCGCGGGCGCGGCCGGTGCGGGCGCGGCGGCCGGCGCGGTTGCCGGCGCCGGCCTTTCCGCGATGCCGCTCACCTGGGCGGCGGCACCCACCGCCTGGATTGCCGCCTGGCGCGCCGCCTGGGCGGCCTGCGCCGCCTGCGCGCCGCCCATCGGCATGGTCCGCGCTTGCTCGGCGGCGGCCTTCATCGCCGAGGGCCGCAGCACCATCGTCTTCTCGAAGTCGGCCGCAGCCGCCGCGGGCTGGGCGCCGGCTTCCTGGATGAACTTCAGCTTGTACTTGCCGAGCTCGATGATGTCGTTGTTCTGCAGGAAGTGCTTCTTGACCGGGTTGCCGTTCACCAACGTGCCGTTGGTGCTGCCCAGATCCTCCATGAAGGAATCGTTCAGGATGGTGACGATCACGGCGTGCTCGCCGCTCACCGCCAGATTGTCGATCTGGATGTCGTTGTGCGCCTTGCGGCCGATGGTCGTGCGCTCCTTGGAGAGCGGAATCTCCTTGAGCACTAGGCCGTCCATGCTGAGTATCAGTTTCGCCATCGCCGATCCCTGACCTTATTTAAACCAGCCCAAAAAGCCGCGAGGGGCGGGGTATTCGCGCAGGACGCGCACGAGTATAACCGATACGTTGTCCTTGCCCCCGTTGTCGTTGGCCATCTGCACCAGCTGCTGGGCGGCGAGCTTGAGGTTGCCGCCGAGCGCCTGCAGCGTCATCCCCATGTCCTCGTCCTCGACCATGTCGCACAGGCCGTCGGAGCAAAGCAGGTAGACGTCCCCCGGCCGGGTTGCGTACTCGCGCACCTCGGGCTCGACCGACGGATCGATGCCGAGCGCCTTGGTGACCAGGTTCTTGTGCTGCGCGTGCTTCGCCTGTTCGGCGGTGATGATGCCGCTGTCGATCTGCTCCTGGAGCAGCGAATGGTCGCGCGTCACCTGCGAAAATTTTCCGTCACGCAGCATGTAGAGCCGCGAATCGCCCAGGTGCCCGACCATCATCTTGTTGTCGTAGAACAGGCAGACGACCAGGGTCGTGCCCATTCCCGCGTACTGGGGCTGGCTCTGCGCCGCCTGGTAGATCGAGGTGTTCGCCTTCAGCACCTGCTCGCGGATCATGCGCTCGGCGAGCGTCTTCTTGGTCTCCTGGTCGACCTGGTAGGGCTGCGCCCTGGCGAGCAGCTGCTGCAGCTCGGTGGTGATCACCGTGGTCGCCATCCCGCTCGCGACTTCGCCGGCGTTGTAGCCGCCCATGCCATCGGCGAGCACCACCAGACCGTTGGCCGGGTCCGAGGCGATCGAGTCCTCGTTGTGCGAGCGCACCATGCCCGGATCGGTGCAGCTCGCGATTTCGAGCACCTGGCTGTAGTTCATGCGTTACCGAGCTTCCTCATGCAGCTGTTCGAGCGCTCCGAGATCTTGCGCATTCCAAGCGGGCGGGCGCAAAAATTCTACGCCAGCCCCGCACCTGGCACGCGGATTCGAGACCTATCCTTCCCCCAAGGAAAGCAGCTTCCCCGGGGCGCATTTTTGCAGCTAAGTGTCTGCTACGTCAAATATTTGCGCGCGCTGGGGCGGTGCGCCGCGCGTCCGGTCCGGCGGGTCTTGCAGGCGTCAGCTGCCGAGCAGTTGCCCGGCCTTGATGCTGCCCGCGCCGGTAAGCTCGCCCGCGGCGACCTTCTTGCCCTCGCCGAGCTTGGCGCGCAGCACCTCGATGCGGCCGCCCTGCGTGGTCACCTGGAAACTCGCGGCGCCGGCCTCGACGACCTCGCCGATCTTTCCCTTCACGGCGCCGAAGCTGCGCACCGGATGCTTCCTGCAGTCGAAGATCTGCAGCTTCGTCCCGTTCAGCGTGGTCCAGGCGCCCGGCGCGGGATTGCTGCCCCGGATCAGGTTGTAGACGACGTCGACGTGGTTCGCCCAATTGACGCGCGCCTCGGCGTCGCGGAACCAGCCTTCGTAGCTCGCCAGCGATTCGTCCTGCGCCAGCTCGCGCTGCCTTCCGGAGACGACCATGTCCGCGGCCTCGAGCATGGCCTGCACGCCCATCGGAAAGAGGCGGTCGAAATACAACGTCCCGAGCGTGTCGTCGGGGCCGATGCGGGTCTCCTTCTGCAGCACCACCGGGCCCTCGTCCAGGCCGTCGGTGGGGCGGAAGATGGTCAGCCCGGTTTTCGTGTCGCCGCGGGTAATCGGCCAGTTGATCGAGCTCGGGCCGCGGTATTTCGGCAGCAGCGACGGGTGGTACTGGATGGTGCCGTGCTTCGGGATGCCGACGAAATCCTGCGGCGCGAACTGCAGCACGAAAGCCATGATGCCGAGCTCTGCGCCCAGATCGCGCATCGCCTTTTTCGCGTCATCGCTCTTCAGGGAAGCAAACTGAAAAACCTTGATCCCCTTCTCCTGCGCCGCAAGCTTGAGCGCATCGGGCCGCGCGCCCGGCTTCTCCGGCGCGCAGAACACCCCCGCCACCTCGTCGCCGCGCGCGAGGAAAGCCTCGAGCACGGCCTTGCCGAAATCCTGCTGCCCTACGATCGCGACCCTCATCACGCCGCCTTTTTGGGCGGGACCGAGAACGCCCCGGCGTTCTTCAGCGAAGCGATCTTCGCCTCCTCGTAGCCGAGCACGTCCTTGAGGATCTCCTCCGTGTGCTCGCCGAGCAGCGGCGAGCGCTCGATGCGGGCGGGAGAGTCGGAAAGCTTGATCGGCATGCCGACGTTCCACCATTTTCCGCGCTGCGGGTGGTCGAGCTCGACCCACATGTCGCGCCCGCGCACGTGCTCGTCGTGGGTGAGATCCTCGGTGCCCATGACCGGACCGCAGGGCACCTCGAGCGGGTTGAGGATCGCCATCAGTTCGCGCTTGGTGTATTTCTCGGCGAACTTGTTGAGGAGCGTCCACATGAGCTGCTGATTGTTGCGCCGGTCCGCGATCGAGGCGAGCCGAGGGTCGCTCGCCATGTCGGGCATCCCGACCTCGCGGCCGATACGTTTGGCAAGCGCCCCCCATACGGCTTCCTGCACCACCACGTAGAGCCAGTCGTTCGCGCCGTGCGGCTTGCAGTGGATGGCGTTGCCGAGCTGCCCCCCGCCCGAGTCGTTGCCGGCGCGCGGCACGTCGCCAATGCCCTGGTAGGTGGGCACCGAATATTCCGGCAGCGGGCCGCGCGTGAGGCGCTGGTGATCGCGGAACTTGACCCGGCACAGGTTCATGATGCCGTCCATCATCGCCACCTCGACGTACTGGCCCTTGCCGGTGCGGTCGCGCTGGCGCAGCGCGGCAAGCAGGCCGATCGCGAGGTGCAGCCCGGTGCCGGTGTCGCCGATCTGCGCACCCGTGACGAACGGCGGGCCGTCGGGCACGCCGGTGGTGCTCATCGCGCCGCCCATGGCCTGAGCGACGTTCTCGTAAGCCTTGAAATCGGCGTACGGACCGCTCGAGCCGAAACCCTTGATCGACCCCATCACGATCTTCGGGTTGAGCTCGCGGATCCTCTCCCAGCTGAAGCCGAAGCGGTCCAGCACGCCGGGGCCGAAGTTCTCCATGACGATGTCGCACTTCTTCAGCAGGTCGACGAACACCTGCTTGCCCTCGGCGGTCTTCATGTTGACCGTGATCGAGCGCTTGTTGCAGTTGAGCATCGTGAAATACAGGCTGTCGGCGTTCGGCACGTCGCGCAGCTGTCCCCGCGTCGCGTCGCCCGCGGGATTCTCGAACTTGATCACCTCGGCCCCCATCCACGCCAGCAGCTGCGAGCAGGTCGGCCCTGCCTGCACGTGCGACATGTCGAGGATGCGGACTCCTTTGAGCGCTTCCATTCTGATCTCCAGAAACCTATTTTTTCTTCGCCGCCGGGTTCAAGCTCGTAATGCGGCCGCTCTCGGTGCCGGCGGTTTCGTCGATCGCGGCATTGACGAGCGTGGGCTTGCGCGAGCGTACGGCTTCCTCCATCGCCTGGCGCAGCTCCGCCGGGGTCGTGGCGTGCGCGCCCACCCCGCCGAAGGCCTCCATCAGCCTGTCGTAGCGTGCGCCCTTGACGAACACCGTCGGTGCCACATCGGCGCCGCCGGTCGGATTGACATCCGTGCCGCGGTAAACGCCACTGTTGTTGAAAATGACCACGCACACCGGCAGGTTGTAGCGGCAGATCGTCTCCACTTCCATGCCGGAGAAGCCGAAGGCGCTGTCACCCTCGATCGCGATCACCTGCTCGCCACTGACCACCGCGGCCGCGACGGCAAAGCCCATGCCGATGCCCATCACGCCCCAGGTGCCGACGTCCAGGCGCTTGCGCGGCTTGTACATGTCGACGATGCTGCGCGTGAAGTCGAGCGCGTTGGCGCCTTCGTTGACCAGCATCGTATCCGGGTTGGCCTTGACGATGTCGCGCACCACGGCGAGCGCGCTGTGGAAACTCATCGGCGCAGTATTCTTCGCCAGCGTCTCCGCCATCCTGGCGATGTTCCTGGTCCTGCGCTCGTTGATGGCATTCAGCCAGTCCGCGGGCGGTTTCGGCCAGGTCGAACCGATCCCGGCGAGCAGGGCCGATACGCAGGAGCCGATGTCGCCGACCACCGGCGCATCGATGCGCACGTTGCTGTCCGCCTCCTGCGGCGAGATGTCGATCTGGATGAACCTCTGGCCGCCCCAGTTCTTGTGGCTCTTGCCGCCCCAGGTCTTGCCCTTGCCGTGCGAGAGCAGCCAGTTGAGGCGTGCGCCGATCAGCATCACCACGTCGGCCTCGGGCAGCACGTAGGAGCGGGCCGCAGCCGCGGACTGCTCGTGCGTATCGGGCAGCAGGCCCTTGGCCATGGACATCGGCAGGTAGGGAATGCCGGTCTTCTCCACCAGCGCGCCGATGTCCGCGTCCGCTTGCGCGTATGCCGCGCCCTTGCCGAGGATGACCAGCGGACGCTTGGCGCTCCCAAGCAGCTGCAGGGCGCGCTGCACCGCTTCCGGGGCCGGAATCTGGCGCGGCGCCGGGTCGACTACCTGGATCAACGATCCCTTCCCCGCTGCCGCATCCAGGGTCTGGGCGAAAATCTTGCCCGGCAGGTCGAGATAGACCCCGCCCGGCCGCCCGGAGACGGCGGCGCGGATGGCGCGCGCGATGCCCACGCCGATGTCCTCGGCGTGCAGCACGCGGAAGGCGGCCTTGCACAGGGGCTTGGCGATGGCGAGCTGGTCCATCTCCTCGTAGTCGCCCTGCTGCAGGTCGACGATCTCGCGCTCGCTGGAGCCGCTGATCAGGATCATCGGGAAGCAGTTGGTGGTAGCGTTGGCGAGCGCCGTCAGGCCGTTGAGGAAGCCGGGGGCGGACACCGTCAGGCAGATGCCCGGCTTTTGCGTCATGAAGCCGGCGATGGCCGCGGCGTTGCCGGCGCTCTGCTCGTGACGGAACGAAATCACGCGCATGCCCGCGGCCTGCGCCATGCGGGTGAGGTCGGTAATCGGGATACCGGGCAGGCCGAAGATCGTGTCGATGCCATTGAGCCTGAGGGCATCGATGACCAGGTGAAAGCCGTCGGTCACCTGCGATTGCGCATCGGCTGTCACGTTGGCGGTAGCGACTTGAGGTTCGACGGTGCCCATGCGGGACTCCCTCGGAAATGGTCGAAAATGATAGTAAGCGCCACCCGCAGGCGACCTTGACTGCGGTCAAGCTTTTTCAGTCTAATCAACGGCTCCGCATGACCGCCATCGCCAATCACCCACAGCGCAACACGATTCGCATGCAGCTGCGCCAGAACCTGCTCCTGCGCGACCTGCAGGCGGGGCAATGGGAGGCGCTGGAGCCCCTGCTGGCGGTGGTCGAGTACCGCAAGGGCGATCCGCTGGTGCGCCAGGGCGACGAGGAGATGGAGCAGATCTTCATCCTCGAGGGAATGGTCAAGCGCGTGGTCTCGAACCCCGAGGGGCACGAGATGATCCTGCGCTTCGCCGCCGAGACGGAGATGGATACGTCGTACGCGGCGTGGCGCCTGCGCACGCCGACGCCCTACTCGATCGTCGCCGTGACCAAGGTGCGCGTGGCCGAGCTGCCGATGCCGCTGTGGGCCGAGTTCCTCGAGCGCTACCCCGAGATCAAATCGCGCTTCGAGTACGACCTGATGAAGCTGATGTCGGAGGTAATGGCGCATACCATCACGCTGCACCTGCTCGACGCCCCGGGGCGGCTGTCGCGCTTTCACCGCAAGCACCCGGACCTCGCCGCGCGCATCCCGAAGAAGGAGCTCGCCGCCTACCTCAACCTGACGCCCGAGACGCTCTCGCGCCTGAAGCAGAAGCTCGGCCGGGCCTAGGCGCTGCGCAGCCGCGCCAGCACCCACGGAACGAGCGGCCAGAAGAGCATCACCAGGGCAAGCACCGTCATGCCACCGACCAGCGCATTGGCGAAGAATATCGACAATCCGCCCTGCGACATGATCATCGCCTGGCGGAACGACGCCTCGGCCTGGTCGCCGAGGACGATCGCGAGCACCATCGGTGCAAGCGGGTATTGCAGCTTCTTGAACGCGTAGCCGATGACGCCGAACACCACGATCATCCACACGTCGAAGATGGCGTTGTTCACGGTGTAGCCGCCGATCGCACAGATCACGATGATGATCGGCGCGATCACCGAGAACGGGATCCTGAGGATAGCGGCGAACAGCGGCACGCAAGTGAGCACCACGATCAGCCCGGCGAGGTTGCCGAGGTACATGGAGGCGATCAGGCCCCACACGAACTCCTTCTGCTCGGCGAACAGCAGCGGCCCCGGCTGCAGCCCCCAGATCATCAGGCCGCCGAGCAGCACCGCGGCGGTCGGCGATCCGGGCACCCCGAGCGTGAGCATCGGCAGCAGCGCGCTGGTGCCCGCGGCGTTGTTCGCCACTTCGGGCGCCACCACGCCCTCGATCTGGCCAGCGCCGAACTGGTCGCGAGTGCGCGAGAAGCGCCGCGCCATGCCGTAGCTCATGAACGAGGCGGGGGTTGCGCCGCCCGGCACCACGCCCATGAAGCAGCCGATCGCGGACGAGCGGATCGCCGTCGCCCAATACTGCGGCAGCTGCTTCCAAGTCTCCCATACCACGCGCGGACTGATCTTCGCCTTGGCGCCGCGGAACGCCAGGCCCTCCTCGAGGCTGAGCAGGATCTCGCCGATGCCGAACAGGCCGATCACCGCGACCAGGAAGTTGAAGCCGTTGAGAAGCAGCATCGAGCCGAAGTTGAAGCGCAGCGTGCCGGTGACGGTGTCGGTGCCGACCGAGGCTAGCGCGAAGCCGAGCATCATCGCGGCGAGCGTCTTGAACGGCGGCTCCTTGCTCATGCCGATGAACGCGCAGAAGGTCAGGAGATACACCGCGAAGAACTCGGGAGGACCGAACGCGAGCGCAAATTCGGCGATGATCGGCGACACGAAGGTGATCATGATCACCGCCACCAGCGCGCCGAAGAAGGACGCGGTGAACGAAGCGGTCAGCGCCTGGCCGGCGCGCCCCTGCTGTGCCATCGGGTAGCCGTCGAAAGTGGTCGCCACCGACCACGGCTCGCCCGGAATGTTGAACAGGATCGAGGTGATGGCGCCGCCGAACAGGGCACCCCAGTAGATGCACGACAGCAGGATGATCGCGGTGGTGGTGCCGCCCGGAGTCTGCGCCAGCGTGAAGGTGAGCGGCAGCAGGATCGCGACCCCGTTCGCGCCGCCCAGACCGGGAAGCACGCCGATCACCACGCCGAGCACGATGCCGACGAACATGAACAGCAGGTTCTTCAGCGTCAGCGCGACGGCGAAGCCCTGCAGCAGCGACTGGATTTCGTCCATCGATCAGCCCACGCCGAGCGCCCGCTCGAGCGGGCCCTTCGGCAGCGGCACCAGGAACCACATCTCGAACAGCAGGAACAGCACCACCCCGGTCGCGACGCTCGCGGCAGCCGCCTTCCACCACGGGTAGTTGCCGAGCCGGTGCATGAAAAAGGCGATAAACAGGACTGCCGCGAGGTACAGGCCGGTCCACGGGATGATGCCGACAAATACCGCCGCCGGGACCAGCACCGAGAGCACAAGCTTGAGCTGGCCGACCTGCACGAACGTCGGGTTCGCCTGCGGCTTAATCCGCAGGGCGAGCAGCAGGTTGACCGCGCAAGCCGCGCCCAGGATCAGAGCGATGTACAGCGGAAAGAATCCGGTCTGCGGACCGTCCGCGGTCCAGCGCGCGCCGATCCTCAAGCTTTCGACCGCGATCAGCGCGCTGAACGCCATGATGATGAGTGCCACGGCGACCTCCGCACTCTTGTAGCGCAGTGCCGGGCGAGCGCCCGAGTTCTCCGCCATCGCGAATCCTCCCCGCAAAAAAAGCGGCCCGGTTGGACCGGGCCGCGTTGCCTGCCGTGCCGCTTCAGCGTCCGGCGACGAAGCCGGCGGCTTTCATCAGCGAGAGATGACGCGCCTCTTCGCGCGCCACCCAGTCGGCGTACTCCTTGCCCTTCAGTTTGGTCTGATTGAAGGCGCCGCGCTCCATCAGGTCCTTCCACTCCTGCGTCGCGAAGATTTTCGTGAACAGGCCGAGGTAGTAGTCCACGTGCTCCTGCTTGACCCCGGAGGGCATGAAGATGCCGCGCAGCATCAGGTAATCGATGCTGAGGCCTGCCTCCTTGCAGATCGGAATGTCGGACCAGGACATGGTGCTGGTGACCTTGGCCTTGTACGGCATGCGCTTGAGCTCGAACACGCACAACGGCTTGAGCTTGCCGCCGCGCCAGTGCGC